>JAAZKF010000408.1 GCA_012799975.1 Burkholderiales bacterium
TGACACACGGCCTGGACCTCCTCGCCCAGCCTCCAGAAGTCGGCAGAGAGGATCGATGCGGAAATCAGCAGTTGATTCACAGCTTCTCCCGGCTCAAGAGCCTGTTGTTGAGGTAGGTCTCCACCTGGGCTCCGGGCGGTCCCGAAGCCCAGAATTCCAAGGTATTCCCGGCCATATGGGTGCCCCGGTAGACCACGTCCTCCCCTGCCTCCGAGGTCACCACCACGCGCACCAGGTGCACATCGCTGCCTGAAGGCAGATCCAGATAGAGACGCCGCTGGAGGAAGACCCGATTCCCGCTGGCACCCGCCGACACCTCGAACTCCACGGCCGAGTCCGGGGTTACCTCCGAGCCTCCTGGAGGCGCCTGACTGAGGATCCTGCCGCGGGGGGCGTCCTGATGGACCGACCAGACCACCCCTCCCACGGTGAGATCGGCCTTCTCCAGGCGGGCTCCGACCTGCGATAGTTCCTGCCCGACCAGGTTGGGGACAGCCACGGTGGCCACCCCGGCGCCCTTGTTGATCTGGACATCGACCGGGGTTCCTCGGCGCACACCCTGGCCGGCCTGGGGTTTCTGGACCACCACCGACTCGGGCTTGTCGGGTGCCTGGTCGGTAAAGCTCACCTTCCCCAGCACCAGACGGTGTTCAGAGAGCAGGACCCGAGCTTCGCGCAGCGAGCGGCCCGTCAAATCTGGCACCTGGACGAGCTCTGGCCCCAGGCTGACGACGGCCAGGACCTCCCGATCCTTGCGGACCTTGCGCCCCGGCCTGGGATCCTGGGAAATCACGATCCTCTCCGGGGTATTCCCGGTATGACGGGTCTCTTCGATGCGCAGGCGAAGCCCCAGCCTTTCCAGAACCTGGTTGGCCTCTCGGATGTCCTGCCCTTGGATGGCCGGAACCTCGACCTCGGCCGGAATGGCGAAGTAGGAACGGTAGACGGTGATCCCCAGGACCATCGAGAAAACACAGGTCACTCCCACCAGCAGGGCCAGGACGACGGTGCGAACCGCCGACCACAGGAAGGCCGTGACCTGTCGCCCGGCCACCCCACCGGGAGAAGCTTCCCTCAGCCCCTCCAGACCCGGATCGTCCTCGCCGTTATGGGTCGTTGTGCTGCTCATTTCACCTCGTCCGCCCGGGTCCTGATGAAGCGGACCCGAAGGTGGGTTCCCGATCGACAGGATCGGGGTCGGCAGATACCTGCCGGACGTTCAACAAGCGTGGAGTTCTTGGCGAGGCGAGCCGACGCATCTGGAGGCCTCAGGGAACCCAGCTCGCCGAGGGAGCTGGCTCCCCGGGTTCCGGCCCGGTCGGTGTAACGACGGGCGTGGGAGCAGCCGGGTCGGCCACCGTCAAGTCCACGGTGGAACCACGGGGAGCCTCGATCCCCTGGGCAGGAGACTGCTCGATGATTTCTCCGGGGGCGAAGTCTTCGGAAGGAACCCTGAAGACCTCCCCGACCTGCAGCCCCAAGGCTTCCAGACGCTCCTTGGCCTCTTCGACGGTCGATCCCTGCAAACGGGGCACCACCGCCGTCTGATGGCTGGCTACGTGAATCTCCGCTCCCGAGAGCGGTTGACCCGGGGCAGGGTTCTGGCTCTCCACGGCATCCTCGGGATTGGTCGCCCCCTCCACCACCAGGGTCAAACCTTGACGGGCCGCGATCTCCCGGGCCTCCCGCAGGGACTTCCCGACCAGGTCTGGCGCTACCAGCCCCTGCTGCCCCAAGGACAAGACCACATAGACCTTCTTCCCTGCATCCAGGAGGGTCCCCGGCGAGGGGGTCTGCTCGAGAATGGAGTCGACCGCAACCGAGGCGTTCGGCCGGGTGCCTCGGACCACCAGCTCAAAACCCAGATCTGCAAGAACCTTCTCGGCCTCCGCTCGAGGCATGCCTCGCAGGTCAGGGAGCTCCTTGGTCCCCGGTCCGCTGCTGACCACGGCCACGACGGTGGTTCCCCGAGTCACCTGCCCCCCGGGCGCGGGAGACTGTCGGATGACCACACCTGGAGGGACCTGCGAATCCGGCGCCCTGCTCTCTTCCAAGACCAGGCACAGACGCGAGAGCTCCTCCCGGGCCCGCGAGAGCGTCAGCCCGGTCAGGTCTGGCACGGTGACCATCTCTCGTCCGCTGCAGACGATGACGTACAGGGCAGAGCCCTTGGCCAGCCTCTGCCCGGGAGCGGGTCGCTGTTCCAGGATGGTTTCCGGTGGTACCTCTTCCGATGGGCGTTGGTCCTGAATCCGCAGGTCCAGGCCCAGCGAAGCGGCCTGCCTGCGGGCCTCGACCAGCGAGAGGCCCACCAGGTTGGGCACCTCTACGTGTTCAACCGGGCGCAGCACCGACCAGACCACTCCCGCCAGAAGTGCCACCAGGGCAGTTCCCACCATCAACCACAGCAAGCCTGCCCGTCGGGGCGGAGCCGGGCGACTACTGCCGTCAGCAACCTGGGGCGGCCTGGTGCCTGCCGAACCAGGCACTGGTTGGACCCGGGTCAGGGTCCGGTCCATGCGGTCCCCAGAACCGACCCTCTGGAGGGCGGCGAGCATGTCTCCCGCGGAAGGGAAGCGGCCTTCAGGGTCCTTGCTCAGGGCCTGGAGGACCAGATCCTCCAGATCCTCCGGAACCCCGGGCCTCAAATCCGAAGGAGGAGCTGGTTCCTCGTTGATGTGCTTGAGGGCCAGTTGCACCGGATTCTCGGCTACGAACGGCAAGCGCCCGGTCAGCATCTCGTAGAGCAGGACCCCGACAGCGTAGAGATCGGCCGGGGCTCCGGTCTGGTCGCCGCGTGCCTGCTCGGGAGAGATGTATTGAACCGAGCCCAGCATCTCGCCGGTCCGGGTCAGGGTGCGGTCGCCCACCGCCCGGGCGATTCCAAAGTCCGAGACTCGAACCGTCCCGGACTCGTCCAGAAGGACGTTGCGCGCCGAGATGTCGCGATGGATCAAGCCGTGGCGATGGGCTTCCTGCAGGGCGGTCAGGATGCCCCCGGCGATCCGCAGGGCCTCGGGAACCGGCAGCGGTCCCGAACGGTTCAGCCGGGTGCGCAGGTCCTCGCCGCGGACCAACTCCATGATCAGGAAGATACCCTCGGGACTCTCCAGGAAGTCGAAAACCCCGACGATGTTCGGGTGAGACAGGGTGGCCGCTGCCCGGGCCTCGCGACGAAAACGCTCACACAGATCCGGATCGCTAGCTACCGAGTCCAACAACACCTTGACCGCGACCTCGCGACCCAGGTGCAGGTCCCGCGCGCGGTAGACCCGCGCCATCCCTCCCTCTCCCAGGAGTTCAAGAATCTCATAACGGCCAAAAATCTTCTTGCCCTGCA
>JAAZKF010000409.1 GCA_012799975.1 Burkholderiales bacterium
TGACACACGGCCTGGACCTCCTCGCCCAGCCTCCAGAAGTCGGCAGAGAGGATCGATGCGGAAATCAGCAGTTGATTCACAGCTTCTCCCGGCTCAAGAGCCTGTTGTTGAGGTAGGTCTCCACCTGAGCTCCGGGCGGTCCCGAAGCCCAGAGTTCCAAGGTATTCCCGGCCATGTGGGTGCCCCGGTAGACCACGTCCTCCCCGGCCTCCGAGGTCACCACCACGCGCACCTGGTGCACGTCGCTGCCTGAAGGCAGATCCAGATAGAGGCGCCGCTGGAGGAAGACCCGATTCCCGCTGGCACCCGCCGACACCTCGAACTCCACGGCTGAGTCCGGGGTCACCTCCGAGCCTCCTGGAGGCGCCTGACTGAGGATCCTGCCGCGGGGGGCGTCCTGATGGACCGACCAGACCACCCCTCCCACGGCGAGATCGGCCTTCTCCAGGCGGGCTCCGACCTGCGAGAGTTCCTGCCCGACCAGGTTGGGGACAGCTACGGTGGCCACCCCGGCGCCTTTATTGATCTGGACATCGACCGGGGTTCCTCGGCGCACACCCTGGCCGGCCTGGGGTTTCTGGACCACCACCGACTCGGGCTTGTCGGGTGCCTGGTCGGTAAAGCTCACCTTTCCCAGCACCAGGCGGTGTTCAGAGAGCAGGACCCGGGCCTCGCGCAGCGAGCGGCCCGTCAATTCGGGCACCTGGACGAGCTCTGGCCCCAAGCTGACGACGGCCAGGACCTCCCGATCCTTGCGGACCTTGCGCCCTGGCCTGGGATCCTGGGAAATCACGATCCTCTCCGGGGTATTCCCAGTATGACGGGTCTCTTCGATGCGCAGGCGAAGCCCCAGCCTTTCCAGAACCTGGTTGGCCTCGCGGATGTCCTGCCCTTGGATGGCCGGAACCTCGACCTCGGCCGGAATGGCGAAGTAGGAACGGTAGACGGTGACCCCCAGGACCATCGAAAAAACACAGGTCACCCCCACCAGCAGGACCAGGATGGCGGTGCGGACCGCCGACCACAGGAAGGCCGTGACCTGTCGCCCGGCCACCCCGCTGGGCGAAGCTTCCCTCAGCCCCTCCAGCCCCGGATCGTCCTCGGCGTTATGGGTCGTTGTACTGCTCATTTCACCTCGTCCGCCCGGGTCCGGATGAAGCGGACCCGAAGGTGGGTTCCCGATCGACAGGATCGGGGTCGGCAGATCCCTGCCGGACATTCAACAAACGAACTGTAGTTCTTGGCGAGGCGAGCCGATGCATCTGGAGGCCTCAGGGAACCCAGCTTGCCGAGGGACTTGGCCCCCCGGGTTCCGAATCGGTCGGCGTAACGACGGGCGTGGGGGCAGCCGGGTCGGCCACCGTCAAGTCCACGGTGGAACCACGGGGAGCCTCGATCCCCTGGGCAGGAGACTGCTCGATTATTTCTCCGGGGGCGAAGTCTTCGGAAGGAACCCTGAAGACCTCCCCGACTTGCAGACCCAGGGCTTCCAGACGCTCCCTGGCTTCTTCTATGGTCGCCCCCTGCAAGCGGGGCACCACCGCCGTCTGATGGCTGGCCACGTGAATCTCCGCTCTCGAGAGCGGTTGACCCGGAGGCGGATCCTGGCTCTCCACGGCATCCTCGGGGTTGGTCGCCCCCTCCACCACCAGGGTCAAGCCTTGACGAGCCGCGATCTCCCGGGCCTCCCGCAGGGACTTCCCGACCAGGTCCGGCGCCACCAGCCCCTGTTTCCCCAAAGAGAGGACCACATAGACTTTCTTTCCGGCATCCAGGAGGGTCCCCGGCGAGGGGGTCTGCTCGAGAATGAAGTCGACCGCAACCGAGGCGTTCGGGCGGGTGCCTCGGACCACCAGTTCAAAACCCAGATCTGCAAGAACCTTCTCGGCCTCCGCTCGAGGCATGCCTCGCAGGTCGGGGAGTTCCTTGGTGCCCGGTCCACTGCTGACCACGGCCACGATGGTGGTTCCCCGAGTCACCTGCCCCCCAGGTGCGGGAGACTGTCGGATGACCACGCCTGGAGGGATCTGCGAATCCGGCGCCCTGCTCTCTTCCAGGTCCAGGCCCAGACGCGAGAGTTCCTCCCGGGCCCGCGAGAGCGTCAGACCGGTCAGGTCCGGCACGGTGACCATCTCTCGTCCGCTGCAGACGATGACATACAGGGCAGAGCCCCGGGCCAGCCTCTGGCCGGGAGCGGGTCGCTGTTCCAGGATGGTTTCCGGTGGCACCTCTTCCGAAGGGCGTTGGTCCTGAATCCGCAGTTCCAAGCCCAGCGAGGCGGCCTGCCTGCGGGCCTCGGCCAGCGAGAGGCCCACCAGGTCAGGCACCTCGACGCGTTCAACCGGGCGCAGCACCGACCAGACCACCCCCGCCAGAAGTGCCATCAGGGCAGTTCCCACCATCAACCACAGCAGGCCTGCCCGTCGGGGCGGAGCCGGGCGACTCCCGCCGTCAGCAACCTGGGGCGGCCTGGTGCCTGGCGAACCCGGCACTGGTTGGACCCGGGTCAGGGTCCGGTCCATGCGGTCCCCGGAGCCGATCCTCTGGAGGGCTGCGAGCATGTCTCCCGCGGAATGGAAGCGGCCTTCGGGATCCTTGCTCAGGGCCTGGAGGACCAGGTCCTCGAGATCCTCTGGAATCCCGGGCCGCAAGTCCGAAGGAGGGACTGGTTCCTCGTTGATATGCTTGAGGGCCAGTTGCACCGGATTCTCGGCTACGAACGGCAAGCGCCCGGTCAGCATCTCGTAGAGCAGAACCCCGACAGCGTAGAGATCGGCCGGGGCTCCGGTCTGGTCGCCGCGCGCCTGCTCGGGAGAGATGTATTGAACCGAGCCCAGCATCTCGCCGGTCCGGGTCAGGGTGCGGTCGCCCACTGCCCGGGCGATTCCAAAGTCCGAGACGCGAACCGTCCCGGACTCGTCCAGAAGGACGTTGCGCGCCGAGATATCACGGTGGATCAGGCCATGGCGATGGGCTTCCTGCAGGGCGGTCAGGATTCCCCCGGCTATCCGCAGGGCCTCGGGAACCGGCAGCGGTCCCGAGCGGTTCAGCCGGGTGCGCAGGTCCTCGCCGCGGACCAACTCCATAATCAGGAAGATGCCCTCGGAGCTCTCCAAGAAGTCAAAAACCCCGACGATGTTCGGGTGGGACAGGGTGGCCACCGCCCGGGCCTCGCGACGGAAACGCTCACATAGATCCGGATCACCAGCTACCGAATCCAACAACACCTTGACCGCGACCTCGCGACCCAGGTGCAGGTCCCGCGCGCGGTAGACCCGCGCCATCCCTCCCTCTCCCAGGAGTTCAAGAATCTCATAACGGCCAAAAATCTTCTTGCCCTGCA
>JAAZKF010000410.1 GCA_012799975.1 Burkholderiales bacterium
AAGAAGGAGGGTGCCAGGGTCTTCTTGTCGACCTCCAGTTGGGAGGAGAACTTCAGGTCCTGGACCCCGCCCACCCCGATCTTGATCCGGGTGGCGGAACTCAGCAGGAAAGATGACTGACCTCCCAGGGTCAACTGGCGGTCGACCGAGAAGTGGCTGTAACCGACCAGCTTGCCGTCGTAGTCCAGGGCAAAGTGATACTTGCGTCCTACGGGCAGGTTGTTGCGCAGCACCGCCGGGCCCTTGGGCATCGGCAAGGGAGGCGGTGGCTGAGCGATCGGCTCTTCGACCGGTGCGGCCGTGGGGTCTTCAAACGGCTCGGAGGGGGCAGATTCTCCCGGCTCGGCCTGCTCTCCCGGCTCGGCCTTCTCCCCCGGCAGCGGTGGCAGGATCAAAGGAGGTAGACGATCCGGCACCAGGGGGTCCTGAACGGCCGGAGCGGCGGGGAGGGGCGGGACGCCCTCTTCAGGCCAGGCCGACAATGGTATCAGGCACAGCAGGGCCAGGATCGCGGCAAGCAGGGTGAGCCTCTTCATGGTGGGGGTCTTGCTCATCTTCTTGTGTAATTCGATTTGGCGCCCCGAGTTTCCGGGGCTCACGGCGGTGCGACCCGGGTGTGGGACAGGTCGGATGAGCCGCATCGGGTAGCCTCGGGGGACTTTGGGGGGGCGCAGGCGCCGTTATCCCTTGGAGAAGCACCGATCTGGAGGAGTTTCGGTGAACGACATAAGGACCTGACGGCCACCCTGGTCATTCACCAACTCCGATGAAAGCGCGAGATTCTCGACTTTGCAG
This sequence comes from Burkholderiales bacterium, assembly GCA_012799975.1. GTDB lineage: Bacteria > Vulcanimicrobiota > Xenobia > Xenobiales > Xenobiaceae > Xenobium. Next base: position 796 of record JAAZKF010000410.1, read on the forward strand.
GGATCTCCTCCAGTTTGCTGGCGAGTGGGGCTTCAGGAAGCAGCGAAGAGTTCCTGGAGGTAGTTGAACATACGCGGGTCCTCGGCCTGGAGGGTGGCCCTCCCCTTCTCCTGGAACCAGGCCTCTACCGACTCGGCGAAGTACTCGGCCGGATTGGTCGAGGCGTAGGACGAGACCATCCCCGTCCGTTCGGCCCGGAACAGGTTCCACAATTGGACCGACAGCGGCAGTTTGCGCCGATTCTTCTCGCTGAAGGCGTGATCAAAGGCGTGGGCAAACTCGTGACGCGCCACCGAACGGAAGGGGCTACCCAGCAACTCCTCACCCAGGACCAGCAAGCGCCGGGACTGGTCATAGAGTCCCCGGACCGTATCCCAGGGGCGGCCATCGAAGGTGCGCTCGCCCGGAGCCACCACCGACATCCCGCGGATTCGGATGTGGGAGAGCAATCGGTTGCGTTCCAGGACGATCAGGCGGACCCCGAAGGCCTTCACCTGAGCGACCAGTTCGGGGCCGAAGACCTCCAGCTCGCTTTGGACCATCTCGCGGACCTTGGAGGAGGAGGCGTAATAGATCATGGCGTCGAGCATGTCCCGGGTCGGCGAGGATGGTCGAGCCGCCCGTGGCCGGGGTGCTCCGGGGACATGATTGGAGAGGGTGATGGTGCTGGGGAAGGCGGGCTTGCCCTCCGGTTCACCGGACTCTTCCTTGGTCTGGCTGCGGAATTCTTCAAGCCCGGCCAGCAAGGCCTGGAAGTCCTCCTCGG
>JAAZKF010000054.1 GCA_012799975.1 Burkholderiales bacterium
AATTCGGTCTGGATGCCTCCTACCTGGGGGTGCTCGACGCCGTAGAAGCGAACTCCCTTGACCAGCATCCTCAAGAGGCGGACGATCTCCATGACCTGTGCCCATTCGGCAGGTGAGAACGGATGATCGGGCCCGGAGGAAGGCGAGGTCTCGGCGGGTCTGCCGCGGACGGTCTCGCCTGTTCCTGAGACCAGGCGGTGCAACTCGGCCAGTTGCAGTTCCACCTGACGGGCACCTGTCAGGTCCTGGCCTCGCCGCAGGTGGTAGGCCAGCTCGGAGAGGTCCCTGTCCGGGCGAAGCGCGCAGATTTCCCGGAGAGCCCGGGCGATCTTGAGGTGGATGGCCCGGCTCTCCTCCTCGGTCAGGCCCTGTTCCAGATCGCGACGCAGGTATTCGGAAGTGAAGCGGAAGCTCTCCCCCCGGTCATGTTCTTCCAGAAGTTCAAGACCACAGGCGCGATCCAGGAGACCCCGGAGGAATCCCTCGTCGAATTCCTCGATTGCCGACAAGGTCTCGAGGTCGAAGCGATTGCCCAGGACCGCTGCGCGCGCCAGGAGGTTTCGCGACAGCTCATCCAGGCTCTCGATGCGGGGTTGCAGGCTGGCCACCGGAGTGTTCCGCTGCGAGTGCAGCAGATCCTTGAGGGTCTCCTGGACCAGGAGCGGGAGACCTCGCGAGCGACGCGAGACCTCTGCCACCAGGAGGTCTCGCGGTGGAATCGGTAGGATGGCTTCCAGCATGGACCGGACCTGAATCGGGGTCAGGGGCTCGAGGTGGAACTCGCTTACCCCTTGTAACGCGCGGATATCTTCCAGGAACTCGCGCAGCGGATGCCCCTCCGCTTCCGGAGGAGCCTCCGGGTCGGTCAGGTCGGCAGCCAAGGCGATCGACAGGCCCGTCTTCTTGGCAGACCACAAATTATGCAGAACCTGCCAGGAGGTCCTTTCCACGCGCTGGGCCTCGTCCAGCAGGATGAGCAGCGGTCCTTCACTGCAGAGGGTTTCCAGCATCCGCACGAAGGCCGGACGCAGCGGTGCCTCGACGGGCTCGGAGGCCGGGGTGCCCGAGCATAGCATCGGACTGAGGCGCCCCAAGGCCGTGAGCTCGAGCTCGGTCAGGACGGCGCGCAGCCTACTGCGAAGCCCAGGCTCACGTTCCAGGAGATCCTCCAAACCGCGGATCAGGGTGGCGAAGGGCTGCCCGACGGTGGCCGCCCGAGCCTCCGAATGAAAGATACGGAAGCCCTTTTGTCGACAGCTTTCCGCGACTTCCGCCAACAGGCGGGTATTGCCGACTCCCAGCGATCCCTTGACCAGGACCACCGGCGGAGTCCAAGGCGCAATTCCCGGGGACCCGACCCGCGACAGATCGACCAGGATCTCCTCGAGGACTTCCGTCCGCCCCACCAGCACAGGGCAGGGGAAGGTGCCCTCGAGGTGCGCCTCGGTGCTGGTGTCATCCCGCTCAGGATCATGCACGGCCAGGAGGTTGCGCCCCGCCTCCCGAGCCCGTCGGACGGCTCGGCGAGCGGCTTCCTGCAGGTCGTCAGGGTCGATCAGCCCCTGGGTAGAGACCGCGACTCCGGCAGACATGGTAGGGCGCACGGTCTGAGAAGATTCCAGGAGGCGCACGGTGCACTTGCGCATCCCCTCCAGCAGCGCTCCGACCAGTCTACAGGCCGTGGGGTGGTCGGCCCCGGGCAAGAGGGCTACGAACTCGGTGCCGGCGAAATGGAAGAGTCTTCCTTGAGTCCCCAGCATCTCGTGTAGGAGGGCTGCCACCCGGGCCAGGATGTGGTCTCTTTGCAGGGTCCCGTGCTCGGGTTTGAACTCGCGCCCCCCCCGGACATCCAACCAGACCAGAGCCAGGTCGGTTTCGGCACATCGGGCCCGTTCCATCTCCTCTCCCAGGGCCCGCGTGTAGGACCTCCGGTTGGGCAGGCCGGTCAGCTCGTCATAGAAGAGCCGCAGCGGTCCCGCTTCCCCGGTCTCCTCCACAAAGACCGGGAACTCGGTTTCGGGAACCTCCTCGAAGGGAAGGAAAAGGGACCTCAACGCGCCTCCATCTGCGGCTCGACCACCGGCCGGCCTCCAGCCCCCTGGGATATCGGCGGGCCTCTTCCTGGAGCCGGCCCCGGACTTCAACGTGGGGACGAATTCGCGTTCCCGTCTGCCTTTCCTGGCCCCTCCCCCCGCGGGATGAACGGGATCCCGTGGGATTTCCGAGAGGATTCCTTCGGCCCGACCGGAATAGGCTCAGGCAAACGTTTTCGGAGGCAGAACATGGCAAACGTCCAGGCCTTGGGAATGATCGAGACCGTAGGGCTCGTCGCAGCGATCGAAGCCGCGGATGCGGCGGTCAAGGCAGCCGCCGTCACCCTGGTCAAATATGAGAACGCCGAAGGTGGACTGATCTCGGTGCACCTCCGAGGGAACGTGGGCGCCGTATACGCAGCCACCGACGCCGGCGCCGAAGCAGCCCGCCGGATCGGCCAGTTGGTGGCCGTGCGCGTGATTCCGGCACTGGCAGAGGATGCCGACGAAGTCCTCTACTCTTGATCCGGGGGGACAAGCCCCAGGTCTGGGGCCACTGCCCGCAGGGCCTCCAGACAATTGGCGATGTGCTCATCCAGCGACAGGTCCAGGATCTCGGCCCCGGCGTGCAGGTCTGACCGCGAGACCGCGGCGGCAAAGGCCGGGGTTTTCATCTTCTTGCGGACGCTCTTGGGCTCCAGCCCCTCCAGGCGGGTGGGGCGAACCCAAGCGCAGGCCATAAGGAATCCACACATCTCGTCGACGGCGAAGAGGGCCCGACGCAACCCGGTATCCCGGGGGTATTCCTCGACATTCCACTCGGCGTGCGAGAGGACGGCCCCCACGATGGTCTCTTCCACGCCCATCTCACGCAGGATCCTGGCCCCTTCCCGGGTATGGTCCGGAGGAGAGGGGTGCTGCTCATAGTCGAAATCATGCAGCAGTCCCACCACCCGCCAGAGTTCCTCGTCCTCGCCGAAACGCCGGGCGTAGAAGGCCATGGCCGCCTCGACCGCCAGAGCATGACGGCGCAACGATTCGCCCTCCGTGAAACGGCAGAGGATCTCCCAGGCCTGCTGACGCGTCATCGCTGAATCCATCCCAACCTCCCGGTGCCCTCCAGATATCCCGGGCCCTTCACCGGAAAGACCCGGCCCATCCTGAATCCGCCGCCTACCGTGGCATTCGGCCGTCGATCCGGGCCCGTCTGCGTCGTCAGGCGCACCTCTGCGGTGCTCACGTAGTTTCCAACTACGCTCCGCTCCTCGATGCACGCCTTCCTGGC
>JAAZKF010000411.1 GCA_012799975.1 Burkholderiales bacterium
CCAGCCAGGTGAAGGCGGGCATCTCCAGCAGTTCCCGCAGAGAAGAGCCAGCCGGAGCCGCCTGGAGCGTTCCCGGAAAGTCCTGGAACTCCAAAAGCCGCCCCCGCCAGAAGCTGCCCGTGGGGTTTATCGGTCCCGGGCTGAACACCACCCCGGAGACCTCCGACCAGGCCGCCGAAGGCATTTCCAAGAGGACGGCGGCGCCTTTTCCCAGCGCCTTATCGACGGCCGAGAGCACCTCAGGCTCGGGTTCCCGGCAGGTGGCGCTGCGGGTGAAGACGATAAGTCGGGCCTGACCCAGGTGGTCGGGCGAGAGTTCCTCCAGATCCCGGACGGCGGGAGCCCCCAACTCCTGCTCCAACAGACCTGCCCAGGCGTAGCTCCACAAGGTCTGGCTGAAGTCGCCATCTTCGGCAGCCCGGCGCAAGGCCCCCACCGAGACCACCACCAGGGCATCTCCGGGATGCTCCGCCCGAAAAGGCTGACCCGAGACGCAGGCCCCGGAGGGATCCGGGCAGACCAGCGAGAGGGCCACCGGGACCCAGGCTCGGGTTCTCGGGCACGCGAAAAGAAGCAGGACCACCACTCCGACTCCCGCCAGGAGGCGTGCGAGCCAGGGTTTCTGCGAAGACCAGCACCGCACCCTCGGACCTTCTGCGCTTCCCAGCGGGTGCCTGCGTCCAAATGGTGCCGGGAATCTCCGGCACGGGATCCTCCCAGACGACAGGCCAAGGGTTGAAGCGAACTCCCCTTCCACCAGCGCGACCTGCACGTGCACAGCAGCGAAATTCCCCGGGACCCGACCCGGGCCTGACGCCCTGCCCTCGGCAGATTCCAGCCCCGCTGAGCGCTCAGGAACTCCTGGCCAGGAAGTCCTGGTAGGTCTGCCAGGTGAGGCGGGCCGTGTGCTGCCAGGAGAACTGTCGTGCTTGGTTCAGACCCAGCTCCCGCAGCCTGGCCCGCAGGTCGGGCTCGGAGGCCAAGCGGCGCAAGGCCTGGCGAATCTGACGCGGGTCGACGGGGTCGAAGAAGAGGGCGGCCCGACCAGCCACCTCGGGGAGCGAGGAGGTATTCGAACAGGCCACCGGGGTCCCACAGGACATGGCCTCCAGCACCGGCAGCCCGAAGCCTTCCTGCAGCGAGGGGAAGACGAATGCCGTGGCGGCTCCATAGAGTGCCTCCAGGTCTTCCGCAGGAACCGGACCCAGCCAGCGCACAGGGAGGTCGGGGTAACGGAATCGCAAGTTCGCCAAGTGCTCGGGGTTGGCAGAACCAGCCACCACCAAGGGCGGCAGCCCCCCACCTTGAAGAGCGACCAGCAGGCCCTCGAGGTTCTTATTGGGCGATGCACCACCCAGGAAAAGCAGGAAGTCTTCGGGTAGGTCCAGGCGCCGACGAAGCTCGTGGATGCGAGCGGGGTCGGGCACGCGGAAGCCCTCGGCCGCCAATGGGACGACCCGTATCGGGGGCGTGTGACCCAGGAATTCCTCCAGGCGCCGGCGGGTGGCCTGCGAGTCCGATACCAGGCCCTCAGCTCGGCCGAGCTGGCGGGCCTGCCAGCGATAGACCGGGGTCAGCAGGCGATGTCGGCCCTGTAGGACCAGCCGAGCATGGGTGACGGGAACCAGGTCGTGGACCGTGATCACCCGGGGGATCCCTAGACGGGCTTGAGGCCAGCCCATGTCCAACTCAAAGGGGCTGGTGAAGTGGACCAGGTCCACCTCGCGGGCCAGTTGGCGGAAAGTCCCGGCCAAGAGGAGCCGGTCACGAAGCCAACCCAGGACCCGGGGGCGCGGGGGAGGCAGATGGAAGAAGCAACAGCCTTCAGGCAGATCCAGGTCGACGGCCCGGTCGCGCCAGGTCAGCAGGACCAGGTCGCGCTCCTGCTGGAGGAAGCCCCCGAGCAGCCCCCGGAGGTAGATCCCGATCCCCCGCAATCTACTGGGCGACTGCAAGGGCCGCAGATCCAGGGCCACGCGCATGCCGGGCCTCCTTCGAATTCCTGGATGCCTCCTCTTCCCAGAGGCGCCGGGAGTATTTGATACTTTCCAAACTTTCTCGGAGAGCTGAATCCGTAATCTTCAACCTGCCCACTCGGAGATTCCTGCCATCCAGCCCGAAGCTTCAAAGCATGCTTCCATGCATCCCGGGTGGCGTGTCAGGTCCCCCGGACCTTGCGCCAGAGGGCCTCCAGGTAGAAGCGCAGACGGGGCCTCTGGAATAGCGCCACGGCGCTGGCCTCGTCTACGAGTCGCGTCTGCGCGATCCTCCGACGTCTGGCCAGAAGGTGCGGCAGGCTCGTGAGGAAGGCCAGGCGCCCCCGCAGATAGGGCGCGAGCTGGCGATGGCGCCAGGCGAACCAGGCCATGTTCAGTTCATAGCCAATGATCGCCCAGGAATCCGCCAGGAGGATCCGCAGCGGGAGGAACTTGAACAGGATGGTCGGGTAGTTGCGGGCCGCATAGAACAGGACCCGGTCGCTGACTGGCGGAGGAGCCGGCGGCCCGGGCCGGGACTCGCGCAACTCCACTCCGGTTCCCTCCCCGCGCAGGGGCAGGCTTCCATAGGTCGAGCTACCCACATGCAGGCAGATGGCCTGAGGCCAGTAGAGGCACTTCCAACCCCGGAACTGAGCGCGCAAGGCCAGATCCAGGTCCTCATAGTATGCGCCGTACTCCTCGTCCAACAGGCCCACGTCCTCCAGCAGGGCCCGGCGGTACAGGCCTGCTACCCCGGCCGGCCCGAGGACCCAGGCGGGTTGGGCGAAATTGGGGCCGTCAGGTTGGAAGGCTCCGCGGCTCCCGCCGGAGCCGCTGGTGGTGGTCTGGAGCCCGGCCGAGTCCAGATAATCCTGATGGTGGTAGAGCCGGACCCGACAGGCCACCATTCCGGCCTCCGGATGCGAGAGCAGGGCCGACTCCATCTGCTCGAGCCACCCAGGGTCGGCGGCGGCGTCGTTATTCAGCAGGGCCACGGCCTGACCGGTCGCCACTCGAATCCCGGCGTTGACAGCCCCGGGGAAACCGCGATTGGCCTCCAGGCGGACCAAGCGGACCTCCGGCCAGGAAGAGGACACGAACTCCGCCGTCCCGTCCGTAGAGGCGTCATCCACCAGGATGACCTCGAAGTCCCGATGGGTCTGGGCGCGCAGGGAATCCAGCGGCAGGTGCAG
>JAAZKF010000412.1 GCA_012799975.1 Burkholderiales bacterium
CCAGCCAGGTGAAGGCGGGCATCTCCAGCAGTTCCCGCAGAGAAGAGCCAGCCGGAGCCGCCTGGAGCGTTCCCGGAAAGTCCTGGAACTCCAAAAGCCGCCCCCGCCAGAAGCTGCCCGTGGGGTTGACCGGCTCCGGACTGAGCACCACCCCGGAGAGTTCCGACCAGGCGTCCGAAGGCATCTCCAACAGGACGGCGGCGCCGTCCTCCAGCGCCTCGCCGACGGCCGAGAGCACCTCGGCAGCGGGTTCCCGACGGGTGGCGCTGCGGGTGAAGACGACCAGTCGAGCCTGACCCAGGCGGCCTGGCGAGAGGTCCTCCAGGTCCACAACGGAGGGAGCCCCCAGCTCCTGCTCCAACAGGCCTGCCCAGGCGTGACTCCACAAGGTCTGGCTGAAGTCGCCGCCTTCGGCAGCGTGGCGCAAGGCCCGTTCCGAGACCACCACAAGGGCATCTCCGGGATGGTCCGCCCGAAACGGCTGACCCGAGACGCGGGTCCCGGAGGGGTCCGGCCAGGCCAGCGACAGGGCCACCGGGACCCAGGCCCGGGTTCTCGGGTACGCGAAAACGAGCAGGACCACCACTCCGGCGCCCGCCAGGAGGCGTGCGAGCCAGGGTTTCGCCGATGACCAGCGCCGCACCCTCGGACCTTCTGCGCCTCCGAGCGGGTGCCTGCGCCCAAGAGACCCCGGAGCCTCCGGCACAGGATCCGCTCGGACGACGCGCGAAGGGCGGCAAACGGAAACACACTGGATGGACACGCCGCTTTTCACCCTGGCCGGGACTGCGACCGACGTCCGAGGGTTCGTGGCCTTCCTGGGCTACTCGGCTGCGGTGCTGGGGTTCGGCTGGCTGGTCAGCCGGGTCCTGCGCGAACGGCTGACCATCCTCGAGGCGCACGATCGGCGCGTCACCAGCCGCTTCGTCTTCTGGGTCATCGCCGCCTACGGGCTGATGGGAACCCTGGCCCGGCTGGGCCTGGACCTCAGCGCCCCCCTGATGAATGCCTCCGGTCTGCACGTCTCGGTCCTGAACCTGGTGACCTTCGCCACCTTCGTGGCCACGGTGCTGATCGGCTCGAACCTGGTCCGCAAGCTGTCCGAGCAGACCTTCCTGACGCGCCTGGAACCCGGCGTGCGCTACGCCATCTCCAGGATCCTCTACTACGTGATGCTCTGCCTGGGGCTCCTGGCCGCCCTGCAGACCGTCGGCCTGGAGCTCTCCAGCCTGACGGTGGCCGTCGGTGCCCTGAGCGTGGGCATCGGCTTCGGCCTGCAGAACATCGTGAACAACTTCGTCAGCGGCCTGATCCTGCTTTTCGAGAGGCCGGTCCAGGTGGGCGACTGGATCGAGGTCGAGGGCACCTCGGGCCGAATCACCCAGATCGGGGCCCGGAGCCTGACCGTGGTGACCGGGGACAACATCTCGATCCTGGTCCCCAACGCCCTGTGCCTGTCCAGCCAGGTGACCAACTGGAGCCACGGCGACCCCAAGGTCCGCCTGAGGGTCCCCGTGGGGGTCGCCTACGGCAGCGACATGGACAAGGTCGAGCGGGTCCTGCTGGAGGTGGCCCGAAACGACACCCACGCGTTGAAGGACCCCGAACCCCTGGTCCTGTTCAACGAGTTCGGAGACTCTTCGCTGAACGTCGAGCTGGCCGTCTGGATCGACATCCGCGAGTCGAAGCTCCGCAAGGTCCGCTCGGACCTGAACTTCGCCATCAACCGGGCCTTCGCCCGCGAGAGCATCGAGATCCCCTTCCCCCAGCGCGACCTGCACCTGCGCAGCAGCGAGGTTCCCCTGGGCCCGGCCCGAGCCTGACGCGCTGCCCCCCGGCAGGAATCCTCCCGGCACGACGGAAGCGGCGTCCTCATGGCCCGATCGCGCTCCTGCGCCCTGCTTGTCCTGAACCACAACGGTCGAGCCCTGCTCGAACAGTACCTGCCCAGCGTCCTGAAGGCCGCCGGCCCGGCGCGGGTGGTGGTGGTCGACAACGCCAGCACCGACTCCAGCCCAGACCTGGCCGAGCGGATGGGGGCCGAGGTCCTGCGCCGGGATCGCAACGACTTCCTCATGGGGCTGAACCACGCGGCCTGCCTGATCCCGGCCGACGTGCTGGTCATGCTCAACAACGACCTCGAGGTGGCCCCGGACTTCCTGCCCCCGCTCCTGCAGCACTTCGAGGACCCCTCGGTCTGCTCGGTGGGCTGCAAGATCCTGGATCCCGACCGGGTCCGGGTGCAGATGGCCCGCACCCTGGGGCGCTTCTGCCAGGGCCTGCTGGAGCCGGTCTACATGATCGAGCAGTTGCTGGAGCCCGAGGGGCCCCGGGCCCTGCCCACGCTCTATACCCCGGGCGGGGCCTGCGCCGTGGACCGCCTGAAGTTCCTGGAGCTGGGTGGCTTCCACCCGCTGATGCATCCCATCTACTCGGAGGATGTGGACCTGGGCTACTCGGCCTGGAGGCGGGGCTGGCGCAACCTGTATGAACCGCGCTCGGTCGTGATCCACCAGCACGCCGCCACCACCTCCCGGCTCTTCACCCGCGAATGGCTGGACCGCAACCAGTTGAAGAACAAGCTGATGGTCACCCTGAAGAACGTCTCGGATGGGCGGATCCTGCGCCAGTTCGCCCGCTCCTGCGCCTGGATCGCCCGACAGGGCCTGCGCACCGGACAGGGCTGGAAGACCCGGGCCGTCCTGCAGTTGTTGGGGCAGATGCCACAGGTGTGCCGCTACCGCTCTGGTCTCGCGGTGCGGGGGGTCGTCCCCGACCGGTGCATCTGCAACCTGCAAGGAGAACCCGCCGACCAGACCCTGGTGGGCTTCCAGCC
>JAAZKF010000413.1 GCA_012799975.1 Burkholderiales bacterium
ACCAGGGTGTGGGTGGGAGGGGCCCGTCTGCGTCGTCAGGCGCACCTCTGCGGTGCTCACGTAGTTTCCAACTGCGCTCCGCTCCTCAGAACGCACGCCTTCCTGGCATCCAGACCCGCCTCGATGGCCTCGGTTCTCACGCCAGGCGGCGGATTCAGGTTTTCACAGTCGGGGAGCGGAAGCGGGGCCTGAAGTCCCCCCGCTACCGCGATCGCATCAGGGGAGGGCTCGCGTCCGGGCAGGGGGCGACAAGGGCTTCTGTCTACCTGGGCCTCAGAGCCCAGGGCCCCCGACCCGGCTTCTGCAGCGGCACGAGGGACCCCGCCCCGGATGCAGAATCTTCGCTGACCACCATTGCCCAGGAGTGTCCTTTCGTGCCCAATCAGGAACCCGCTGCCCACAAGCCCTATATCGCGCCCGAGAGCGACATGCCGGAGTTCACCGTGCGCTCGGTCGTCGTCGGAGCCCTCTTCGGCATCCTCTTCGGCGCGGCTACGGTCTATCTGGCTCTCAAAGCCGGCCTTACCATCTCGGCCTCGATCCCGATCGCGGTCCTGGCCATCTCGCTGGGGCGGAAGTTCCTGAAAACCACCATCCTGGAGAATAACATCATCCAGACTACGGGCTCGGCGGGTGAATCGATCGCGGCGGGCGTAGTCTTCACCCTGCCGGGTTTCCTGTTCCTCACGCTGGGGCCTGACGGTCAAAGCGTCGGAGCCCCCTATTTCAACTACTGGACCATCTTCACCCTGGCCGTCTTCGGCGGCGTCCTGGGGGTCTTGATGATGGTTCCCCTGCGTCGGGCCCTGATCGTCAAGGAACACGGCACCCTGCCCTACCCGGAGGGAACCGCCTGCGCTTCGGTCCTGATCGCCGGCGACAAGGGAGGCGACTTCGCCCGGACCGCCTACCAGGGGGTCTTCTTCGCTCTGATCTACGCCGCTTTGCAGAAGCTCTTCCACGTGATCACCGACGTCCCGGCCTTCGTGACCCGACAGACCAACAAGTACTTCCCGTCGGCTACGATCAACGGAGAGATCACCCCGGAGTACCTGGGTGTCGGCTACATCATCGGTCCACGCATCGCAGGCGTCCTGGTCGCCGGTGGTGTCCTGGCCTGGCTGGGTCTGATCCCGCTTCTGGCCACCCTGGTCCCCATGGCGGCCATCGCCGAGCAACTGGTCAAACTGGGCGAACTCAAGAGCATCATGACCCCCGGTGGCCCCGGTGGATGGGATCCTATCACGCAGACTTTTTCGAATACCGCGGTCGCAATCTATCGCGCCTACGTCCGCCAGATAGGTGCCGGTGCAGTGGCGGCTGGGGGCTTCATCACGCTGCTGAAGACCATGCCTACCATCCTGGCTTCCTTCAAGTCCAGTCTGGCCACCTTGAAGGATCGCACCGGAGCCGCCGAGGTGTTGCGCACCGAGCGGGACCTGTCGATCCTGACAGTCCTGCTGGGCAGCGTAGCCCTGATCCTGTTGCTGGCGCTCTTGCCGGTCCTGCCGGGCGGTTCCTTTGGCCACAAGCTTCTGGTCGGCATCCTGATCGTCGTCTTCGGGTTTTTCTTCGTGACCGTGGCCAGTCGGATTGTCGGCCTGATCGGCTCCAGCTCCAACCCCATCTCGGGCATGACCATCGCTACCCTCATGGGAACCTGCCTGATCTTCATCGGGGTCGGCTGGACGGGCAGTTTCTATGAGCCTCTGGCTCTGGTAGTGGGCAGCATGGTCTGCATCGCCGCCGCCAATGCCGGGGCCACCAGCCAGGACCTCAAGACCGGCTTCCTGGTGGGGGCCACTCCGCGGGCCCAGCAGATCTCCTTGTTCGTGGGGGCACTGGCCTCGGCCCTGGTGATCGGGGCCACTGTGCAGATCCTGGATAAGCCGACCGCGGATATGGTGGCCCAGGGGGTCACCCATGCCATCGGTTCGGACAAGTTCCCGGCGCCTCAAGGCACGCTGATGGCTACCCTGATCCGGGGGCTTCTGTCCTTTAACCTGGATTGGCAGTTCGTCCTGGTCGGCGCCTTCCTGGCCGTCACCATCGAGTTGTGTGGTGTCAACGCCCTGTCCTTTGCGGTGGGAGCCTACCTGCCCCTGTCCACGACTCTTCCGATCTTCGTGGGAGGGGCCATCAAGGGCTTGGTAGACTGGAGGAGCCGCAGCACTGGCCAGGAGGTGGACGAGAGTGAGCTGGGATCGGGAAGCCTCTTCGCCACGGGCCTGGTAGCCGGTGGAGCCCTGGCCGGAGTGGCCGTCGCCTTGTTGTCGGTGAACGAGACGGTCTTCCGGACCTTGGAGTCTTGGAGCGCACGTCCGGTGCTGGTCGGGATGCTGGGTGAGGGAGGCTATCAGCTTCTGGGTCTGTGCTTCTTCCTGCTGATGGGAGCCGTCCTCTTCGCGGTGGCCCGCAAACCCCAGCAGGCTTCGGTAGACTGAAGCTCCGGGGGGGCAAGGTCGGGCAGGCCCACCGGCGCCTCGAGCGAAGGCCTCGCCGTGGCAGCAGCAGAGACGACTGGAATCCTGGAACGGGCCCTGAGCGGAGAGGCCCTCCTGGTGGAGGACGCAGTCCGGCTGCTTACAGGCCCTGCAGAGGAATTGCCCGTCCTGCTGAAGGCTGCAGGAGAGATGCGCGACCAGGGGCACGGTCGGCGGGTGAGCTTCTCGCGGAATGTCTTCCTGCCCCTGACCAACCTGTGTCGCAACCGCTGCGCCTATTGCAGCTTCCGCCGAGAACCCGGCCAGCCGGGCCAGCACACCATGACCTTCGAAGAGGTCCGCCGGGAGTGTCGCCAGGCCTTCCGGATGGGCTGCACCGAGGCCCTCTTCTGCCTGGGAGACCGTCCCGAGGCGCTCTGGCCCTCCCACCGAAAGACCCTGCGCCGCCTGGGGGTGGACTCCACGGCTGAACAGGTGGCCGTGGCCTGCCGGATCGCTTTGGAAGAGGGCCTGCTCCCCCACACCAATGCAGGCGCCCTGACCCGGGAGGAGTTGGCCGGACTGAAGCCCGGTAACGCCTCTATGGGCCTGATGCTGGAGAGCGCTTCGCCCCAGGTCGTCCACGCGGGTTGCCCCGACAAATTCCCCCAGGTCCGCCTGCAGGTCCTACGTCACGCCGGCGAGCTGCGCATCCCCTTCACCAGCGGGCTCCTGGTAGGTATCGGAGAGACGTCTCGCCAACGGGTGGAAGCCTTGGAAGTCCTGCGGGAGGTCTCCAAGGCTTTCGGCCACATCCAGGAGGTAATCGTCCAGAACTTCCGAGGCAGCAAGGAGTCTCCGCGGAGTCCAGGGCGCGAGCCCTCTCTGGAGGAGGTGGTCCGCACCGTGGCCGTGGCCCGTTTGATGCTGGGACCAGACTTCAACTTGCAGGCTCCTCCGAATTTGAATCAGCAGGGGTTGAACCTCCTGCTCCGGGCCGGCGTCAACGACTGGGGGGGGCTCTCCCCCCTGACCTCGGACCACATCAACCCTCAGGCTCCCTGGCCCCGGGTCGAGGAATTGGCTTGGACCTGCGAACAGGAGGGTTTTCGACTGGTCGAGCGCCTGGCCGTCTACCCCGAGTTCCTGTCCCGTCCCGGGTTCTTGACCCCCACCATCCGTCGACGCGCCCTGGAGATTTCTGCGGGATTGGAAGTCTCACGATGAAGACCGTGCGCCCCGCAGTCCGTCGGGCCTTGGACCAGGCCCTGGAAGGTCGTCCCAGCACCCTGGAGGAGGTCACCCTGCTGGCCTCGGTTCGAGGCGCCGAGTTGCTGGCACTGACCCGCACGGCGGACGAGTTGCGCCGTCTCCAGGTGGGCGAGCGGGTCACCTGGGTGGCCAACCTGAACCTGAACTACACCAATATCTGCACGGCCCGCTGCGGATTCTGCGCTTTCTCACGCCCTCCGGGAGCCCCGGACGCCTGGCGTCTGTCGCTGGAGGAGATGCAGTCTCGCATCGATCAGGCGGTCGCCTTGGGGGTGAGCGAAGTCTGCCTGCAGGCCGGGCTGGCTCCCGATCTGGATGGGGAAGACTATGTGCGTCTGACCCGCACTCTCAAAGAACGCCACCCCCGAATCCACCTGCATGCCTTCTCGCCCCAGGAGATCCTGCACGGAGCCCGAGCCAGTGGACGGACCGTAGAGGACCTGCTGCGCGCTTTGAGGGACGCGGGGCTGGGCAGCCTGCCGGGGACCTCGGCGGAGATCCTGGACCAGGGTCTCCGGGACCGGATCTCACCCCGCCGGATCCGGGTAGAGGAGTGGGTCGAGGTGATAACCACGGCGCACCTTCTGGGCCTCTCTACGACTGCGACGATCATGTACGGTTTCCTGGAAGAGCCGCACCACCTGGCCCACCACCTGCTGAGGCTTCGAGCCATCCAGAAAGAGACCGGTGGTTTCACCGAGTTCGTGCCGTTGAGCTTTGTCCACCGCCAGGCCCCGGCCTGGCGGGACTCGACGATTCCCGGACTGCGGGCCGGCCCCACCGGGTGCGAGGTGTTGGTCATCCACGCCCTGGCACGGGTGGTTCTGGGGCAAACCTTCCGCAACATCCAGGCCTCCTGGGTCAAGGAGGGCCCCCGGCTGGCCCAGATCCTGCTGGACTGCGGAGCCAACGACCTGGGTGGAACCCTGTTGACCGAAAGTATTTCGAAAGCGGCTGGATCCGAACAGGGTGGTTTCCTGTCTCCGGGCGAGTTCAACCGGTTGATCCTGGATTCGGGAAGGCTGCCCACCCGGCGGGACACCCTGTATCGGCTCCTGGACCGACCCGCGGGGACAGCCGACCCGTTTGGACTCCCATTACCGGATCCTCCTGAACAGGGAGGCAGGAGTCCGGACGGCGAAGGTTCCCAGCCAGACCCCTCCGAATCAACTGTGACCCCCATGAGGAACAGGCGGCCATGCTCGAACTGAAGAACATCCTGGTACCCACAGATTTCTCGGATTTTTCCCTTCAGGCCATCCCCGTGGCCTGGGAACTGGCTCGCGAATACAAGGCCGAGATCATCCTGGCCAACGCCTGCCCCTATGAATGTGACCTGGAAGTTTCTCGACGCAAGCTTGAGGAAATCGGCCAACGTCTGGCTCCCCTTCCTTATCAGACCCGGATCGAGGTGGCCTCCCCCGTGGGCTTCCTCTATGACCTGGCTTCCAGCCTGGAACAGGCCCTGATGATCGTGACCACCCATGCCTGGCGCGGCACCGATCGCCGGCTTCTGGGCAGCGTGACCGAGAGGGTAATCAGTCGGGTTCCGTGCGCCATCCTGACCCTGAAGAGTCAGCGGACGATGGTCCGGGAGATCGAGAAATCTCCCGAGCCTCTCCCCAATCTGGCCGAGGTCCGCGGACCGGAGCTGCGCCAGGTCCCCAAGAGCCCCGACGACTTCTTCTTCGAGAGGCTGGACCGCAAGCTGGTGGCCGCCTCCCGCGCCGCCGCCCAGAAAGAGAAGGAGGCCCGGCATGGGAGGCAGACCCACGTCATCGAGCTGCGCTCGCTGCTGGTCCCCGTGGATTTTTCGCGCCGCGCGGAGCAGGCAGTGGTGGTGGGCGTGGCTCTGGCTCGCCGCTATGGGGCCAAACTGATCCTGCTGCATGTCCTGGAGGAGCGCTCGGGCGGGAGGGGACGCCCTCTGCGGGAGGCCCGCCGCCGGGAAGTAGCTCGGGCTCAGCTCGAAGCCTTGCGCGACCGCCTGGTTCCCGTTCCCTGTGTGTGTTTGGTGGAGGGAGGTTCGGCTGCCGCGGTCATCGTCGAACAGACCGAACGTCAGGAAATCGATCTGGTGGTCATGGGCAGCCGAGGCCGCCGCACGGTGGTGGGCATCCCCCTGGGCAGCACGGCCCGGGTGGTGGTGCGCCGGGCGGATAGCGCGGTCCTTATCCTCAAGGGCCCCAATGCCACCGAACTGGTCCGTAAAACCCCCAAGTCGTCCTGATGCCCCACATCGGGGGATGGTGTGAACCCACGGCAGAGGGCAGGTCGGCGGAACAGGAGGGGGGCGAACTTATAGGGCAAAACCGAAGAACCCCCGGCGAGCACCGGAGGTTCTTCGGTCAGGGTCTATCTGGCGACAATCGAGGGCTATTTGACCTCGTATTCGGCGTCCACGACTTCTCCTTCGACGGGACCCTGGTGAGGCTGGGCCCCGGCTCCTTCACTGGCCGGGCCGGCCCCTCCGGCCTGACCATAGAGGTGCTCGCCGATTCCCTGGGCCGCCTGGGCCAGTTGCTCCATCGCTGACTGCAGCTCGCTGCGGTCCAATGTAGAGGCTTCCAGGATTTTTTTCAGCCGATCCCGAGCGGCTTCGATTCTGGCCTTGAGGTCTGCGGGGACCTTGTCCCCCGCGTCGCGCAGGGCCTTCTCGGTGGTGTAGACCAGACTGTCGGCCTGGTTGCGCAGTTCGATTTCCTCGCGGCGGCGCTTGTCCTCGGCGGCGTGGGAGCCGGCTTCGCGGACCATCTTATCGACCTCGTCCTTGCTCAGGTTGGTCGAGGCTGTGATCGTGATCTTCTGGCTCTTGCCGCTGGCCTTGTCGGTAGCAGCTACGTTGAGGATGCCATTGGAGTCGATTTCGAAGATGACCTCGATTTGGGGTACTCCACGCGGTGCTGGCGGGATCTCGGTCAGTTTGAACTGGCCCAGGGATTTGTTGTCCCGGGCGAATTCGCGCTCGCCTTGCAGCACGTGGATCTCCACCTGGGTCTGCATGTCCGCGGCGGTGGTGAAGGTCTCGCTCTTCTTGGTCGGGATGGCCGTGTTCCGCTCGATGAGCCGGGTCATCACTCCTCCCAGGGTCTCGACCCCCAGGGATAGCGGAGTGACGTCGACCAGGACCACGTCCTTGACCTCTCCGGAGAGCACCGCTCCCTGAACCGCAGCCCCCAAGCTGACGCATTCGTCGGGGTTGATGTCCTTGGAGGGATCCTTGCCGAAGAAATCACGGACAAAATCGTACACCTGCGGCATGCGCGTCGAGCCACCGACCAGCAGGACCCGATCGATCTGCCCCTTGCTCAGTTTGGAGTCTTCCATCGCCCGACGGCATGGTTCTTTGCAGCGGTCCAACAGGTCGTGGGTCAGCTCTTCGAATTTGGCCCGGGTCATGGTTACGTCCAGATGCTTGGGACCCGAGGCGTCTGCAGTGATGAATGGGAGGTTGATATTGGCCTGAAAGACCTGCGACAGTTCGACCTTGGCCTTTTCGGAGGCATCTTTGAGGCGCTGGGCAGCCATTTTGTCCTGACGCAGGTCGATCCCGTGCTCGCGCTTGAACTCTTCGGCAACGTAGTCCATGATGCGCCGGTCCCAGTCGTCGCCGCCGAGTTGGGTATCTCCCGCGGTTGCCTTCACTTCGAAGACGCCATCGCCGATCTCCAGGATCGACACGTCGAAGGTCCCGCCGCCAAGGTCGAAGACGGCAACCGTCAGCGTCTCGTGTTGCTTGTCCATCCCATAGGCCAGCGCCGCGGCGGTCGGTTCGTTGATGATGCGCTTGACCTCGAAGCCGGCGATGGTACCCGCGTTCTTGGTCGCTTGGCGTTGGGAGTCGTTGAAGTAGGCGGGAACGGTGATCACCGCCTCTTTGATGTCCTCGCCCAGGTAGGCCTCGGCATCCCGCTTCAACTTCTGCAGGACCATTGCCGAGATCTCTTCTGGAGAATAAGGCTTGCCATCGATGTCTACGCGATGGTCGGTCCCCATCTCCCTCTTGATGGAGATGATGGTCCGATCCGGGTTGCTGACGGCCTGGCGCTTGGCCAGCTCGCCGACAAGCCTCTCTCCGGTTTTCGAGAAACCGACCACCGACGGGGTGGTGCGGTTGCCTTCCGCATTGGCGATGACCGTAGGCTTACCGCCTTCCATGAGAGCTACCACCGAGTTGGTCGTGCCCAAGTCGATGCCGACGATCTTGCCCATAACTCTCTTCTCCTTCTGGCATGCCGGGGTCCTGAATCCGCCGCCTACCGTGGCATTCGGCCGTCGATCCGTTGAGACCCCACCCACACCAGGGTGTGGGTGGGAGGGGGCCGTCTGCGTCGTCAGGCGCACCTCTGCGGTGCTCACGTAGTTTCCAACTACGCTCCGCTCCTCGATGCACGCCTTCCTGGCATCCAGACCCGCCTCGATGGCCTCGGTTCTCACGCCAGGCGGCG
>JAAZKF010000414.1 GCA_012799975.1 Burkholderiales bacterium
CGGCCGCCCACCCTCGTCGTCCGCAATCTGTCCGGCCAGCCAGGCCGTCCCCGGCCGGTCACCCCCGCCGTCCGCAAGCTGTCCGGCCAGCCAGCCCGTCCCCGGCCGCTCACCCTCGCCGTCCGCAAGCTGTCCGGTCAGCCAGGCCGTCCCCGCCCGCTCACCCTCGCCGTCCGCAAGCTGTCCGGCCAGCCAGACCGTCCCCGCCGCCCGCCCCCGCCGTCCGCAAGCTGTCCGGCCATATCCCTCCGAAGCGCGATTCTGCGGCGAAAGACGGCGATCGTCGGGCTTCTTGTTCATGTTATTGAAACATGGCGGCAACCTCCTGGAGACAGGTTGACAACGCTTCGTTCACACCCCGCCGACAAGATGAAGGGGAGATGAGAATTCCAGAATCGATGCCCAAGACATTGCACAGATTGATGGACGAGCTTGGCTGGAAGCGCAGGGATCTTGTCCTTGCCTCGGGTTTGAGACGGCAGCGGATCGCGGAGATCCTGCGCGGGCTGAGGCTGCCCAACCGGAAGGAATTGGTCGCGCTGTCCGGTGCCCTGGGGGTCAGCATGGAGGGGGTCATTCGGGAGACGCTGTGGCAGCCTCCCCGGCGACAGCTCAGATCATCCCTTCCAGAACGGGCCGTAGAGCGCGCCTTTGGAATGGCCGAACTCTACCTGGCGCCCTTGGAGGTGCCCTTCGCGGGCCGCTTTGCGGCTGCACGCCGACAATCGGAGTATGAGGAACTGTTGACTTCGATCTTTGCCCGACTGGACCAGCGCCGGGATCGCGACCGAATCCTGGCATCTCTGGTGGACCTGCCCTGCGGATCAGGCGCCGAGGCCACCTTCGTGTTCCGACTGCTGGACCTCGAGGCGAGGGTCATCACCCTGGCTCCTCTGGCCCTCGGGGTCTGCGATTCCCGCCTACGGGACCTGGTAACCAGGGTCTACGTGGGGGCGCGGCCCATGCGGGCTCTCGCTCTGAACCTGCCCCACTGTGCCGTTGTAATCTGGCCCCAGGTGCCCGTGCGGACGAAATCCGCTGGGTACACGCTGGACTTCCTCATGGCCGCCAAGGAAGGGGGAGCCTTCGTCTTCGGGGACTTGGAGATCGATGGCCTGGGGCACGATGGAAGCAGGGACGCAGAGCGGCAGGCCCGGCTGGCATTGCCCACGCTCCGACTGGACCATCGCGACCTCATCCGGGCCGACTTCCCCAGCTTCCTGGAAAACAGACTCCGGGACCTGCTGAACCAGCACGGAAGGCCCCTGCATCGTCGCCTGCGCTGGAGGGGGTAGGGGCCGCGCGCCGTCCGCGCTCTCATTCAGGCTTCCGGGAGAACTTGAACGCGGGTCTGGTATGACCTACAGTATGACTGGAGGTCTCCCATGCCGAAGTCCAAGATCGCCATTTCCCTCGAAGAAGAGACCCTTCGCCGGGTGGACCGGTTGGTGAAGAACCACGTCTTCCCCAGCCGCAGCAAGGCCATCGAGGAGGCCTTGACGGACAAGCTCGAGCGCTTGGAGCGTCGGCGCCTGGCCAGGGAGTGCGCCCTGCTGGATCCGCAGGAGGAACGTGCCCTGGCTGAAGAGGGCCTGAGTGGGGCTCCGTGGCCGGAATACTGAGAGGCGAGATCCGCTGGGCGGACCTGGACCCCGTCCGGGGCCACGAGCAGTCCGGGCGCAGGCCCGTGCTCATCCTGAGCCACGAGGTCTTCAACGAACGTTCGGGGACGGTCCTGGCCATGGCCCTCACCAGCCAGCCCCAGCGGGCCGGATTCCCCCTGACCTTGGAGTTGGCTGGAACCGACCTGCCCAAAAGGACCTGGGTCAAGATCGGGCAGGTTCGCACTCTGTCCACCGAGAGGATCGGTGCGCTCCTGGCCGTGGCCAGCCCGGAGGAGGTTTCCCAGGCCGTCGAGGGCCTGATGGTTGTGGTCGGCGACTGAACCCGGATCGGGTCTCGGGTGGGCGCCCCCGTGCTTCCTTCGCCCCCGAATTCCTGCCCGCCCTGTCCCGTCGGGCCGCAGCCCGCCGGCAGGCCCTCATCCAGGGCGCGCCAGCAGTTCCTCGACGGTGAACTCCAGGTCCCGGAAATCCTGCGCAGCATCGTCGGCTTCGCGGCCATGAGTCACGCCAACGCCCGAACCGACCCGTTCACACTTCTGTGACAGCGTCTTCATCTTCCGGAAACGTCCTGGCTCGATCCCGGCAACAACCTCAGGCCACCACGGGCATGGGGCAGGCCGATGCCGTACCCCCGAGAGAAACCGGCCCTGGTATACTGGACAGCATGGAGGACACCAGGATGGCCCTGCCCATGCCCCACCCCGAAGAGTCCCTCGAGCCGGACCTCTCGCACCTGGTCACCGAGGACGACACGCCGGTGGACAGCGTCTATTCCGAAAAGCAGATGCGCCTCCTGACCAGCTCCCTCTACGCCTCCTGGAAGCCCGGAAGGGACTTCCTGGCCCTGGCCAACGTCGGGCTCTTCGCCAGGCCCGAGAACCCGGCCCTCGTGCCCGACGTGATGCTGAGCCTGGACGTCACTCTCCCAGAGGACATCTTCGAGAAGGGCAACCGCTGCTACATGGTCTGGCGCTACGGCAAGCCCCCCGACCTGGTGATCGAAGTGGTCTCCAACAATGAGGGCGGCGAGCTGGAGAAAGCCGAGACCTACGCGCGGATCGGCATCGGCTACTACGTGGTCCACGACCCCGGGCACTGGCTGGGCGAGCGCCCCTTGCGGGCCTTCGAGCTGCACGGGCGGCGCTACGTGGAACTGCTGGACTGCTCCTGGTTCGAGCAGTTGGGCGTGGGGCTGACCCTCTGGAAGGGCACCTTCGAGGGCTGGCACGACACCTGGCTGCGCTGGTGCGACCAGGAAGGTCACCTGCTGCCGACCGGCGAGGAACAGCGCGAGCGGGCCGAGACAGCGGAGGCCCAGGTCAGGGAGCAGCGCAAGCGGGCCGAGCGCCTCCAGGCCCGCCTGCGCGAGCTGGGAGTGGACATGTAGTCTCGCCGTCCGCGCGCTGTCCGGTCAGCCCGGTCGTCCCCAGCCGCCCGCCCGCACCCTCGCCCGCCGCCTGGAGCGGGAACCGGACAGACTATTGCTCGGGTTCGGGTTCGGACGCTGCCAGCATCCACTCGTAGGCTGGCTGCACCACCACCCCGGGCGTCCTCAAGGGCACGGCCTGGTCGCGCGTGAGCACCAGCAGGCGCCGGCTCGCGTCAGGGTACTGGCGCGAGGCCTGCTCGAGGGCTCGGAACTCCCGGGCCGCGGTCGAGGCCGCCGAGGGGTCCGCGCACACCTGGATCAACTCCTCGGCCCCGCCCGGCGCACGGGCATGAAAGTCGACCTCGTATCCCTCGTCCGTCTTCACGTAGCCGACCTGGGCCTTGCGCCTCTCCAATTCGTTGAGCACGGCCGTCTCCAGGAGGTGGCCCAGGCTCGAGCGGCCGCTGGCATCGAAGGCCCGGACCAGGGCCGGATCCGCGGGATAGACCTTGCGCGGGTTCGAGTTGCGCCGGCGCTCGGACTCGGTGGAAAGGGGCACCACGCTGATCAGGAAGGCGTCACAAAGGTAGCCGAGCATCTCGTGGACCGTGTCCTTGGCCACGCCGTGGCCCTGAGCCCTGAGGTCCTGGTGGAACCGGTGGACGCTGAACGAACCTGCCGGGTTCCTCAAGCACTGGCGGGTCAGCCAGCGCATGGCCGCCACCTGGGTCAGTCGGTAACGTTCGACCACATCCCGAAGCAGCACCGTGTCGATGTAGCCCTGCAGCAATTCCACTCGCAGGTCCGCACCCAGGCCCTGGGCCTCCGGGAAGCCGCCCTCGGCGAGGTACTCGCGGAACCTCTTCTCGACCAGGGAGCGTTGCGCCCGGGTCCAGCGGGACGCTGGTTCCAGCGGCTCGTGGCCCCGGTGACGCAGGAACTCGCGGAAGCCGAACGGGCGGATGACCGTTTCCATCCCGCGCCCCCGGAGCGAGGTGTGCACCTCCCGGCTCAGCATCCGGGCTGAGGATCCGGAAACCACCATCTCCACCTTCTCGGTGTCCAGCACTCGCCGGACGAAGCGCTCCCAGCCTTCGACCAGTTGGATCTCGTCAAGAAACCAGTGAACCGTCTCCCGTCCTCGCAACTCCGGATAGCGCCGGTAGTATTCCTCCAGGAGCAGCCCGAGCTGCGGCAGATCCAGGCCGGCCAGCCGATCATCGTCGAAACCCAGGAACACCGCCCTCTCAGGCGGTATCCCCTGTCGCCTTTCGGCCTGCAACTGGTGCAGGAAGGTCGTCTTGCCGGCCCGGCGCATCCCGGTGACGGCGTGGACCTTGTTCGGAACCGCCGACAGCGTGGCGTCCCGGCGGGTCAGACGCAAGGACGCGGACGGGGCAATGGCCTCGTTCAGCTTCTCCAGCAGGAGGGGGTGCAGTTCCACGCCAGAACCGTATCTCGGCAAGTGTCCTTCTGTCAAGGACAGGATGGTGATAATCAGGACTTCTGGCAAGGACACCTTAACACGCGACAGCTCCTCGGCGCCAGGCCCCGGCTCCCGTCCCCAGCCTTCCGCCCGCCGCCAGTCGCGTGATCCGCGGTTTCCGCTATGATTCGGTGGCATTTCCTCAACATCATGGCGGAAACCCATAACTGCGCGCGGCGTGGGTTGACTGTCCGCCCGCCTGCTCGCCCGCCGGCACGGTCTGCGCCTGGGGCGGCGCAAAGGGCTTTGGCCTCGGGCGGCGGGCCCTTCCGTCTTGGCTCCGCAACTGCCGAAACCGCCAGGGAGCAGGCTCGCCTGGCCCAGATGTGGTCGGCCCTGCTGGAGCGAGTAGCGCACCTGGCCAGCAGGGAATAGCGGAAGCTATAACGCCGAAAATGGGGAGGGGCGTGCGGGAACCCCTGAAAAGATGGGGTTCTAATTCTTGGATAACGGAAGCACGCCTTCTCTTCCAGTGGCAATTCCGCGGAACCAGGTCGCCCTTCCGGCGTGCTCCTGTTCATGGCGGAAACCCGCCTACTCCAGCCGGATGCGCACCTTGCCCGACTTCAGTTGGGCCACCAGGCGCTCCCTCAGCTCCTTCAGCAGGCCGGCCGCGGCCGCTCGCCCCCGCCGTCCGCGCGCTGTCCGGTCGTCCATGCCGTGCCCGGCCGCTCGCCCCCGCCGTCCGCGCTGTCCGGTCAGCCAGGCCTGCCCCGGTCAGCCCTCCAGGTCCTCAGGCCGCAACCCGGTGGCAGTCAGGATCGTTTCCAGGGGAACCCCGGCGTCGCGCAGCCTCCGGGCTGTTTCCACCCGGCCCCTCTCCAGGCCCTCTTCCCGTCCCCGTTGGAGCCCCTGTTCGAGCCCCTGCTCAAGCCCCTGCTCGATCCCCTGCTCGATCCCCTGCTCAAGCCCCTGTTCGAGCCCCCGCTCAAGGGCGTCCTCCAAGCGGGTTGCCTCGTCGTGGGCCGCCTTCCGGCGCAGTTCGATCAACTCGCGCACCCGGTCGCTCGCGCAGGCCTGCCTCATCGATTCCAAAGCCATTTCCAGTCCCTCCTCCTCCGCCAGGACCTCGGGGATGGGCTCCGTGCCATCCTGGTACAGTTCCCCAAACTTCAACGCGTGCAACCACTTCTCGAAAGGGGTCCGCAGGTCGCGAGGCTTGTCCCTCTGGAACTTTGTGAGCTCGATGAAGTGCAGTTCGAGGATATCCGTCAGTTGCCGCTCGTGCTGCAGGTCGTAGAGCCGGAAGGTGCTGTGCAGATCCTCCTGCTCCGGGAACAGGTGGAAGTCGCAAAGGGAGATCCCGATGGTCCGTTGCAGCCGCGTGTACGGATCCCCCGGCTCCAACTGGCCCGTGAAGAGCCGCGCCAGGTAGTACAGGGCCCGTTCCTTGTAAGCCCGGTGCCCGGCCACCTGGACTTCGATGTTGTACAGGCGTCCCCGACCGTCGCGGGCCTTGACGTCCAGCACCACCCCGCGGTCCATGACATGCTCTTTGTCCAAGTAGGGGTTGAGGATTTCGAGATCGGCGATGCGCTCCTGTCCCGACAAGCCCAGCAGAGCGTTCAGAAGGGCCCGCAACACCGGCTGGCTGGCGTCAGAACCGAAGACGATCTTGAAGACGACGTCGTTCAGCAGGGAGACCGGTTCCATGGTGACTCTATTCTCGGAATCCGGCCGAAACCCCCTCCGGCCAGGTCGGCCCCAGCCGTCCGCCCCGCACGACCGTTGTCCGCAATCTTTCCCAGGCACCGCCCGTGCAAGATCATGGACAACACGCATGCCATCAGCCCCGCCGCCCGTCCGCGCGCTGTCCGGTCAGCCATGCCGTGCCCGGCCGCTCGCCCCCGCCGTCCGCGCGCTGTCCGGTCAGCCGGGCCGTGCCCGGCCGCTCGCCCCCGCCGTCCGCGCGCTGTCCGGTCAGCCAGGCCGTTCCCGGCCGCCCGCCCAGCCCCGCACGACCGTTGTCCGCAATCTTTCCCAGGCACCGCCCGCGCAAGATCATGGACAACACGCACGCCACCAAATCCACCAGCTCCGCCCCCCCGCCTGCCCGCCCGCGCGCCCGCTCGCTCCGCCTACTGCAGCCGGATGCGCACCTTGCCCGACTTCAGTTGGGCCACCAGGCGCTCCCTCAGTTCCTCCAGCAGCGTGTCCACCTCGGCGGGGGTGGACAGCTCGCGGCCGTGCAGTTCGGTGTACAAGGTCACCACGCGAACCCGGTCCAACTGCTCGATGAAGCGGTCCAGCTCCTGGTCGGCCCTGGTCTGGGCCTTCGGCAACTGAACGGCGGGGCCGTCCCGCAGGGCGCTCAAGGAAGGGTGCACGGCATGCGGGTCCGGCGCGCCCAGGGCCTCCCGGAAGGGGCGCAGCACGTGTTCGACCTGCTCGGGGGAAAGCCGGTTGAAGCCGTCGCGCAGCTTCACCCGCTGGCGTCGGGCCTCG
Organism: Burkholderiales bacterium; assembly: GCA_012799975.1. Taxonomy (GTDB): domain Bacteria; phylum Vulcanimicrobiota; class Xenobia; order Xenobiales; family Xenobiaceae; genus Xenobium. Next base: position 6,926 of record JAAZKF010000414.1, read on the forward strand.
GCGTCCTTCTCCGCCCGCCCGATCAGCTCCAGGCGGACCTCCGCGTAGCGGGCCCGGACCGCCTCCAGGGTCTCATGCAGGCTGCCGATGTCCCGCCAGGGCCTGTCAGAGTCGAGTTGGGCCGCCAGGGTCCGGGCGGCCTGCTCCAGCTCGGGGGTGCGCTCCAGGGCCAGCAACTGCTCGAGGTGGACGGCCCGGAGGTTGTCCGCCTCCCGGACCTTCTGGATCAGCTCCTCGGTCAGGTCCGCATGCAGGATTCCCAGTTGCTGGAAGCCGTCCCGCAGGGCATCCAGGTGGTCCTTCACCGCCAGGACGCGGGCCTCCACGTGGTGGGGGCGCAGGCAGGCCTCCAAACTCTTGTGGAGCTTCTCCAGGCAGACCGGCAGGCCGGGACGGCGCGGCAGTCGATTCATGCGCCCTTCCAGTTCGCGAAGCCGCTCGGCCAGGGCCTGGAAGTGTTCGGTCACCACGTCGGCGATGGCCTCGTTCTCGCGCTCCACCTCCACCCGCAGGGATTCCTCGAAGAAGCGGCAGATGGCCACCCGGTCCTTGGAAGTGATGGCCTCGCCTCCCCCGTGCCGGATCTCCGCCTTCTTGAAATCCCGGTCCTTCAGGAACAGGTCCTGGACGCCGGGGTCCTGCACGGAAGTGATCTCCTTGCCCGCCTCGGGCTGGATCCGGATCCTGCCGGAACGCAGCAGGCCCAGCACGCAGGCCCGGACCACATCGGGCGGGTAGCCGCAGGGGGGGCCCCCGAAAGACTGGATCAGGACGGCGCCGGTTGCGCCTCGTTCCTGTTCCAGGAGGTTGGCGATCCGGGAGGGGACCTCGCCCGAGCAGGGGACCGTGTACCTGCCGCCCTCCACCTCGACCAGGCCCAACTGGCCGGGAAGGAACTTGCTGGAGACCCCCGAGAGGGTCGGCTGCAGAATCTGCTTCATCTCGGCCTCGGTGACGGCCACGTCCATGTAGTGGGGGTAGAGGGAGGGCAGGACCTCCTCGCTGGCGCCCTGGGCCAGGGCCGCGAACGAGGCCGGATGGCGATCCTTGTTCAGGACCCGGGACTGGAAGTAGAGATCCCCCTCCACGAAGAGTTCCGCCACCAGGGCTCGGACCTCATTCTCCAGGCCGTCGCGGCGGGTCTGCTCGTCGTACAGCAGCCTGCGCCTGGGCTCGGGCAGGCCTTGAAGCCGCCCCTCGTAGCGGGACACCATCTGCCGCGACCGGACCAGTTCCCGCAGCTTGGGCTCCAGGTTCGAGGGGCTGGCGGACACCCAGACCAGCCGGTGTCGGCGCTGGTCGCTGCTGCTCTCCTTCACCCAGGCCTCGGCGCGGCGGTCCTCCTGGCGGGGCAGGTACTGGAAGTCCAAGGTCATCACGGCCTGGTCGTTGGGGGTCACCAGGCGCTCGTCCCGGAAGACCCGGCCGTCCGTGAAGGTGGCCGCCAGGGGGAAGCCCCGGCCTTTGTACCTGGGACGGTCCAGGCCGCGGCCCAAGAGGTCCTTGAGCTTCTCGATCACCACCTCGCTCAAGGCCTGGCCCGTCACCGAGTAGGCCTCCCGCTCGTTGGCCCACTCCTGGCCCAGCGAGCTCATGATCCGGTAGCCCTGTCGCTCTGAGAGGCTCAGGAAGCCGGCCTCGCGCAACCGCTCGAGGGCGTCGCGGTAGAGGTCGGCCTGGTTGCCGGCTCCCAGCCGGTCGTACAGGCAGCGGGCCACCAGTTCGGGCGTCGTGGCCTGCTGGTCCTGAACCAGTTCGAGCAGGGCCACCGCCTTGGCCGCCCGCAGCGCCACGTCATCCCGCCCCAGCTCCGAGTGGGCCCTCAGACGCGCCAGCGAGTTCTGGACATCGGCATCCAGAGCGGTGTACTGGGCGTCGAAGATGTGCTCGAGGGTGAGCAGGTGCCCCAGGGGCCTGCGCCCCAGCTCCTGCTCGCGGAAGATCTCGCCCAGCAGTTGCAGCAGGCCCCGGATCGCCTGGTCGTCCCCCTTCATGCGGCTGGAGCGCACCCGCAGGCTGGTGGTGATCTGCATCAGCAGGTCCACGTGGCCCGGGAGCATGGGATAGACCTCCAGGAAGTCCAGCTCGGTGACGGCCTCGCACGAGTATCCGTACAGCTTCAGGTCGGCGCGGTGCTGCTCGAACAGTCGGTGGAGATCGGCTTCGCAGGCCTTCTTCTTGCACAACAGCCGCCGGTGCACCACGTCGCGGATGTTGGTGGCCGCCAGGTGCACGCGCAGGCGCGGCGGGAAGCGGTCCTTCAGCTTGGACAGGTTGCCGCCCTCCAGGTCCTCGTCCAGCTTCTGCTGGCCCGTGGCCAGAAGCCAGACCCGGCCCTTCAGTCTCTGCCCCAGGGCCTCGGCCAGGCTCTGCAAGGCCAACTGGCGCGAGTCGCTCTGGAAGACGTACTGGCTGACCTCGTCCACCACGAAGAAGAGCGTCCGCCCCCCCGCCCGGAAGCGGAGCATGGCCTCCATGTCCCGGACGGTCTCGTCCACCGAGGTCCCGCTGCCGGCGCCGCCGCCCACGCGCGCGTCCATCCAGGAGGTGGGCTCGGTGTACAGGGCCGGGTTGAGGCGGTGCATGACCTCCGAGAAGTGGTCCTCGGCCAGGAAGTCGTTCATGGCCTCGGGCCAGGGGCGACCCAGGGTCTCGTGGGCGCAGGCCAGGAACTCTTCCCACCTGCCGTCGCGCTCCAGCTTCAGCTCGTAGTCGGCCACGAAGTCCGAGGTGGGGCAGTAGCCCAGCCTCTCCTGGAGCTGGCGCCGGGCCGCCAGGTGGATGTGCTCGTCCTCTCGGGCAACCGCCCCGATGTCGAAGACCACGGCCAGGGGATCGACCTTCTCGAGCAGACCCTGCCAGGCTTCGCGCAGCTCCTGGTTGAGCGGCGAGCCGTCCCGGGCCAGCAGGGCCTCGGCCAGCCGGGTGCCGCCGGGCAGGACCATGCCGTCCAAGGCCAGGCCCAGGAGCTTGGCGAAGCTGGACTTACCCGAGCCGAAGAACCCGGAGATCCAGCAGTTGGGAAGCTCGGGGCCGCCCTTGCGCTCCAGTTCGGCCCGGATGGCGCGCAGCAGGTGCTTCATCTGCTCGTGGATGCCGTCCGGCACGCGGGTGTGGCGCGGGTCTTCCTTGGAGTAGCCGCCGGTGACGATGTACTCCCGGACCTCCTCCTCCACCCGCTCGGGGTCCTTCTCGTGGAAGTAGACCACGGGCGCGATGTCTCGGGTGATGTCCGACTCGAAGATCTCCTGGATCAGCACGGGGCGACTCCTTGGCGGGACTCGGTGAGCATCGAATAAATGCGCGGGCGATAATCGCGGTCGGGCTCCAGCTCCTTCATGAAGGAGAGGCCCGTGGGGGGGATGTGCTCCCCGGGGTAGAGCAGGACGACGGGCATCTGGAACGTCTTGCCGTCCAGGTGCCTCAAGAGCGACGAGGTGCGGACGAAGGGGTACAAGGCTCCCAACCGCCGGATCCAGATGAGGGTGTTGTCCTGCCGATCGGGATGGCGCTCGGCGAACTCGCCGATCTGGCGGATGACGTCGCCGGCCAGGCCCTGCTCGCCTTCCAGCAGCCTGGACAGGGGCCCGCGCAGCCGGTCCAGGGGGCGCAGGGGGTCCTTGGCCGCAAAGCGATGCTCCGAGTCGACCAGACTCTTCCTCTCGTCTTCCCGCAGCCGGGTCCGCAGGCGCGCCACCAGGCAGGCGTGCAGGTCCACGTCCAGGACCTCCCAGCCGTGCTTCACCTTCAGGTCGTCGCTGAGCTGCCGGGCCTGGCGCCGCACCTCGAACTCGCGCTCCGGAGGGTAGGGCAGGATGGCGAAGCGGTAGTTGCGCATCGTCGAGATCCGGGGCCCCTCGGGGGCCAGAAGGTCCTGCTTCAGGGCGGCAAAGGCGTTCTTGAAACCGCTGCTCATCGTGACAATCCTTCCACCCAGGCGGAAAGGCCGGTCGCTTCCCAATCGAACTCGCGCACGTCGCCGATCCGCCGATAGCCCAGGCCGGGCAACCCTCGCCGCAGCCGGGGTTCCAGGGCCTCCCCATCCAGCCCCACCGAGAGCAGGTAGGGGTTGTCCAGAAGCGTCCCCTCGACCGAGAGGCCCCGCAGCAGGTACAGCAGGTAGGCCAGGGCCTGGTCGGGCACGGCCGGCCGGAGGACGGCCCGGGTGCCCGTCGAGCTTGGGCGGCACAGCCCTGCTTCCGTGGCCGTGCCCAAGAGGCCCGAAGCCATCCGGCGCGTCGTGGCCGGCGCCCAGCGGTCCCCCAGTCGCTGGTTGAGCCAGCGCACCACTCCGTCCACGTCCGCCGTGGGCTGGGGGTGGGCGCGCCGCATGGCCAGGTGGGTTCCCGTGAACTCGCGATACAAGGGGTCGCTGAGCTGGACGTGCCAGTGGCAGATCAACGACCGGGTCGCCGGGTCGCGCGGCTGCCAGCGGCGCAAGGCCTGGAGGGCCTGGGGCCAGGCCAGGAACCGGTAGTCCAGGTTCAGGATGAAGTAGCGGACCCGGGTCATGCTCCGGCTGCCGAACCAGCGCTCCGAGAAGGCGGTGTCGACCCGCTGGGACTGCGACACCTCCGGGTCGACGTGGGCCCAATAGGCCCGGCTCTCTTCGGCCACCAGGCCCATGCGCAGCAGCCGGGTATGGGATTCGGTCACCTCGGAGGGCCCGGAAGAAGTCATGGGCCGCCCCTAGAGCCGGAAGAAGGGCGGGATGTATTCGGTGCCCAGAGGCGCCAGGCACGCCGCCAGCATGCGGGCCGCCTGGGCGGGGTCCTCCGGACAGGCGCCCTTCACCTGTCGGCCCGTGGACAGGGCCTGGAAGCCAGCACCAGGCGACAGGGCCCGAAATGCCGCTTCCAGCCGCTGCCGGTCGAACTCGCCGCCGGGGTGCAGGCCCTCGGGGAAGGGCAGGGCGGCGGTGGGGGCCAGGCGCTGGACGCCTCCGTCTTCCAGATCCTTCTCGTCCATCTTCAGGTCCCGGATCCGTTCGATGAGCTGCTCGTCCAGATCGAACCCCCAGAAGAAGAGGGTTCGGACACCGTCGGGGTCGGCCATCAGGCTGCGGGCCTTGCGATCCGCCAGCATGGCGGCTCGCCGCGCGGCCTCCAGGGAGGCCCAGGCGTGGGTGCGCGGGGCCAGGCGCCGGAAGAAGTCGCCGCCGCCCATCTCGTCCACCGCGTCGGTGCGCCACCAGCCCAGGCGAGAAGGTTCGCAGTGGCCTTCCCCAGCCCAGCCCACCAGGAACTGCAGGGCCAGGATGTGGTCGGCCGTGGCCGTGGAGACCAGGTGGGTGGACATCAGTCAGCCTCGCCTTCCCTTCAGATTCGTGCGCGGTTTCACGTTCGCGGAGGGCTTTCCCTTCCCCCGGGCGGGCCTCCCCTACTCCTCGATCAGCTCCAGGTTGGCCCGGGGCACGATCCATCGGGGCCCGTCCACCAACTCGATCTCGGCCACCCGGGCCCGCGCGCCGGTGGGGATCTCCGCCGGCTCGACCGGCAGGGCCACCACCCGGGCCAGGCGACCGAAGTGGGGCTCGCGGATCACCCGCACCCAGGCGCCGGGCACGAAGCCCTCGCCGACCTGATGATCCTCCAGCGCTTGGGGCTCGGGCTCATCCAGATGGGGGATCAGGATCTCGGGGCGGATCACCCCCGCGCGGATCTGGGTTGCCCCCGAGACCGAGGCGCGGCGTCCCGCGTTCACCGCCAGCAACTCGAAGGTGCGCCGGGCCATGGGGATCGGCCCGAAGCCCTCGGTCAGCACCAGGGTCAGGCCCTTGTCCTCCGAGCCGGTGATGGCCACGCCCAGGTCATAGCCCAGGAAGTCGCGCAGGTCCTGGTCGTGGATCCCCCCGACCACCAGGGCCCGCACCCCGATCTCCACGGCCCGATCCAGGACCTGGCGGGTCACCAGGGCTCCCCCCACGACCACCTTGCCGGCATGCTCGTCCTGGAGGTCCGAGACCTGCATCTGCCGGGCGGGATCCCCGGTGGCCAGGACCACCTCGCCGGCGGTCTCGCCCCCGATGCCGAAGATGCCCTGCAGGTGGGCCCCGTGGGTCCGCACGACCACCCCCTCCTCGGGGATCACCCGCTCGATGACCCCGTCCACGTAGGCGTGGACCTGTACGGGGACGGCGGGACCGCGCAGGACGACCTGGCCCGACACCCCCGAGACCGACTCGAGGGTGCCCGAAAGGGGCGCCTGGAGGGTGGCCTTGAAAAACCCGAAGAAGCCCTTGTTCCGCGCCAGGCCTTCGCCCTTGGCCACGTGCTGGCCCCGGGTCTTGAGCATGCACTCAGGCACCTCGGCCGGCTCCAGGCCCAGCCGGGCCGCCACGTTGACCATCTCGACGCTGCCGGGAAGGTGGGTGTGGGCCACCACCTGGTCCCAACGCACGGGGTCTCCGGCGTTCACGACCACCTCGCCCTTCAGGGGCAAGCGGCGCTCGAGGTGCAGGACCGTCGAAGCGGTGACCTTCAGGCCCGGAACATAGGCGCTACCCACCGGTGACCTCCCCAGCAAGCCGGTCGGGAACCCCTCGGTCGGAGTTTCCGACCGGGCCCCGGGGGTACAGGTCCAGGGCCCGGTTCCACTGGGCAAGCGCGCGCAGGCGCGCCGCCTTCTCGGGGGGCAGGGAGAAGGGGCGCCGCCCCCGGCCGTCCAGGATCAGGCCCACCTCGCCTCCGTGCACCTCGCACTCCAGGACCTGGCCCCGCCCGGCCCCCACGTCCAGGCCCCGCTCCGGGACCAGGACGGCCCGGGCCACTTCTCCGGGGCCCAAAGGAAGAAGCTTGAGCTGGCCCTGGTCCAGGGTGAACCCGGCCTGGCCGATCCGACCGCTCAGAACCCGGCGAGCCGGCCGGGCCGGGCCGACGGGAGCGATGCAGGTGCCCAGTTCCACCAGGCAGTCCTTCTCGAAGACCTGGGTGGCCGCCTCGGGGTGGACCTCGGCCAGGACCCCCAGTTGCGGCATCATGAAGATCGAGTCGACGGCCAGGCGGGTCACCCCTTCGGGGAGGAAGGCGTCCATCAGCATCATGGCCGCCTGGGCCCGGCGCGGCGCGTGGGAGAGCACGCCCCCCGAGCCGATCAACAAGTCCAGGCCCATCAGGTCCACCAGGCTCTGCCCCGAAGCCCCCTGGTCGAACATCGAGGCGATGTCGGACTGGCGCTGGACTCCCTTCAGGCCGGTGGCCAGCAGCCGGTGCTGGTCGAAGGAAAGGCGCAGGGCCTCGCGGGCCAGGGCCTGCTCGATCATCAGCTCCTCGACCAGGTAGGGGATCGAGGTCGGGCGGATCATCTTGTTCTTGATGCGGTTGCGAAGCTCGCCCTCGGGCAATTCGAAGGGCACCCAGCGGAAGACGTCCTCCAGGCCCGCATCGGCCAGGACGTTGGAGATCGAGTAGCTCATCCCGTAGTTGGCCGAGACCGTCCGGTTGAAGACCCCGCCGAAGACCGAGAAGACGTCGGTGGTGGCCCCTCCGATGTCCACCCCCACCAGGCTGATCCCGCGCTCGCGGGCGACTCGCTGCATGATCAGGCCCACCGCGGCCGGGGTCGGCATGATCGGCTCGTCCACCATCTCCATCAGGCGGGGATAGCCCGGAGCCTGGGCCATCACGTGCTCGAGGAACTGGTGCTGGATCTTCAGGCGCGCCGGCTGGAGGTTCTCCTCCTCCAGGCTGGGGCGCAGGTTCTCGACCACCTCCAAGGCGGTCCGCTCGCCCAGGACGGCCTGGACCTGCTCGCGGGCCTCGCGGTTGCCCGCGTAGATCACCGGCAGGCGCAGGCTGGTGCCCAGGCGGGGCCGGGGGTCGGCGGCCCCGATCAACTGGGCCAGCTCGACCACGTGCTTCTGGGTGCCCCCGTCCACGCCGCCCGAGAGCAGCACCATGTCGGGGCGCAACTGCCGGATCCGCTCGATCTTCTCGTGGGGCCGGCGCCGATCATTGGAGGAGAGCACGTCCATCACGATGGCCCCCGCCCCCAAGGCCGCGCGCTCGGCGCTCTGGGCGGTCATCTGGCGGACCACCCCGGCCACCATCATCTGCAGGCCCCCGCCGGCCGAGGAGGTGGACAGGTAGACGTCCACCCCCTGCGTGCCGTCATAGGGCTGGATCAGGCGCCCCTGGTCATCGATCAGCGGCCGGCCGACCAGTTCGGCCACCTCGGCCACGGCGTTGAGGACCCCCCGGGTCACGTCCTCGGCGGGAGCCTCCACGGTGGTGGGGGCTTCGCCGCGGACCACCAGGCGGAACTCATCGCCCCGCTTCTCGATCAGGATCGCCTTGGTCGTGGTGCTGCCGCAGTCGGTCGCCAGGATCGAGCGAATCGCGTCCTTGTCCATCGGGACGCCCCGTTCGGCCCCGAGGGGCGCGCCTCCTCGCGAAGGGGCGCCCGGCTCGAAGGGAGAACCCACCCCCTCGCGAACGGGCTGCGAACCCGAAGTGCCACGGCGAGGAGGCCCGAGATGAAGTCCGGAGATCTGTTGTGGGGCCTGGCCCTCGCCGGGAGCGCTGCCCTCCTGGGAATCCCCGCGAGCCAGGAGGCCTTCGTCGCCTTCACGACCGGGCATCCCTACCTGGCCGGCTTCCTGAAGTTCGCCTGGTTGGCCACCTTGGGGGAACTCCTGGCTTTGCGCATCGGGGCCGGCCGCTGGGTCCTGCCCGGGGCGCTGGGGGCCCGGGCCTTGATCTGGGGCCTGCTGGGGATCTCCATCACCCTGGCCTTCACGGTCTTCACCGAGGGGACCCGAGGGGCCATGCAGCGAGGCCTCCTGCCCGAAGGAGCCGGGCCGCTGGGGCTGGCCTTCTTCACCTCGGCCCTGATGAACCTGACCTTCGGGCCGGTGCTGATGGGCACGCACCGCTTCACCGACACCTGGCTGGACATGCGCTGCGAGGGGCTGACCCGCCGCTCCGTCGCCGACGTGGCCGGGCGCATCGACTGGGTGGGCTTCTGCGACTTTGTGCTGCTCAAGACCATCCCGCTCTTCTGGATCCCGGCGCACACGGCCGTCTTCCTGCTGCCTGCCGAGTTCCGGGTGGTGGCGGCCGCCTTCCTGTCGGTGGCCCTGGGTGGAATCCTGGCCTTCGCCAAGAGGAGTCGGTCCGGTCCGGCTCAGGCCCCCAGCGCGGCCATCTCCTCCCAGGCATAGCGCCGCGCGCCCACGTACAGCACCTCGTCGCCCTCGCGCAGGCGAAGGCTCTTCAGGCGCGTGTGGGTGACCCCGTCCCGGGTCACGCCCATCACGTTGAGATCCTGCGCCAGCAAGGCGCAGGCGAAGGTCAGGGCGTCGCGCTCGGGCCCCTGCTCGACGGCGGTGCAGAAGAGGCTATCGCCATCGGCCTGGTCGGTCAGCTTTTCGACCAGACACGCGACCCCGCTCTGGCAGGTCTCCTGGACCAGCAGGTGGTTGACCACCCGGTTGGAGTAGACGATGGAGTCGCAACTGGTGGACTCGAAGAGCACCCGATGGCGCTCATCCAGGCACTCGGCCACGGTCTTGATGTCGGGGCGGAGGTGCTCGATCATGGTGACCACCGAGGCCACCACCCCGTCTGAGGTCAGGTCGGCCGGGTCGGTGCACAGGACCAGCGCCACCGAGGCCTGGTCCAGACGGGCGCGACGAAAGGTTTCCTCCTGCAGGGGCGAGCCGTGCACGAAGAACACGTTATCCAGCGCGAAGGGCAATCGCTCGATCCGCTCCGAGACGATCACCACGTCCCGGCGCAGACGCCCCTCGTCCAGGCGCAGCTCCTCCAGAATCTGGCGGACCCGGGCCTGGCCGGGGAAGTTCACCAGGATCACGTGGTTGCGGCAGGGCACGGTGCTCAAGCCCATCAGCTCCCTCTGGGACATCTCGACCATCCAGTCCACCAGCAGGCCCAGCATGCCGCTGAAGGCCGACAGGCCGACCAGGATGATGAAGAAGAATGCGCCCAAGCGTCCACCCGTGGTCTGGGGGAAGTAGTCCCCATACCCGATGGTGGAGATGGACACGATGCTGTACCAGACGGCATCCAGCCAGGTCAGCCCCTCGTGGGCCTGGGCCTCGAAGAAGTAGAAGCAGGCACTGTTGCCCAGCAGGGCCGCCAGGACCAACAGCAGGATCAGGGCCAGGCTCGCGCCCCGGCGCTTGCGGAAGTTCCGAAAACTGCGGGTCACCCAGAACAGCATGTCCGGGTCCCTTCCCCGCCCGACCGGTCGGATTCCTGCCGCCTGGATGCACCCCGGTGCGGAAGAGCCCGCTCGTCCGAGCCTGGCCATTGAAAGAGGCTCCTGCCGTCCGGGGGGCCCCGGGGCGCTACCAGTCGGTGGGCTTGAAGTCCTTCAGGAACTGGCCCCAGACGTGGACCCCGGTGTTGAAGCCGCTCACGATGGGGTCGACGATCCGGGCGGCCCCATCCACGATGTCCAGGGGCGGCGAGAAGTCGCTCTCATCCGCCTTGCGTCGGGCGATCGCCGCCGGGTCCTCGTCGCTGACCCAACCGGTGTCCACGCTGTTCATGTGGATGCCGTCGTTGAAGTAGTCGGCGGCCGCGGTGCGGGTCATCATGTTCAGGGCCGCCTTGGCCATGTTCGTGTGGGGATGGCGCGTGGTCTTGAACTTCCGGTAGAACTGGCCCTCCATGGCCGAGACGTTGACGATGTGCTTGTCGCGCTCGGGCGTGCGCAGCATCAGGGCCTTCAGGCGCCCGTTCATCACGAAGGGGGCGACGGCGTTGACCAGTTGGGTCTCCAGCAGTTCCACGGTGGGCACCTCGTGCAGCAGCATCCGCCACGAGTTGTGCTGGCGCAGATCGACCTGCTGAAGGTCCTGGTCCAGGCGTCCCTGCGGGAAGAGGTCTGCAAGGTCCTCATGGTCCTCGTCGGCCAGGCGGATCTGGGAGAGTTCGGCGGAGTGGGCGAAGCCCAGCACCGGCGATGGTCCCCGCGCCGCCAGCCCGGTCCCGGACGCCGGACCCGAGGGCAGCATGGCCTAATTGCCCTCGTTCGTGAAGATAATCTGGCCGCGGGGGAGGGCAGGAAACGAAGGAGGGCCGGCAGCTGCCGGCCCTCGGGGATGAACCAGAGAGTGCGCACTCCTACAGGGGAAACGCGACTTCGACGTGATCGTGACGGCCAGCGTAGGTGTCCATGGTCTTGC
>JAAZKF010000415.1 GCA_012799975.1 Burkholderiales bacterium
CGCCGGCAAGGCGACCCCGACCTTCGGACGCCCCTGACACGAACCACCTTCTCGAGGTCCGAAATCGCCGACCGCTGTCAGGCGACTGCTACCCGCCGATGGTCAAACACCTGACCGTTCCTTCGACCGGAGCCGATCCGAAAATCTTGGCTGTTAGGCGCTTGACAAGCGCAGCTACCTGACCCCTGTCGAGTATGAGGAGCGGTTCCACCAGGCGGAGGCAACTCCGCCATCCACGAACATCTCAGAGGCCGAGGCGGCCTAACTCAATCTCAGGTACTCGGGAAACCGGGACCAGTCCACGGGAACGCAGCCACGGGCCGCCGCCGGAAGTCGCCAGACCCCACCACGGATAAGGAGGTCGACTTCTAACCGACCCTACAGTTGAAGACTCCCCACGGCCAGGGGGGGGTCTCTTTTCAGCGAGCAAAGGGGTCTCTTTTCAGTTGACACGGACAGTGGGCAGGGTTGCCGGAAAGACACGATGTTCCATGTGACGGAGGTGGGCGCGCGCGCAGCCGGCATCTTCTATACCCTCATCCGCAGTTGCATCAAAGTCCAGGTTGACCCCACGACCTACCTGGTGGACATCCTCCAGAGGATCGAGACCCACCCTGCCCTGGACGTCCACCTCCTGACGCCGCGACTGTGGAAGGAGAACTTCGCCAGCGCCCCGCTGACCTCGGACCTTCGACCGCAGAGGTGACTCCCGCGGCCCCTGCCGCCTGTTTCCGGCGGGGGACTGGATGGGTGTCCCTTGACAACAGCTCCCCGCGGCCTCGTCAAGAACGCCCTCAGTGCACCGCTTACGGCTCTACTGTCGGCTCTTCGCCAGTTCGCCATACTGGACCAGTAGGATGACGGGCGGGATGAGGAACAGTAAAGGGAGGAGCGACAGGACGATGTAGATGGTCGTGGCCCACCAAGCGTTCTTGAGTGCTGAGGAGAACACTCCTGTGAGAACAGCCCATCCCAACCGGAGCAGAAGTATTACGATCTGGATATCGTGGATTTGGGACGGACTGTGGCCCGCCTCTGTCGCCAGAAACTTGCCGAAGATACCCACAACTGCACTCGCCATGAGGGTCCAGACGTATGCGTTGCGGATGCCCTTAAGGGCGTCTGCTGTCGCACCAGGGGTCGGGTGTGCCGGTTCCCTGTAAGTTGGAGCTGATGTTGCACACGCTGTGGGTGGGTCTGCAGTTGTTGTTCGTGCCGTTGCGGAATGTGTCTTCGTTTCGGAATATATGTGAATGTCCGGTTTTGCCTTGTTCTGTGGCAGTGTGTCGAAATTGAGGGCAAATCCGCAGGAGCCACACCGAACAATACTCTGCTTCGCCCGTTCCGTGTCAACTCTGTTCTTTGCGCCACAACTCTTGCATTCAGAGATGGTCCGCACGGTTCGGAAGGCCTCCCATCCTCTAGGCCGCAGTGTCACCATTGACCGCGCGACTCGGACTGGTCCCGGTTTCCCGGGTACCTAGTATTGAGTTCAGCCACATTGGCCCCTGAGTTGTTCGTGACCACCGGGAGGACTCCCGCCCTGCAGAGGCAGTCAGGGGCGATGGTACCTGGGGAGGCGCAGGACCAGCCGACCGCGAAGGCCCGGTAAGGTTCAGGGCAGTGATTGGGAAGCGGGGTAGTGGGCTGTGCGGTGTCAGTGCGGGGCAGAGTTGGGCGCGGGTTGGCGGTTCTGCCGGTCCTGTGGGGCAGCGGCGAGCACCTCTACTGGCCCACCCACCACCGGGGCGCGCCCCAAGGAGCTCCGGCCCCCCCAGCAGGTCCTCCGCATGATGGAGCAGGCCCGGGGCCAGGCTCTGCGTTCCGAGGCCGAGAGCCGGACCGGACCTGATGCCAGCCTGGTTTGTCAACCTGCACAGGGCCACCTACCAACCCGGCGCCCCGGAACGCATCGAGGATGTCAACGCCGCCTCCCCTGAATGCAAGGCCTACTATTACCGGATTCCCTGACGTGACCGCCTCCCCCCCCTCGAGCCCGGCCCGGCTGGTCCGGATGCCGCAAGAGGTGATCGACCTGCTGAAGGCTCGGGCCGAGGAAGAGTTCGGTCCGGTTGCGACTGCAGGGGGAGCGCGGGCTGGAGGAGCAAGCAAGCTGGTCCGGCGCTTGGTTTACGAGTTCCTGGGTGTAGCCGTGGACGATAATTGCCCTCGTTCGTGAAGATAATCTGGCCGCGGGGGGGGGGCAGGAAACGAAGGAGGGCCGGCAGCTGCCGGCCCTCGGGGATGAACCAGAGAGTGCGCACTCCTACAGGGGAAACGCGACTTCGACGTGATCGTGACGGCCAGCGTAGGTGTCCATGGTCTTGC
>JAAZKF010000416.1 GCA_012799975.1 Burkholderiales bacterium
CGCCACTACCTGACCGATTACGATGACCGGGGTCAGATCGGCAAGCGCTACCGCCGGCAAGACGAGGTGGGCACCCCGTTGTGCCTGACCGTGGACTTCACCTCCTTGGACGATGAGACCATCACCGTCCGCGACCGCGACTCCATGCAGCAGGAGCGGATCGGTCTGGCAGGCCTGCGGGCCTACCTGGACGAGAAGCTCCATATATAACCTGGAGACAGGAGTCGAACAAGAGTTTCCTGCCCCTGAAGGGCAGGAATTACCGGGTGGCTCCAGTATCCCCGCGAAGCCACCTGACCGGCGCGCCTCGTTCCCTTGCCCCAGGGCGGAACGGGGGCGCGCTGTTTCCCCGGGGGCGGACTCCGGTGAGGAGATTCAGCTCTTCGGGACCCTCCGGGCGGAAGAAGCCCGGACGAGTCGGGGAGAAAGATGCGAAGGTGATCTGATGACGACTGCGACCCAGAATTGGCGTGAAAAGTTGACCCAAGGCAAGGCGACCTACCGGTTTGAAGAGGGCAGCGCCGAGATGAAGAACCTGCTGGGCGGCAAGGGGGCCAACCTGGCCGAGATGACCCGCCTGGGCTTCCCGGTACCTCCCGGTTTCACCGTGACCACCGAAGTCTGCAACATGTACTATGAGCTGGGCAAGCATATGCCGGCTGAACTGGATGCCGAGATCCGCGAGCAGATGACCGAACTGGCCCGCAAGATGGGCAAGGGCTTCGGGGACCCCAAGAATCCCCTGTTGGTCTCGGTCCGCTCGGGTGCCAGGTTCTCGATGCCCGGCATGATGGACACGATCCTCAACCTGGGCCTCAACGACGTGACGGTTCAAGGCCTGATCGAGTATTCGAAGAACCCGCGCTTCGCCTATGACGCCTACCGCCGCTTCATCATGATGTTCTCGGACGTGGTCATGGATATCCCCAAGGGCGAGTTCGAGAAAATCTTCCACGCCAAGAAGGCCTCCGAAGGCGTTACCGAGGACTCCAAGCTCTCGGCCGAAGCCCTCAAGGACATCGTCGAGAGTTTCAAGGCCAAGTACCGGGAAGAGAAGGGAGTCGACTTCCCGCAGGATGTGCATGAGCAGCTCCGGGAGGCAGTCCTGGCCGTGTTCCGCTCCTGGATGAACGAGCGCGCCATCGTCTATCGCAATCGTGAGAAGATCCCCCACGACCTGGGCACCGCGGTAAACGTCCAGGCGATGTGCTTCGGTAATACGGGGGATGAGTCCGGGACCGGCGTGGCCTTCACCCGCGACTACAACACCGGCGAGAAGCGTCTGGTGGGAGATTTCCTGCTGAACGCCCAGGGTGAGGACGTGGTGGCCGGGATCCGCAAGGTCGAGCCCATCGAGGCTCTTAAGCAGATCATGCCCGAGTCCTACAAGCAGCTCTCTGAGATCGCGACCAAGCTGGAGACCCACTACAAGGACCTCCAGGATATGGAGTTCACCATCGAAAAGGGTCGCCTGTTCATGCTGCAGACCCGCAACGGCAAGCGCACCGCCAACGCGGCGGTCAAGATCGCCGTGGACATGGTCGCTGAAGGCCTGATCACCGAAGAAGAGGCGGTCATGCGCCTGGCCCCCGAACAGCTCGATCGGCTGCTGCACCCCTTCATCCCCGATAAGGCCAAGAAGCAGGCTGTCGCCGAAAAGCGCATGCTGGCCAAGGGAACAGCGGCCTCTCCGGGTGCTGCCACCGGGCGCGTGGCCTTCGAGAAGAACGACGCCATCCGACTCTCCGCCGACGGTCCGGTCATCATGGTCCGCCCCGAGACGACTCCTGACGATGCCGGTGGGATGCTGGTCTCCAAAGGCATCTTGACCTCCACCGGAGGACCTTCCTCGCACGCCGCCCTGGTGGCTCGTGGTTGGGGCATCCCCTGCGTGGTGGGTTGCGAAGCCCTGCGCATCGACCTGGAACGCAAGAAGGTAACCGTAGGTGAGCAGACCTTCGGCGAGGGCGACTTCCTGACCATCGACGGCAGCACCGGCGAGGTGATCCTGGGCCAGTTGCCCCTGGAAGAGCCCACCGAGCTCTCTCCCGAAACCCAGACCTTGCTGGGCTGGGCTGATCGTGCTCGCAAGCTGGGCATCTACGCCAACGCCGACAACCCCCGCGACGCGGCCCGTGCTCGCGGTTTCGGGGCCACCGGCATCGGCTTGTGCCGCACCGAGCACATGTTCATGGAACCCGAGCGGCTGCCCTACGTGCAGGAGATGATCCTGTTGGCCAGTCGGGCCGAGAACGGCAACCGTCTGTTGACCACCCTGGAGCACGAGGTGGAGAATTCCACCGGACGGCAGAAGGAAGCTGCCCAGGAGCGTCTGGACGAGCACCTGGCCAAGCATCAGCCCATCTGGACCCGCTACAAGGAACTGCTGGCCCATCTGCTGGAGTTCCAACGCGGGGACTTCCGCGGCATCCTGGAGGCCATGAAGGGCCACTGGGTGATCATCCGCCTGCTGGATCCGCCCCTGCACGAGTTCCTGCCCAACTACGAGGAGCTGCTGGAGGACATCGTCCGCTTGAGGACCCTCCAGGGCATCTCCCAGGAGGCCTACGACAAGGCCCTGGCCGAAATCCGCAAGGAACGCGGTGCCGAGGCTACCCTGGAGTCGCTGGACAACCTGCTGGCGCAGGTCGGGGCGATGCGTGAGTTCAACCCCATGCTGGGCCTGCGCGTCTGCCGTCTGGGCATCGTCTTCCCGGAGATCTACAAGATGCAGGTCCGCGGCATCATGGAGGCGGCCTGTGAACTGGTCAAGGCCGGTGTGGATGCCAAACCCGAGATCATGATCCCGGGTGTCGGCACCGTCGAGGAGATGCGCTGGAACCGCCAGATGGTCGAGGCCGTGGCCAAGGAGGTCATGACCGAGACCGGCGTGAGCCCGAAGTACAAGGTCGGCACGATGGTGGAGATCCCGCGCGCCGCCCTGACGGCTGGAGACCTGGCTGGAGAGGCCGAGTTCTTCAGTTTCGGCACCAACGACCTGACCCAGACCACCTTCGGCTACTCCCGCGACGACGCCGCTGGGACCTTCGTGCCTGTCTACCTCGAGGAGAAGATCCTCAAGGTCGACCCCTTCCAGGTGGTGGACCGCGTGGGGGTCGGTCGCCTGATGCGGCTGGCCGTCAAGGAAGGCCGTCAGGCCCGCAACGGGGACCTGGAGATCGGCATCTGCGGTGAGCACGGCGGCGAGCCCGAATCGGTGGCCTTCTGCCACGAGTTGGGCCTGACCTACGTGTCCTGCTCGCCCTTCCGGGTGCCCATCGCCCGGCTGGCTGCTGCCCAGGCCGCCATCCGTGAAAAACGCGACGGGCAGGGAGCCAGCGTCGATCTGCGCTAGCGACCCGGCCGGAAACCCGACCAGGCATGGCAGGGCCCCGTTCCGGTTCGCCGGGGCGGGGCCCCTGCACGTCCGAAGGCGCTCCCCAGCCCCTGGACATGCTAGAATGTTCGGACCCATGCCATGAAGAAACTGGAAGACTCCTGGAAGATCTGTGCCCTGTGCCGCCACCTCGAGATCCTTGAGGAAGGCGAGGAATTCCCCGGGATCCTGGACACGAGGTATCTGGTCTTCCGCTGTCGGAACCTGGGCTGGAGGAGTCGCGAGGACTACCTGATGGAGCCGGTCTCCCAGGACCTGGAACTTCCCGCCGCCCGGGTCTGTCCGTTCTGGGAGCCCTGGGAGGCCTCCTCGTGAGCCTGCCAGCAGAGGAACCTCTCGTCCCGGAGGCCATGGCCCTCGGTCCCAAGACCTGGAGGCGGCTGGATGGTCGGGTCCAGCGCCTCCTGACAGGAGTGTCGGCCGAGGAGGCCCGAGCTCGTCTGGCCTCCCTGCGCGCCTTGAAGCCTGCCGGGATCGTCCTCCCGGAGGAGTTTCTCGAAGAGGAAGGCCGCCTTTTCCTGGTGCGCCCCTGGGTCGAGGGCCAACCCCTCGAGCCCCGGATTGACCCGGCCACCCTGGCCGAGATCCTGGAGTTGGCCTCGAGCTGGCCGGAGGATCTCGTCGTGTTGGATTTACGCCCGGAGCATCTGGTGCGAACCAGCCAGGGCCTGGTGCTGTGCGACCCGGGTTGGGCCGAAGAGGGGACCCCTCCCTACGCGGCTCCCGAACAACACGGCCGAGGCCAGGTGGGGCCCTCCGTGGGGCGCTACCAACTGGGAGCCACCTGCCTGCATCTGTGGGGAGGGGAGCCACCGGCGGATGCCCTGACCTTGCTGATCCCGGGCAGCGAGCCCTCCCCGCCCGAGGGCCTGCCGGATTCGCTGGGGCGCCTGCTGCTGGGCCTGCTCGAGGCCGACCCGGAGCAACGGCCCTCCTGCCAGGAATTGTATGGGCAGGTTGAATCCTGGCTCGCTTTTCGTGCCCAGGCCTCCCGGAAGCCTTCTCCTCCAGAATCTCCGCAGGCTAGGGAACCCGAACCCGCGGAGCAGGTCGCTCGACCCCGCTCGCTCCGGCGTGCCTGGACCGAGGGGATTCTCGGACTCTTCGGCCTGGCGCTGGTCGGGCTTCTTCTGGCGGGGGCTCGTCTTTCCGGTCCACCTCCTGCCCAGCCCACTCCGGTACCCGAGTCGCGGCCTTCGCCTCGGGTGCAGAGGCCTTCCGGCCATCCCTTGCCCTTATCCTGGGTCCATCGCAAGGACGATTCGCGCATGATCCTGGTGCCGGCCGGGCCCTTTTTGAAGGGGCCACATCCGGAGGATGGTCTCGGGATGGAGCCAGAACGTATGGAGTTGGAGGCTTTCTACATCGACCGCTTCGAGGTGACCAATCGTCAGTTCCGCCGCTTCGTGGAAGCCACCGGCTATTCGGCCCAGGGCCACTGGGAGCGCCACGCCACCGCCGACCGGAGGGACCATCCGGTGATCGCCGTGTCCTGGTATGACGCCGAGGCCTATGCGCTGTGGGCGGACAAACGCCTGCCCACCGAGGAGGAGTGGGAGAAGGCCGCCCGGGGGGGAGATGGTCGACTCTATCCCTGGGGCAACACCTGGGACTCCGGGCGCCTGAACTGCTTTGAATCCGCGGTCGGCAACACCTCTCCGGTGGGGTCCTTCCCGCGGGGAGCCTCGCCCTATGGCGTGGAAGACCTGGCCGGTAACGTCTGGGAGTGGGTGGATACCTGGTACCTGCCGCTTGGTTCTGCCGCCGAGGAACTGCCCTTGCTGCGGGTGGCCCGAGGTGGCTCTCGGAATGACCCGGTTATTCAATGCACCACCGTCTCTCGCCGGGGGGTCTTCCCCGAGAACGGGACCCTGGTCAACTCCGGGTTCCGGTGCGTCCTGGATCCGGAGGGCTCGGCCCGCCTCCGGGCTCCCGGGCCGGAGGCTATTTCGACCAGTCCGGCTGAATGCGGGCGCTGAGGGTCAGGCGGGCCGATTCCCAGGAGCCATCGCCGCCCCCTCCCATGACCAGCCCGAAGGCCCGTCTGGAGGCCTCGGTCTGGAAGCTGCTGCCGGCCAGGTCCACGGTCTGTCCCTCGGTTATACGCAAGGTGGTGGCCGCCTCGGTGAAACGAACGTCGCCCGGTCCGTCGGGTCCCAGGTAGGAGAACCAGGGGACCACCTCTACGTTGATCTGCTTGCCCACGGCGCGGGGACGGACCATGAAGCCCGTGCTGACCTGCCGGATGACCAGGCCGGGAGGAATAAGGCCTTGCTCTCGGGCCAGGGTCCAGAGGGGCCGGATTTCCACCAGGTCCCGGGCCACGATGAGCCGGGCCTCCTCACCGCTCATGACCAGCAGATTCTGCTGACCGCCGGTCTGAACCCCGGTCTGACGAATCCCGCCTCCGACTGTCCAGCGGTCGCGGGCCGGGTCCCAGGCCACCCCGGCACCTTGGCCGCTGCGTCCGGCCGAGCTGTCGAAGCCGATCGTGAGGCGGATCAAGGGAGCGGGCACGTCCAGTCTCTGCAGCAGCTCTCCAACCCGCTGCAGGGCCTCCGAATGGTCCCGGACGATCAGGGTCTGGGTGCGGGGATCGGGCATCACCGTGCCGGCCGGGCTCAAGACCATGCGCACGGGTTCGACGGTGGCTTCAGCGGGTCGGTTGAGGAGTTGGAAGACCCGCACTTCCAGGTCCTGGGCCGTGAGAGGAGACACCATCAGCAGCATCCAGAACAGGACCAGCCACATCCGCCTCATCGCAGGAATCTCCTCCCGGGCAGTTTCTAGCAACTTGCCCTGTTTTCCATCATATCAGATCTCCGAGTCAGCAGGATGTTTCTGAGGTGTCCCGAAAGTATCCTGACAGCCCGTAGGCGGCGTTCCGTGGTGGTTGTCGGCCACCTCGAGTCGAGGGACCGGAGGCTTCCGGATGCTCGCACTTCTTGATTCTGCAACCCTGGTAGGGGTCGATTCCCATCCCGTCCGCGTCGAGGTGGACGTCACGGCCGGAGTTCCCAACTATACCCTGGTCGGTCTGCCCGACGCCAGCGCGGCCGAGTCCCGCGAGCGGGTCCAGGGGGCCTTGCGCAACTCAGGCTATGCCTTGTCCTCCCGACGGGTCACCGTCAATCTGGCCCCCGGAGAGATCCGCAAGGAAGGCCCTCGTTTCGATCTGGCCATCGCTTTGGGGATTCTGGCCTCAGAGACCGGCAAACCCGTAGTTCGGCCAGCTCAGCTCAAAGAACTCATGGTCCTGGGGGAATTGGCCTTGGACGGGGCGGTCCGTCCGGTCCGAGGCGTTCTCTCGTCGGTCCTCCTGGCCCGTCGGATGGGCCTCTCGCGCGTGATGGTGCCGCTGGCCAACGGTCCGGAGGCAGCCCTGGTCTCGGGGCTTCGGGTCCTGGCTGTGAGGGATCTGCGGGAGGCCGTCGAGGTCGCCTCGGGTCGCGAGTCTTCGGCCCCCGTCCTGCCCGAACCGGCCGGCCAGGAGCCCGCAGGTGTGGACCTGGAGGTCGTCCGCGGTCAACATCTGGCCCGGCGTGCTTTGGAGATCTGTGCCGCGGGAGGACACCATCTGCTTTTCGTGGGGCCGCCGGGATCGGGCAAGACGCTCCTGGCTCGCTGTCTGCCCTCGGTCCTGCCTCCCCTCTCCCAGGAGGAGGCCCTGGAGGTTACCCGCATCCACAGCGCCCAGCGACGGGTCAATATCTTGCAGGGACTTTCGCGCACTCCGCCCTTCCGGGATCCGGCCCAGAGCGTGTCGCTGGCCGGTCTGATCGGCAGCTTCACTCCAGGGGAGATAAGCCTGGCCCATCGGGGGGTCTTGTTCCTGGACGAGTTCCCCGAGTTTCGACGGGATTGCCTGGAGGCGCTGCGCGCCCCTCTGGAAGATGGGTCTGTGTCGGTGGCCCGGGCCGGCTTCCACGCCAGCTATCCATGTCGCTTCACCCTGGTCGCTGCCATGAATCCCTGCCCTTGCGGCTATTATGGGGATCCGGTCCGGGAGTGCGCCTGCTCGCCCATCCAACGGGAGCGTTACTTTCATCGCCTGTCCGGCCCCCTTCTCGACCGGATCGATCTGCAGGTCCGGGTCCCACGCCCCGAACCCGAAGAGTTGCTGTCCAGGCAACCCGGAGAACCCTCTGCGGCGGTGCGGGAGCGGGTGATGCGCGCGGTGGCGATTCAGTACGAGCGCGGTTGCCGCAACGCGGAGCTGGGGCCGGCCCAGACCCGTCGCTTCTGCGTCCTGGACACCGAAAGCCGCGGTTTCCTGCTACAAGCGTTGCGCCGACGCTCCTTGTCCGCTCGGGTGCACGATCGGGTCCTGCGCCTGGCCCGGACGCTGGCGGATCTGGAGGGGCACGAGAGGATCGGGATTCAGGAAGTCTGCGAAGCCATGGAGTATCGTGCGCTGGAAGGGGAAGACTACTGAAAGATGAGACCGACCTCGATCCGTCTCTGGCCAGAGAATCCCGGGTCCCGGAGCGGCGGCCGAAGGCCATATCAGGCAGAGGATTCAGGACCGATCGGGGTCTGTTGTCGGGAACGGGTCGGAGGCCTATAATCGGTCTCGCAGGATCGCCCCCAGATCTTTCGGGACCTGGGTGCGTTCCGGATCTCAGGAGGAAACCAACCGATGATCACCGCGACCGAGTCCGCTGTTCGCGAAGTCAAGAGACTGATGGAAGACCACAAGCTGAAGGATGCCGTCCTCAGGATGGGAGTCCGGGGGATGACCTGTTCGGGACCGGGCTATGTGCTGGGCTTCGACCAGGAGGTCCGCGAGGACGACCAGGTCTTCGAGTCCGATGGGCTGCGCATCGTCGTCGACGAACAGAGTTATATCTATCTGCAGGGGACCGAGCTGGACTTCACCAGCGACGTGCACGGAGGGGGCTTTCAGTTCAACAACCCCAACAATCTCCGTTCCTGTGGCAGTTGCTCGGGATCCTGCTGCGGTTAGGGGGCCAGCCGGAGACCCCTCGGCCGCCTCGCCGGGTCTTTCCCAACCCCGCTGGGATGCACCCGCGCGGGGCTAGCAAAGGGTCCCGACCATGCCCGCTCGGGGGGGCAGCCGGGCATGAACCCCTTCTTCCGCCGCCCGCATCCTTTCATACTTAAATGATTACCCCAGGATTTCCCGTGCTCGTCAGGGCGTTCAATCCGTACAGGAGGACCCGATGATTTACCTCGACCATGCGGCGACCACCCCGGTCGCACCTGAGGTCCTGGAGACCATGCTGCCTTACTTCACACGGATCTACGCCAACCCGTCCAACGTCCACCGCTCATCCCTGGAGGCCCGCCGAGCCCTGGATTCGGCCCGCCAGGGTGTGGCCGAAAATCTGGGTGCCCGCCAGGCCTCCGAGATCGTCTTCACCGCCAGTGGGACGGAGGCCGACAACCTGGCAATCCTGGGGCTGGCCCGGGCCCAGCGCGAGCATGGCGACCATGTGGTCACCACGCGGATTGAGCACCACGCCGTCCTGCACGCCTGTGACCAGCTCGAGCGGGAAGGTTTCCGGGTTACTCGCCTTCCGGTGGATGAGTGGGGGCGGGTCGATCCCCAGGCCGTGCTGGAGGCATGCGGGGCCGGGACCGTCCTGGTCTCGGTCATGTTGGCCAACAACGAGATCGGGAGCCTCCAGCCCGTGGCCGAGATCGCGGAGTTGCTTCGGGGTCGGGGAATTCTTCTGCATAGCGATGCCGTCCAGGCAGTGGGTCATGTCCCGGTGGACGTCGGGCAGCTCGGGGTAGATGCCTTGAGCCTTTCGGCTCATAAGTTCTACGGGCCCAAGGGGGTGGGGGCCCTGTATCTGAAGACCGGGACCCGGGTGGAACCCCTGCTCTTCGGAGGAGGCCAGGAACGTGGGCTGCGCTCGGGTACTGAGAATATCCCCGGGGTCGTGGGCCTGGCCCGGGCCC
The DNA here is from genome assembly GCA_012799975.1 of Burkholderiales bacterium. Lineage (GTDB taxonomy): Bacteria > Vulcanimicrobiota > Xenobia > Xenobiales > Xenobiaceae > Xenobium. The sequence goes on from JAAZKF010000416.1 coordinate 9,326, forward strand.
TGGAACTGGCCTGCGCCGAGCGCGAGGAGCGCGCTGAGCGTCTCTGCGCACTCCGGAATCGCCTGGTGGAGCGGGTTCTGGGTGAACTCTCCGGAGCCCGCCTGACCGGGCATCCCGAGTTGCGCCTTCCGGGAACGGCCAGTTTCGTCTTTGAAGGGGCGGAGGGCGAGTCGTTGCTGCTGCAATTGGACCGCAAGGGGATCTGCGTCTCCACCGGTTCGGCCTGCTCGAACGCAACCCTGGAACCCTCGCACGTGCTCAAGGCCCTGGGGCTTCCCCTGCCACTGGCCCATGGCAGTCTGCGTCTGACTTTGGGCAGGGATAATACCGTCGCAGAGGTCGACCAGGCGGCCCAGGCCCTGGTGGAGGCCGTCCGGCGCTTGCGCTCCCTGGCGCCCAGGTCTCGGGGCTGATGTACGGCCCGGTCCTGGAACTTCCACCATTCTCGTAGGCCCGGGCGGGTTGCCGTCTTCCAAGACGCCCGGGGCGGCTCTGGCCGTAGTGACTTTGAGAGGCTTTGGGGGAAGTCGCCGATTCCCGAGCCAGGAGCTTGAAGTCTCTTTTGCCGGTATTCTCAGGATCCGCTTCCGATCCGCCCTTTTTATTGTAGGGTCTTATTCGGGGCTGTAGAATGGCATGTCGGGCGCCCCTGGAGGGTGGCCCATGTTCGAGGAGGCCAGTCCCTTGCAACACGTGAGGGCGGGAAAGTCGCGC
>JAAZKF010000417.1 GCA_012799975.1 Burkholderiales bacterium
CTTCGGGCGGGGCCTTTTTTAGTTGTTCCGCCTTCGGGCGGGGCCCTTGTTCTTGTGTACGCCTTCGGGCGGGCGGCGGGTGGGATCACTCCTCGGCGGCAGGAGAAGGGCCCCGAGGCTGGAATAGTAGGCTTTCGAAATCGGGACGGGGGAGGCAGCTTGTCTTGCCCGGGACTCGAGGCTTGAGACTGTTGGAGGTGGCGAGCAAACATGAAGAGAGCTTTGATAACGGGCGGGTTGGGCTTCGTCGGCACGCATCTGGTGGATCGGCTCTTGTCCGAGGGGTCCCAGGTGACCATCGTCGACAGCCTGATCAGCAACGTGATGCAGCCTGCCGATTATGAAGCCTCTTGCCGGGTGATCGTCGGAGCGATCGAAGACGTCGCCAGGGATCTCTTTCCGCCCAGCCACCACTTCGACGAGATCTACCACCTGGCCAGCGTGGTCGGGCCCGCCGGAGTTCTCAAGCACTCTGGGGAGATCGCCCGGCAGGTCGTCACCTCGGGTGAGGCCGTCGTCGAGTTGGCCCTGGCCCACAAGGCCCGCCTGATCGAGGTCTCGACCTCGGAGGTCTATGGTCGTGCCGGGACCTTCCGTGAGACCGACAGTTGCATCATCCCTGGCCGTTTCACGGTCCGCCTGGAGTACGCGGTGGCCAAGTTGACCTCCGAGATCGCGGCGATCAACCGGGCTCGGGTCACCGACCTGCACGTCAACATCGTGCGGCCTTTCAACATCGCCGGACCCCGGCAGTTGCCCGGAGGCGGATTCGTGCTGCCCCGCTTCGTCATCGCCGCCCTGACGGGCGCACCCTTGACCGTCTTCGGGACCGGGCAGCAGGTCCGGGCCTTCACGGATGTCCGAGACATCGTGACCGGGGTCACATCCGTCATGCGCTCGCCCCACCGCAGCCGGGTTTTCAACCTGGGCAATCCGGCCAACGAGCTGTCGATCATGGATCTGGCCCACCGGGTCCGTGAGGTCGTCGGGAGCCGCTCGCCGATCATCAACGTCGATCCCAAGACGCTCTTCGGGCCGCTCTATGAAGAGGGTTTCGACAAGGTGCCTGAAGACACCCGGGCGCGCGAGGACCTCTCCTGGAAGCCCAGATACACCCTGGAAGACACGATTCGCGACACCATGAACTGGTACTCCGAGCGCCCGCACATGCTGACCTGCACCGATGAACAGGAGCAGGAGGTTCTGGTCGGGGCGCTTGCCGAGACCCCAGCCTGATCCGCCACCGGGAAGGTCTGCCTTGGCTGGTCTTCCTGGTGGCCTGCGCGTGGCCCTGGATGCGTCGTTCCTGGCCCTCAACCAGGCCAGCGGACTGAGGACCTATACGCTCAACCTGTTGCAGGCCCTGGTGGGGACCGGCGCGTTGCGAGAGCTGCGTTGCTTCTACCTGTATTGGAGGAGCCGGGCTCCCCGTCCGGTCCTGCCGGGGACCCGGGAGCGGGTCTGCCGGTGTCCCCGCAGGCTTCTCGAGAAGAGCTGGGATCTGTGCTCCTGGCCGCCGGTCGATTGTCTGGCCGGGCGGATGGACGTCTTCCATTCGGTCCACGCCCGGGTCCCCCCTCAGAGGAGGGGCGGATCCGTGCTGACCGTCCACGACCTTCGCGAGTATCGCCTCCCGCACTTGTTCCCCCACCTTCAGGCCGCGCGTCCGGCTCGCTCGGCCATGGCCCGCCGGGCCCATCGGGTCGTGGTGATCTCTCAAAGCACCCGCCGGGACGCCATCGAGCTGATGGGGTTGGATCCCGCCCGGGTCCGCGTGGTCCCCAATGGTTTGGATCCGCGCTTCCTGGATCCGTGCTCCACGGAGGCCCTGGCACGTTTCCGGGAGCAGCGGGGCCTGGCGCGGCCCTATGTCCTGTTCCTGTCCAGCGGCGATCCCCGGAAGGGCATGGGGGAGGCCTGTGCGGCCTTTCGACTGGCCGCCTCGCGCGGGCTCGCCGGGTTCGATTTCGTCGTGGCAGGGGCCATGCCGCGCGGTGCGACGGCCCTGCTGGCAACGGCCGGTGAGGCGGAGCGGGTTCGCGTGATGGGGGTCGTGGGGGACACCGAGATTCGGCTGCTTCTGACGGGAGCCCGGTGCCTGCTCTTCGCATCCCAGTATGAGGGATTTGGGCTCCCCTTGTTGGAGGCCTTCGCGTGTGGGACTCCGGTGGTGGCCTGTCGCAATTCGTCCATTCCCGAGGTGGCCGGGGACGCCGCCATCCTGGCGCCCACCGGAGATGCCGAGGCTCTGGCGACGGGGTTGCTCCGGGTGGAGGAGGACGACGAACTCCGACGTGGCATGCGCGAGAAGGGCCTCCGGCGTTGTCGGGACTTCACCTGGGAGAGGGCGGCCGAGTTGATGATCGAGGTCTACCAGGAGGCAGCCGAAGAGGGATGTTGAGAACGCTTCTGACGCGTCGCCTGTATATGCCCCTGGCTTCCTTCCTGCAGGGGGAGTCCATGTTCGCCTGTCTTGCCGAGCTGGAGCGGACGCAGTCTTGGAGCTCGGAGGAACTCCGGGCTCGTCAGTTTGCCGACCTTCGCGACACGCTCCGGGCGGCGGGTCGGGTTCCCTACTATCGGGACAGGGGATACCCGGCGGATGTGGGCACCTGGGAGGATTTCCTGGCCCTTCCCGTCCTGGAGAAGTCGGAAGTGCGCGACCACTTCCAGAGCCTGCGCAACCCGGGAGGCGGCGAGAGTCTGGGGCACACCAGCGGCTCGACCGGTGAGCCCGTCCGCTTCACCCACGGTCCGGCCTTTCGCAGCCGCCACGAGGCTGGACAATGGCGTTCACGGGGTTGGTTCGGAGTGCGTCCCGGAGAGGGAGTTCTGGCGGTCTGGGGGCGGCCGGTCGGGCCTGCCCGCGAGTGGAACCTCCTGCGCTTGAAGAGCTTCCTGAACCATCTGCTGCACGTCTCGGCCTTCGACCTTTCGCCCGCCTTCATTCGCGCGCTCTATCCGCAGATCCGCCGGCTTCGTCCCCGTCTGGTCTACGGATACCCTTCAGGCCTGGAGGTCCTGGTCCGTCAGGCCGAGTCGGATGGGGTCCGCCTGGATGACCTGGGGGTGCGCCTGGTGGCCTGCACGGCCGAAGTCCTGTACGGATTCCAGCGCGATCTGCTCGGCACGGCCTTCGGGGCGCCGGTGGCGGATGTGTATGGATGTGGGGAGTTCGGGGCGTTTGCCCACCAGTGTCCGCACGGGCGCATGCACGTGGCCTGTGAGAACGTGGTGGTCGAGTTCCTGGACGAGTCCGATCGTCCGGTTCCTGCTGGGACGCCAGGTCAGGTGGTGGTGACGTCCCTGCACAATCCGGGGATGCCCTTGATCCGCTACCGGGTCGGGGACATGGCCGTGCCCGTCGAGGGAGTCTGCCCCTGTGGCCGGAACCTGCCTTTGATGGATGTTCGGACCGGGAAGACCGGTCAGATGGTTCGCACCGCCGGAGGGCGGATGTTCTCGACGGAACTCTTCGATTACGTCAACAAGTCCCTCCTGACGGCGGGTCACCGTCAGATCCGTGCCTTCCACGTGGTGCAGACCGCCCTGGAGGACTTCACCGTGCGCTACGTGACCGAGGCCGAGGAGCCGGGGCCCGCCCTGGCGGCCTGCGAGAAGGGCCTGCGCGAGGTCTTGGGCGCCCAGGTCCGGATCGTCTTTGAGGAGGTCGAGGAGATTCCGCGCCATCCCGGAGGGAAGCTGGGATACTTCACCTGCCAGATGCCACCCCAGGCCTGAGCAGCCGGCAGCCCCAGGTCTCGGGTCCCCGGGGGATCAGCGCGCCTGCTTCTGTTCCAGTCGGCGGATCTTTTGGGTCAGGCGGGCGTTCTTCGGCTCGACACGCAGGGCGTCGCGGTAGTAGCGCATGGCGGTCTCGCCAGCCCCTTGCTTTTCGTACAGATCTCCCAGGCGGGTCAGGAGGTCGACGTCGGTCGAGCGTCGGCGCAGGCCCTGCTGGAGGAGGTCCTTGGCGGCAGACACGTCGCCTCGCGCCATCTTGACGTCACAGAGAAGGACCCGGATCCAGCCCTCCCAGGGCCGGTCTGCCAGTCGTTCGAGGAGGATCTTCTCGGCCTGGGCGGGATCACCGTCCTTCAGCTCCAGGGCGACGTAACGCTCCAGGGCTCGGCGCTGACAGGCGGCGTTGGCCTCTCCAGGTCCCGCCGGGGTGGTGGCGATGCGGGCCAGCCGCGAGCGACCTTCAGCGGACCTGCCCTGGCTGAGCTCCATGTCCGCCAGGCCCAGGGCCGCGCAGGTGTCGCCGGGGTCCAGCTCGATCAGCAGTTTCAGGGCTCGCTCCAGAGGGGCAGGTTCCCGTGCAAACTTCAAGAGGGTGATGGTCTCGCGGGTGACCTTCAGCCCCTCCTCAGGATTCTCGGCGACGAAGTCGCGCAGGAGGTGGGTCCCCTGGCCTGCCTGGCTGCGTTCGATGGCCGCCACCAGGACGGCGACGTTGCGAGCCACGCTGCCGTTGATGGGCGTGCTGCGCCACAAGGCCCGAGCTGCTTCGGGAAGCTGACCCCGGCGCAGATGGACGCCGGCCAGCTCGGCCTCCAACCGGAGGTCGTTGGGAGCCTTGGATCGCATCTGCATCAGGATTTCTTCGGCGGCCTGGACATCGCCCGCCTCGCGGCTCAACCTGGAGAACTCCAGCGCGACCGGCAGGTTCGAGGGGCTCAACCGGTGGGCTGCCTCCGCGCGCCCCCGGGCCTGGTTGAGTTTCTCGGGATCCTGATCCAGTCGGCCCTGTCGTTCCTCCAATCGGGCCAGGCGGAGGTGGTGCTCGGGGTTCCGCGGCTCGAGGTCCAGGGCGGCCTGCGCCGCCTGGGCTGCCTCCTCCCAGCGCAGCGTCCGGGCCAGGGCGTCCGATGCGGCGGCCAGACGGTCGGCCCGAACCATGCCCACGCCCAGGAGCAGGGCACCCGCGCCGCAGAGGGCCAACATCAGGGCTGCCGGTGCCACCGCCAGCAAGCTCGCGCCTCGGGGGCGATGCGCCGAGAGCGAGTCCGACAGGCACAGCCCCGATGCTGCGCACCACCAGAGGAGATCCGCGGGGACCGGCAGGGCGAAGTTCAGGGTTGCGTAGACCGCAACGGCCACGCCGGCGCCGGCGGCCGCTGCCGACTCGGCAGGGAAGGGGCCGGACAGGGCGCAGCGGCCGGCCCGCAGCAAGGGCAGGCCCAGGACGACCGCAAAGAGGAGCAGCCCTGGCACCCCGGTCTCCACCAGGATCTGCATGTAGTCGTTGTGGGCCACGTTGACGTAGGCCCGGATTCCGGTCGGACGGTGTTCCTGGAAGGCCAGATGGAAGGTGCCCGGCCCGCTGCCAAGCCAGGGCCGCTGCGCCACGCACTTCAACCCATCGCGCACGACGGCGGCTCTCATCGCCATCCCCTGATGATCCTGCTGGAGGACCAGTTCGCCCCAGCGACCCAAGGCTGGAGTCAGCATCTGGGACAGAAGCAGCAGCAGGGCCAGCAGGAAGGTCGGTGCCAGGCCCAGGACGGCGCTCCGCCGGCCCGACTCGTCGCGACGCGCCAGGAGCAACCCTCCGTAGGCGGCCAGGCCTGCGACCAGCCCCAGCACCCCTGCCCGGGACCCGGTGAAGAGCACCGCCGAGAGGAGGACTCCCGAGCAGGCAGCCAGGGGGAAGGTCAGGGTGCCGGGCACCGCGCCGGTCAGGCCAACCGCCAGCAGGAGGGCCACCCCCAGCACCACGGACAGGCAGTCCGGGTTGGTGAAGGTGATGGCCAGTCGAGGCAGAGACTGCCCGGTGGCCATGGCCTGGAGGATGGACGGCATCGTGGTCCACAGTCCGAACGTGGCCAGTGCGGTGGCCGCCAGGACCAGCAGGAGGGCGCCGGCACGCCAGAATCGGATGACCTGGGTCCCCAGCCCGAAGCCGACCATGACGGCCAGACCGCCGACCCAGGAGACCAGGGCCACTTCGCTGAGGTGACGGTCCAGGCCCGTCGGGGCGCCGGTCGCGCCCCAGGCGATCAAGGCCAGCCAGGCCAGGGCGCTCAAAGCGAGGCTGCGGTTGGCCGCCAGGCGCAGGGCGGCCAGGGCACCCAGGATGGCCAGGGCCCCTCCCCCCGCCAGGACCAGCGAGGGGCGTGGAGCCGTGACGCCGGGATGCACCAGCAGGGCCCCGGTGGCCAGCAGGGCCGCGCCCAGCAGGAGGATCAGGGATTCCGGCCGGGCGGGTGGCTCGCGACGGTGTCCGTTGGTGGAGACGGGGGAGTCGCTCACGGGTATCCGAAGAGCGCCCGCCCCAGGAAGAGCAGGTTGAGCAGGTTGAATCGGCCCTTCTGGGCCGGGGCCGGAACGTAGACCACGTCGCCGTCATGGACGGGGACCAGGACCGAGGTGTCCCCCTTCTTGATGTAGGGCGTCAGGTCGTGGCGCTCGGTTTTCTGCCGACCAGCTCGGACGTCCTCGGCGCGGATGATGGTGACATCGTTGAGGGTCTTCGGGTCGCTGACTCCGGCCCGCATGATCACGTCCAACACGTTTTCTCCGGTCTCCAGCGTCAGGGGGCCGGCCTGGCTGACCCCCCCCAGCAGGACCACCTGGCGTTCGGGAATCCGGAGGCTGTCCCCCTGTTGGAGGACGCGGGCCTCTTCGGGCATCGGGGTATCGGGTCGGGACATGTCCAGGACCACGGGAGCTGGCAGGCTGGCGCGTTGCAGGACGACCCGGTTCAGCGCTGCCCCGGGCTTGGGCCCTCCGGCGGCGTGCAGGGCGCGCCAGGGGTCGCAGGCCGTCCGCGGCAAGGCATACACCCCGGGACTGGCCACATCGCCCAGGACGCTGATCTGGGTTCCCGCCAGCAGATAGAGGATGTCCCCGGGCTCGACCAGCGTCTGGGGGACTTCTGTGGCGGCAGGGTCGGGAGGGGCCAGGCTCACCGTCTGGGATTGCCCGCCGCGCATCAGGACCGCGGTGGACAGGTCCGCGTTGGGCGTGTTGCCTCCAGCCATGGCCAGCACGTCCAGGACGGAGGCCCCGGGCAGGACCTCGTACTTGCCCGGCTTGGCCACCTCGCCCAGGACGGTGACGTCCTGGCGGGCCATCGAGCGCAGACCGACCTGGACGTTCGGATTCTTCAACTCTCGGGCCAGCCGCTTCTCGAGGAGCTGGCGCAGCTCTTCAAGGGTCCGTCCCGCAGCGGGGATCTCGCCGGCCAGGGGGTGGTACAGACCACCGTCGCTGCGGAGCTGGTACAGCCTCTCCAGGTCGGGGAGGGCCTGGATGCGGATCTCCACTTCGTCGCCGGGGATCAGCCGGTGAGCGTGCGATGAGGTGGGGGGCGGGCTGGCCTGGGGACGGGGCACGGGCACCAGGGGCTCCCGGGCCGGCAGAGGTCCGGTGAAGGTCATCAGGCAGACGGCCAGCATCAAGAACCTCAACGACCTCTTGTGGTCTGGACGGGGCATGGGTCACCTCGAGGGGGGATCAACCGACGGATGGATCCCCGGTTTCTCTACACCCGGGTCATTCCCTCCGGATCCTTCGGATCTCCGGGGTCCGGAGCTTCGCGGGATTCGCTCCGAAGTCGAGCCCGAATCCGCCGCCGAATGCCACGGTCGGTGGCGGTTTCGGGTCGAGGCCAGGAACCCGGACGGGCAGCCCGAACATGTGGTAGAATTGGGCACTTGGAATGACCCGGACGGCGAAAGGCCTGTCCCGGGTCCGGGTCTGTGTTTTCGGATTCTCAAAGTCGTGAGGTGGCTGGAATGGATCTCTGGAAGGCCCTGCGGATCGCCCGCCAGCGCAGGTGGGAGTTCCTGGCAGCGACTCTGGTGGCGCTGGTCCTGCTGGGCTTGACGGCCGACCGAAGCGTCGTCCCGACGGTCTACACGTCCACCGCCAAGGTCCTGCTCACCCCGCCCTCGCAGGCCGAGGCCGGAGAGGCGACCCAGGGAGCCGGGCTGAAGGTCTGGTTTGCCGACCAGAGCCTGCTGCGCGAGCTGATCCTCAGCCAGGAGCTGATGGGCCGGGTGGCCAGCCGCCTGGGCCTGGCGGATGAAGGAGTCCTGCTTCGCGAGCAGATCAAGCTCAAGCCGGTCTCCGAGAACCGAGGCCAGGTCACCCTGCTGGCCATCTCGGTCACCGCGGAGAATGGCGAAGAATCCCAGAAGCAGACGCGGGCCCTGGTGGAAGAATTCATCACCTACGTCGAGGAGCTCTCCGCCCGGGAGTTCGCCAGCACCCGTCAGTTCCTCGAGGACCTGGTGGCTGAGGCCCGGACCAACCTGGACAAGACCGAGACGGCCATCCTCAAGTGGCAGGAGGACCACGAAGCCCTCAGCGTGGAGCAGGCCCTGGCGGCCCTCGCGGATCGGGAGAACCAGTTGGAGGCCCAGAAGAACGAGATTCAACAGCAGGTTGCCGGGTTGCGCTCGGAGCTGGCCCAGCTCGAGGACTTCTCCAGTGGGCGCAGCTCCACCCCGCCCTGGGCCGTCCTGGGGCAGGAGAGGTCGGGTCTGGCCAATCTGCAACAGGATGTCTCCCAGCAGCGCCTGAAGCTGGCCGAACTTCACGAGGTCTTCACCGAAGAGAGCCAGCAGATCCGCGAGCAGACGCGGCGCCTGGGGATCGTCGAGACCGTCTACAACCGGGAACTGGCGGCCACCGTGCGCTCTTTCGTCGAAGAGAAGCAGGCCGCGCTGGGCAAGGCGCTGGCGGCGCTGAAGACCGTGGATGGCGGGCTGGCCGACGTTCGCAAGAAGCGGGATGTGGGCGATCAGCGTTTGCAGCTCGCCCGTCTGCAGCGTCAGTTGGCCATGTATGAAGAGAACTACAACGCCTTGATGACCCAGCTCTACAAAGCTCGGGTCGCCGAGCAGGGCAGCCGTCGCTCGGGCGCCATCTCGGTTCTGGAGGCCCCCGGGCAGGGGCAGCCGACCCTGGTGGTCGAGAGGCCCAGCAGCGCCCGCCGGCTTCTGATCGGATTCCCCTTCTGCCTCATCTTCGGATTCACCGTCGTGTTGCTGTTGGACTATCTCTCGTCGTCGATGCGCATCCGGCCTCGCGTCGAGGAGACCCTCAACCTGCCGATCCTGGGCTCGATTCCGCGTCTGCCCGACGACCTGGCCGAGGAGTGGGAGGAGCTCAAGAAGACCGCCGTGCGCGAGCTGGTCGCGGTGGGGGCGGGCTCTCGCCCGGACAACGGCAACGGTCGCAGCAACGGCAACGGCCGCAGCAATGGCAATGGCCGCAGCAACGGCAATGGCCGCTCGCACAGCACGAACCGGGTGAACTGAGCCCCGGCTCCATGCCTGCGAAGAGGGCCCCGGCCTCAGGCCGGGGCCCTCTTCATCTCCGGGGGGGCAGCCGGAGTCCGTCTACTTGTTCGGTCGGGTCAGGATCTCGGAATAGAGGGCTTCCAGGCGATCGAACATCACCTGGTCGCTGAAGGCCTCGGCCCGGATCTGCCCGGCCAGGCCCATGCGGCCCCGCAGGTCCGGGTCTTCCAGAAGTCGCGTCAGGGCTTCGGCCAGAGCCTGCGGGTCGTGGGGAGGGACCAGCAGCCCCGTCTCTCCATCGACCACCACGTCGGGAAGACCTCCGACGCAGGTGGCCACGACCGGGAGACCGGCCGCCATGGCTTCGACCGCCGCACGACCCATGCCCTCGTTGTGGGAAGGGAGCACGAAGAGGTCGAAGCCTCGAAGAGCTGGCGCAGGGTCTTCCAGGCGCCCCAGGAGTTCGACATGGGAGGTCAGACCCAGGGTCTGGATGCGCTCGAGGACGGCCTCGCGCAGGGGACCATCCCCGACCAGGACCAGGCGTGCCCGGGGGAAGCGGGTCACCACCAGGGCCACGGCCTCCAGGAGGTCCAGCACCCCCTTGACCTCGACCAGCCGGGCCACGAAGCCGATCGTCAGATCCTGGCCCCCCGAGGCGGTCTCGAGGGGGCGGCGGTAGCGCTCCAACGAGACGCCGCTGGGGATGATCACGAAGCGATCCGCCGGGGCGATTCCCTCCTGGAGATGGTCGCGCAGGTCGCCTTCGGTCAAGGCCACGATCCGGTGGGTCGTCCGGGCCGTGAGTCGCTCGACTTCGCGGAAGACCCGGGTCTTCCAGGAGGAAAAGTAGCCGTGGAAGACGTGGCCGTGGGGGGTGTGGACGACGGCGGGCACGCGTCGCAGGGCGGCGGCCCAACGACCAAGGATTCCGGCTTTGGAAGTATGGGTGTGGACCACCTGGAATTGGTGGTCCCCCATCAGCTTCCACAACTCGACCAAGGCCCGCAGATCCCGCGCGGGGGAAGGGTCGCGGACCAGGTCCGGGAGGACGATCAGGCGGTAGGGGTCCTGGGC
>JAAZKF010000055.1 GCA_012799975.1 Burkholderiales bacterium
AAAGCAGATCCAGGCCTTGTTGGAAGACCCGGGAATCGTGCGGAACCGTCGCAAGATCGAGTCGGCCGTGAAGAACGCCCGGGCCTTCCTGAAGATTCGCGACCGAGAGGGCGCCTTCTGGCCCTATATGTGGGACTTCGTCCAGAACCAGCCGATCCAGAACGCCTGGAGGACGCTTCAGGAGGTCCCGGCCACCACGCCGTTGGCCGAGCGGATCAGCCGCGAGTTGAAGGCCCGGGGCTTCACATTCGTAGGGCCCACCATCGTCTATGCCCACATGCAGGCCACAGGGATGGTGAACGACCACCTGGTCGAGTGCTTCCGCTGGGCTGAATTGAGGGGCTCGGAATAAAGAAAGAAGCAGGCCGGATTCAGGTTTTGCGCCTTGCCTCGCGTCGAGCCAGGGCAGCCTCCGCCGCGGCCACCGCCCGGTCCAGGGTCAGATGATAGGCCCGATCGGCGTAGCGCTCGCGCCAGCCGGCTCGGGCGGCCACGTCGGCAACCGGGCCCTTCATGGCTGCCAGATGAACCTCCTGGCCCTGCAAATCCAGTTCGTGCATCAGCTCTTCGAGGCTCTCCAGGGCTATGGCGTCGACGTCATTGACTGCCGAGAGATCGATCACCAGACCCCGCACTTCTTCACGCTCTGTCAAGGCTCGTTCCACGACGTCGCGCAGCCAGGTGGCGTTGGCGAAGTACAGGCTGCTATCGGGGCGGAGCACCACCAGACGCGGGTGGGGTCGAGCCTGGGGATGGCGCAGGACGTTGCGCCACACCCCGCAGTCCCCCGATGCTTCGGACCTGGCGATTCGGCCCATCACCGCCACGTGCGGGAAGGCGCTGCGCCACAGGAAGATGGCCAGGGAGAAGGCGACCCCGACCAGGATCCCTGTCTCGACTCCCAGCAGGAAGGTAGCCAGGAAGGTGATCCCCAGGCTGAGTGCATCCGCCGGGCGCACCCGCCACAAACGCAGTGGCTCATGCAGGTCCACCAGTCCGACCACGGCGGCCATGACCAGGGAGGCCAGGATGGCCTGGGGCAGATGGTAGAAGAGCGGGGTCAAGGCCATCAGGGTCACCATGACCAGAATGGCCGTCACCACCGAGGCCAGACCGCTGCGGGCTCCGGCCTGGTAGTTGACGGCGCTGCGCGAAAAACCGCCGGTGACCGGGAAGGCCGTCAGGCAACCGGCCACCAGGTTGGCGAAGCCCAAACCCACCAGTTCGCGATTTGCATCCACCCGTTCGGACTCGCGCGCGGCCAGCGACCGGGCCACGGCGATGGATTCCAGGAAACCGATGAAGGCGATGGTCAAAGCCGCAGGGAAGAGCGCCCAGATAGCCTCGGACGGGGCCCGGGGAAGGGCCGGACGAGGCAGCCCGGCCGGAACCTCTCCGACGATCTTCACACCTTCCTGGTCCAGTCCCAGAAAGGCCACCGTGAGGGTGCCCAGGAACACTACCATCAGGGGCATCGGCAACCGGGGCCACCAGCGCCGACCTGCCAACAACAGGAACAGCGAGGATAACCCCAACAACAACGTCGGGGAGTGGACTTCCCCCAGACGCTGGAAGACCTCCAACAGGATGGGGATGGGGTCCTTGCTGGCCAGGGAGAACCCCAGCAGGTGGTGTAATTGCGACAAAGCGATGACCAGCGCCGCTGCTGAGGTGAATCCCGAGACCACGGCATGCGAGAGGAAGGCCACCAGGACCCCTCCTCGCAGCAGACCCAGCACCAACTGCAAAATCCCGACCATGATAGCCAGGATCCCGGCCAAGGCGATGAAGTCGGCAGTGCCCGGTCTGGCCAGGGGGGCCACCCCGGCCATGGTCAGCAGCGAGATGATGGCCACCGGGCCGACGGCCAGGGCCCGCGAAGAGCCGATCAGGGCGTAGGCCACCAGGGGCAAGGTCGAAGCATATAGCCCGGTCACTGGCGGCATCCCCGCCAGCATGGCATAGGCCATGCCCTGGGGCACCAGCATCACGGCGACCGTCAGACCGGCCAGCAGGTCGTTGGAAAAGTCGCGCCGATTATAGCGGGTCAGCCACGGGGCCAAGGTCAGTGGAGAGGACATGGAATGCCCCTTCCCGTCCCCAGGAGAGAATTCCCTCCCGGCGGCTCAGCTTTCAGCCGGAACCGATGGGCATCCAGCCTCGACCCAGCCCTGATAGCTGCCCTCCAGTTCGCGCACATCCGTCCGTCCCCGAGCCCGCAGGATCGAGGCTGCCACGGCTGCGCGGTTGCCGCTCTGGCAATGGACCACCACGGGGCGATCAGCCGGGACCTGGTCGATCCGGAAGGCCAGCCGCCCTATGTCGAGCTGCATGGAACCCGGGATTCGACCGGCCCGATGGTCGTGGGCGGTGCGCACGTCCAGCACCAGTGCATCCGGGACCCGGGTCAGTTCACCCGGAGCCACCATGGGCAGGGGACCTGCCGTGAGTCCTTCCAGCGAGGGAACGTATCCCAGGACGTGGTCGATTCCCGTCCAGGACAGGCGATCCCGCATCCAGCAGGCCTGAGCCTGGTCGCGTGCCAGGACCACGATGGGGCGTTTGTCCGAATCCGGATCGACGGCGAAGCTGGCGTTGGTGGCAAACTTCTTGCCTTCGGGCACGAAGAGCGCACCGGGCACATGGTCCGCGCGGTGCTCAGCGATCGAGCGGGTATCCAACAGGATCAGGTCTTCATTCACCCGACCCCGCAATTCAGCAGGTTTGAAAACCTGCATGGGAGGACGCTCTCCTAAAAGGGCCGGTCCCAGCATGTTGGTCCGTCTCATCCGAGCGAAGTAGAGGGGCGCATCGGGCTGATCCGCGAGCAGGGTGGAGGTGAAACCGTCCAGATCGCCTTCACGGACCATCCGGGACCACCAGGCGACCTGACGCTCGTAGCCGACGGTGGTCAGGGGGACCGCACCCAAGGCCTTGCCGCAGGCGCTCCCCGCCCCGTGGGCCGGCCACACCTGGATGTAGTCGGGCAGGGTCAGGAAGTGGTCCCGCAGGCTGGCGAAGAGCTGATGAGCCCCTTCAAAACGGGTGTCCACTAGACCCGCTGCTTCGTCCAGCAGATCCGGCCGGCCGACGTCGCCCACGAAGACGAAGTCTCCGGACAGGAAGAAGCCGGGAAGGTCCGTGGCGGCTCCGTCAGTTACCAGGAACGAGAGATGCTCCGGAGTGTGGCCCGGAGTGTGCAGGACCTGGATGTGGATCTTCCCCAACCGGATCTCGTTGCCGTGGACCAGCTTCTCACTCGGGAACCTGTACTTCCAATCTTCGTTGCCCTCGTCTGAAAGGTACAGGGGGACTCCCGAGCGCTCTGCCAGTTCGCGGCCTCCGCTCTGATAGTCGGCGTGGATGTGGGTCTCGACCACGGCACTCAGCTGCAATTCGTGGTGTTCGACCAGGCGGAGAAAGGTGTCGACGTCGCGTCGGGGGTCGATGATGATGGCTTCGCCGGCGGCCTGGCACCCGATCAGGTAGCTGGCCTGTGCGAGGTCCTCGTCGTAGATCAATTGAAGCAACATGCTGGACCAGTTCGACGTTTCGGAACCATTCCTCCCCATCGAAGAGCCTTCAGCAAGAGGAGGGGTTCCTGGAACAGGCAGGGATCCGGAGCCCGGACGTTCAACAAGGTACGTTCTGGAGGAGCAGTGCCAAGATGCGCTCTCTCGTCCAAGCCTGGAAATCGACCCTGGTCATCAACCTGTCATGCATTATGCTGTGCATGACGATCCTGGCCTTCGTCCAAGGATTCCGTCTACCCCTGGGCAGTTTCGGCGTGACCCTGCTCAACGACCCCGTGGGCAGGTCCTTCGTCGTAGTCGACCACGTGTCCACCCGGGGATGGCTTCTGGCCTACGACTCGCGCCAGCAGCGGCTTGAGACCTGGGAAGGGACGATCCTTCCGCACTGAAGAGAGGCCGGGGTGCCCGGACGTGCTCCCCACAGATGCCCCAACCCCCAGGAGGAGACTGTGTCAAGCCTGGCTCGTTGCCGTTGTCGCCATTGTCAGATGGAGTTCGCTGCCCGCTGGGGCGGGGGCTTCCGTTATGCCGACCGCTTCTGTCCGGAGTGCGGGGCCTGGCGCTGCCTGCAGTATTCCGAAGACCCGCGGACCTGGGAAGCCTTCCAGAAACTCAACCTTACCTTCCAGCAACCCCAAGGCCCCCTTCACGAACGCCAGGGACGAATCGCCCAGGCTGCTGCGGAACTGGACGCCCAGGTCCTCCTCGCCTTGGGAAGGTGTCCTTGTGGCGGAGCCTTCACCGAAGAAAAGCCCTGCTGTCCCGGCTGCGGCTCGGGGGACGTCGAACCTTCAGGCCAGGTCCTGATGGACTACGACTGAGCTCCGCCTGCGTTTCTCAGCAGGGATTCGCTTGCGTGAGGAATATTCTTCAGCCTGAATTCGCTGCCTGGCTTGAGGAGCTCGAGGAATCTTCGGCCGAAGGTCACGGCAGGTGGCGGCTTCAGGAACATGCCCCCGAGAGGTTTCGGGGAAGAACGGTCGGACCCCCGTGTTCCGGCCGCACAGATTGGAGTTCAGGGAATGCATGACGCCAGCGCTGAGAGGCTGATGAACTACGTCGAGCGGATCGAGACATTGGAGGAGGAGAAGGCTGCCCTGGCCGGGGACCTCAAGGAGGTCTACGCCGAGGCCAAACTGGAAGGATTCGATCCGAAGGTCCTGCGCCAGGTGGTCCGGCTTCGCAAACTCGAAGAGCAGGAACGGCAAGAGCAGGAGAGTCTCCTACACATGTACATGCAGGCCCTGGGTATGTATGGCAGTGCCCCCCCGGAGGCGATGGCCGACTGATCCCCCAGGGCGGATAAGAACCAGCGACAGGCAGGGGGTAGGGTGCCAAACCCGAAGGACGATAAACATTTCCCCGTCTGTGGAGTCGACGATTGAGCTTCGAGGTTTCCTACGTGGTCCCATCCGACAAGACCGCCCCTGACGTGTCCCAGATGGAGATGGCCATAAGCAAGCTCCCCTACACCACACGGGAAGAGGACCCCCAGGAATCCGAGTGGGGATTCGAGTACCTCAACCCCGAAACGGGGGTCACCTGCAGCTTCCGATACACCGCCCCTTCCCCAACCGGCTTCGCGGCCGGCCGCCCCAGAGAATCGGGCCTGAAGGTCTCCTTGCCCCTGATGTGCCCGACCTTCATCGGTCGCGAGGCCTGTCCCATTGTCGAGCAAATCGGCCGCTCTTTGAACTTGGGAGCCCTCCTCCTGGCCTCCGGCGACTATATCGAAGATTGCGATGCGGGTCGTCTGCAGGTGATCTGGACCGAGAGCAACCGGTCGGCTACCGAAAAGCTGGGTATCGGGACCGGCCGTCTCCCTCCCTACTTCCCGCGCGAGCGTCTGGACGAGATGTGGCGCTACATGAACGCCCGGAAACTGCTGGAGACGCGCTATAGCGCCAAGGGCATCTACGTGCCCCGGGTAATCCTGATCCAGAACAAGCTGGACCGCAAGCAGACCTTCATGGCCGCCATGTGGGCCGAGATGGGACCGGCCGTCTTTCCGGAGGTCGACTCCTTCGTCATCGGGAAGCCGATCAAGACCCTGTTGGGCCTGGTCAACACCGGGGATTTCATTCCGGTCGTGGTGCGGGCCAAGACCGTGATGAAACATGTCGAACCCCGGCTCCGGCATGTGGACCGTCCCATCGCTCACCGCATCCTGGAAAATGCCGGACCGGTCCGAGGCCCCATCCTGAGAAGCATGAACGAGGTGCTGACTCCACCCTTCCGAAACTTCGAAACCCTGGGTATAGAAGAGGTCGTGGACAACAGGATCTGAACAGAGAACCCCCACGGAGCCGAGGCAGGGTTGGCCGAGCTCCAGGCGAAGCGATCGGAGCAGGCCCTGCCTCAGGCCGAACTCCTTGGCCTGATCGGAAACTTTGATCGGAAATCGTCGGGGAACTTCGTTCGCCCGCGCGATGCACGTGGCAAGCGTACGTTTCCGTCAGGAGCGAGAAGTGCTGGTCTGTTTGAGGCAAAGGACGTTTTGCGATACTTTCCAGCCCCTCCGGAGGGTCCCCATGCGACACGCGCCCCTGTTCCTCACCTGGATTTTCCTGGTCCTGGTCTCGGCCGGAGCCTTGGCCCTCGAGACTGACGCCATCAAAGACATGCGCGGCGATGAGGGGGTCCTGATGGACCTGCGGCCCACCGGGGCTGTCTACTTGGCCCCGAACCGGATCCTGGTGACGGACTCCAACAATCGGCAACTCCATATCTTCGACCTTGAAGGGCGTCGCTTCCGCCGCCTGAACCTTCCCCGGGACATGCCTTCTCCCAGCTACAGTGGAATCGCCAGCCTGGGAGAAGACGCCTTCCTGGTCTGTGGAGACCACTTCCACGAGAAGAACGCGGTGCGCTTCATTCACGCCCGCAGCGTCTTGCACCGTTACGTCCTGCAAGGAGAAGGCTGGACCCGAGACTCGGCCGACACCAACTTCAACCCCGATGCCACCTTCCGGCGGACCGGTCATTTTGGACAGACCGTCAAAAACCCCCTGAAATTGGAGGGTATTGCCGTCGACTCCAAACAGAAGAGGATCTTCTTCGGACTCTCACGGCCTTTGGGACCCGACGGTTCGGTCCTGATCTACGAGGCTCGCCTGGACGAGGTCATGGCGCGTGATCGGAACCTGGAGTTCCACGACGTGAAACCCCAACTGATCCCCGAGGTCGAAACTGCGGTGGGTCAGGCCTTCTACCTCTCGGACATGTGCTACGTCCCGGGAAAGGGATTGCTGGTGCTGCTGGCCTCACAGAGTCCCGACGGGCGGCGTTTCGGCTCCAATCAGATCTGGCTTCTGCGCGGAGGATTCGGACCGGCCCGCCTGGTGGGCAAGGAGATCGCCCCCGGGAACCGCGCGGCCGGTCTGGCAGTCCGAGAAGAGGGCAAGGACACCTATGAGGCAACCCTGGTCTGCGATAACGATCCCGAGAGGACCGGGATGCCGTCCCGGCTCGTGACCATCAGAGGCCTCAAACTTTAGAAACCCGAAGATCCAAGACCCGGAGATTCGAAAAACCCCAGACCGGGTATACTCTTTGCGACTCTTCCCGGTTCCCGAGAATGGTGGAACCGGAGCCCTTGAAAGGGAAGCCCCGGGTTTGCCCGATCTCCTCACCAGATTCTGCTCGGTCCAGGTCCCTCAACAGATCCGATTGGCCCGTAAGC
>JAAZKF010000418.1 GCA_012799975.1 Burkholderiales bacterium
CGATGGCCGAATGCCACGCCAGGCGGCGGATTCAGGCTCAGGGGAGGGGCGCGGCGGGGAGTGGGGGCGGCGTGCCTGCGCTTTCGAGCACGCTGCACAGGACCGGGTAAAGGCGGTCGGCGATATCCTGGTGGCCCCTGGGGGAGGGATGCACCAGGTCCAGGAAGAGCGGGTCCAGGTCCGCCCCATGGCGCAGCCGCCACTCCGTGTCCAGGTCCAGGAAGGGCGAACCGGTGCTGTGGGCGGCGGCCCGGGCCTGTCGGCGCCAGGAGTGCAGGTACCGGGGTTGCATGTCTATCGACTCGCCGGGACGATACCGCTCCAGATAAACCGGCATGTTGAGCACCACCGCACAGCCTCCGCGGGCCTGGACGGCGCGGATCATGGCCTCCAGGTTGGTCCGGGACTCCGGCTCGGGAACCCTGGGTCCGGGGGGCCTGGAGTCAGCGGGGGAAGGCCCGGGCTCAAGCATCGAGCTGACCAGGCACAGGTACACTTCCGAGGTGTCGAGGAGGGCCAGCAGAGGGCGCAACCACGGGGAGGGCAGGCGCTGCCGGTCAGGCGCGCTTTCGCGGGGCCAGTCGCTGTTGGTGGCCAGGATCAGGCAGTCGGGTTGCAGGGCCAGGTACTTCTGGTCCAGGGCGGCCGCCATTTGGAAGGTGCTGTACCCAGGGACCGCCGCATTCATGACCCGGCAGACCCCATGGGGAAAGGCCTGGCGCAGGCGGGACTCCACCAGGTCGCTGAAACGCTGGTCGACGCGCTCCAGACCGTCACCCCAGGCACTGGAGTCACCCAGGACTAGGAACCTGAACTCGGAGGGCTGGGGTGTGGCTGGGAAGTCGGGGTAGCGCATCCCCCAACGGTTGTTCTCCGGTCCCTTGGGATCCAACTCCCAGATCAGGGTGGGACTGGGGCGCATCTGGGCCCAGGCGTGCTGGCGCAGGGCCCACTCCAGGAAGGCTCCGGTCAGAAGCAGGAATAGCGCGGCCAGCAGCGGGGCGGGCAGGCGCCATCCCCGGGTCAGGAGTCGCAGGAGGATGGCCCCGGCCGCCAGGCACGTGGCCAGGCCGGCCTGCAGCAGAGGCAGCAGCGAAGCCCGCTCCTCCAGGCCACTGAAGATACCGTGACGGATCGCCTCGGGCTTGATGGATAGCCAACGGGCATCCAGGAAGCCGGCCAGGATCACCAATACGGCGACCGCCCCCCAGCGCCGAAGCCAGCGGACCGCCGCCCCTTGCAATCCCGGGCTGCCAGCAGAAGCCACCCTCGACCTCCCATTTGGAGAACGCTGCGAGGAAATGGTAGCACGAGTCGTGACGACAGGAACAGGGGGGCAAGACCTCTGGATCCGCCGCCTGGCCTTCGGCCGTCGAGGCGGGCCCCGGCAGGTCCAGCAACACCCGCGGGAAGTCGTGGTTGCCTCAAGCTCCCCTTTCAGCAGCCCCGACTTTCGGGGACGCCTTCATCCGCTGCTGCCCGTGCCAGGGAGCGGCGCGTTGAAAGCCGGCAGGGAATTTCAGGGGTCTGCAGGTGCCGCCTCCCGTCGCACCTGCTGCAGGAGGTCTTCGAGTCCTGCCCGGGCCTCCGGGTCGGCGGCATAGCGAGCCAGGCACCAGGCCAGCAGGAAGTCCCGGGCAGCCTGGTACCTGAATCCGCCAGGCGGCGGATTCAGGTGGTACCGAGGCTCTTCCTCTGCGAGCCTTGCGCGGTATTCCAGCAGCGTCAGGTGCGGGGGGCGGGGGGAGCCCTGAAGGGCCATCACCCGGTCGAACTCCTCGAGCAGGCGCGGCAGCGGGCCCGGGTCCGGAGGGACGGGTGTCTTCCTGCGGCGTCTGCGCCACCCCAGCAGGGCCGCTCCCAGGGCCAGCGCCACCCCGGCCACCAGGGAATGGCGGGCCAGGGGGGCTCCGAGTCCGCCCAGGCTCTCGACCAGCAGGGTCCACAAGCCCCGCCAGTCGCCCGAGCGAAGTCGGGCCAGAAGTTCCTGCAGGTGGAAGGCCGCCAGGTCCGACCATTGGCGCAGGAACGCGCTCAGCCCCTCCTGGAGGTCGTCCGCGGCTCCGGGAGGGGTGGGATCGAAGGTGACCCAGCCGGTTCCCGGGATCCAGGCTTCGCTCCAGGCGTGGGCGTGGCTCTCCCGAACGGTGAAGAAGCCTCCCCGGGGATTGTTCTCGGTGACCAGGAAGCCCGTCACGTAGCGCGAGGGAATCCCCCGCACCCGCAGCATCAAGGTCATGGCGGTGGCGAAGAACTCGCAGTGGGCTGGAGGGCCTTGGCTCAGGAACTGTTCGAGGGGATCCCGGTCCGGGTCGAAAGGGTAGCCCAGTCCGTATTCAAAGGACTCCTGCAACCAGGCCTCGGTCGCCCGGGCCACCTGCAGTGCCGAGCCGCCGGGAGCCCTGCGCTGGGCCTCCCGGCGCACCACCTCGGGCAGCTTCGAGGGCAACTGCAGATACAGCTCGCGGTGCGGCTCGACCAGGGGTAGACCCGCGGTTTCCTGGACCTGGCGTCGCACCCGGTAGGTCCCGTCGAATCCGCTGGCCGGCTCGAAGCCCAGGGCTCCGTCCCAGGTGCTGAAGAGCCTGTTCAGGCGGCCCGAGACCTCCGTGGTCCCGGGCGGGACGAAGAGGCTCCCCGGGGCTTGGGAACTCAGCCGATAGGATTCCCGGACCGGGCCGGGAGGTAAGGAGATCCGGAAGGTCGGCTCCTCTCCGGGGAGGCCGGCGGGGGAGAGCTCGTGATTATTCGAGTGTTGACTCCAGGTCTCGCGCTCGTAGGTATTGTAGACGGCGCCGATCAGGTGGCGCGGCTGGTGCGGGGGGCGGGCGAATACGCGCAGGACGACCCGGGTCGAGTTCTGCTGAGCGCGCATGGTCTCCAGTCGGGAATGAGCCTGGAAGTGGGCCGAGATGGGAAGCGGCGGGGTGAACCAGGCCATCATGGCGTTGACCTTGCGCTCGCTCCAGGTCAGCAACAGGCCCAGCATGAGCGCCAGCGCCCCGGCGCCGAAGAGGGGAAGCAGATGCGGCAGGCCCGGCTTGCCTGGAACCGCGGCGCGAAGATGGAAGACCAGCAGGCAGGTCTGGACCAGTACGAAGCCCCCATAGGGCCAGGGGTCGAAGGTCAACCCACAAGCGATGGTCAGGGTCATGGCCGCCGCCACCAGATAATCCTGCCGTTCTGGCTCCCAGCGCAGCCAGGAGAGCAGCGCGCTCTCCAGGCTGGCCAGCAGCAGGGCGCGGTACAGGAACGGGGTGTCGGCCGGGCCCAGGACCAGCGTGGGGCCTGCCTCGGGAGGCAAGGCGGGAAGCAGCAGGACCGGCAGAAGCAGGACCGGCCAGACCGAGGAGGGCGCCTTCAGGACCCCTCGACTGAGGGCTCCCACCAGCCCGAACGCGGCGCAGGCCAGGTTCAGCAGGGTCAAGCCCCCGCTGGACAGGAAGGCCAGTTGGGCAACGACCAGCAGGAGGACCACGCGGAGGGGATGCGGCGGCCTCAAAGCGTCTCCACCCCTCCGGCCCGCACCCGCTCCGGAGGGATCCAGTGGATGGGGCCCAGGACGGGGTTTTCGGCCAGGGGGGGAGTTTCCGGCTGGATCAATAGGATCTTCAAGGCCGAGCCCCGGTCCCGGATGGCGCGCAGCATCCCCGCGCGCTCGTCGTCCCAGGCCAGCAGGAAGGCGATGGTGGTCGTGATGTTGCCCATGTGGTCCAGCAGGACCGGTTCGAGCTTCTGGAAGGGCGGCTCGGGGCAGGCCTCGACGCAGGCCAGGATGTCCATCACGTTCTCCAGGTAGGCCAGGCTTCGACCGGCCTGGAAGTGGTAGACCTCCGGGCCCGCCGCAAAGAGGTCCACGACGTATTCCTCCAGGGCCAGCCGGTTGGCCACCGAGGCCGCCAGGCTGATGGCCGCCTCAAAGGCCTCCTCCCCCCCTTTGGAGGGGATACAGGTATCCAGAAGCAGGGCGATCCGGCAGAAATACTCCTCCTGGAACTCCTTGACCACGGGGCGGCCCAGGCGGCCCCAGGAGCGCCAGTGGATGTTGCGCAGGCTGTCTCCGGTGCGGAACTCCCGGGTCGAGACGAACTCGGTAGACTCGCCCACGTGCGAGGTCAAGGCTATGCCCCCAGGCTGGTAACGCCGTCCGACGGGGATGTCCAGACTTAGCAGGGGATGGAAGGCCGGGTAGACCAGGAGGCTTCGCGGCTGGGCCAACCTCCGCTTGTCCCGCCACAACCCCCAGGGGAAGACGTTTTCCTGGCGGACTCCTGGCAGGATCAGGTGACCCCTCCTGGGGAAGCCGACCGGGAGCAGGACTACCCGTTCCTCGCCGGGTGAGAGCCGTTCCAGTGGGATCCGGCTCCAGGCCAGGTCTGGCGGAGGATCCAGCAGGCTGAACTGCAGGTCCAGGGCGACTCGGCGGGTGGGGTTGGAGACCCGCAAAAGCAGCTCCAGGGTGCTGCCGGCAACGGTGTTGCGCGGCGTCTGCAGCTCGGCCAGAAGGGGGACCCGGGCCAGCCGTGAGGCCAGGATGCTGGTGGCCAGCAGTCCCAACAGGACGCTCCAGACCAGGTAGATCTTCACCACGAAGGAGGCCATCCCGGTCGCGCTGGCCAGCAGGAAGAGCCAGAAGACCAGCCGGCCCGTGTCGGTGAGCTTCTCGCGCAGCAGGATGCGCAACCAGCGGACGACCAGGCTGCCGCCGGGGCCCGGGTGACGGGTCGGCACTGAACGCCGGATCACGGGGTGGGCGGGGTCCGGCCCACGATCTCGGCCACGAGGGCCTCGCGCGAGACCCCTGAGTAGCGCGACTTGGTTTCCAGCATGACCCGATGGGCCAGGACCTCGATCGAGAGGGTCTTGACGTCGTCGGGGAGTACATAGTCGCGGCCTTCGCACCAGGCCAGGGCCTGGGCGGTGCGGTACAGCGCCAGGGCGCCCCGGGTGCTGGAACCCAGCTTCAAGCGGGGATCCTCGCGGGTGGCCTGGACCAGCGCGAGGATGTACTCCGAGATCGGCCTCTCGACGCGCACCTGGCGGACGGCCTCCTGAGCCCCCATGACCTCGTCCAGGTCGGTGACCGCTTCCAGTTCCTCCAGGGGGTGCTGTTGGCGCTGGGCCTCCAGGACCGCCAGTTCGTGGTCCCGGTCCGGGTAGCCCAGGGTCAGGCGCATGGTGAAGCGGTCCAGTTGGGCCTCAGGCAGGGGGTAGGTTCCGTGGAACTCGATCGGGTTTTGGGTCGCCAACACTACGAAGGGGTGGGGCAGGGTCCGGGTCACCCCCTCGATGGTGGCCTGGCCCTCGCTCATGGCCTCCAGAAGGCTGGACTGGGTTCGCGGAGAGGCCCGGTTGATCTCGTCGGCCAGCAGGATGTTGCAGAAGACCGGCCCCTGGTGGAAGTCAAAGGTCCCTTCCCGGGGGTTGTAGATGGAGGAACCCAGGATGTCGGTGGGCAGCAGGTCCGGGGTGAACTGCACCCGGCGAAAACTCCCGCGGATCGAGGCCGCCAGGGCCTTGGCCAGGGTGGTCTTGCCGACTCCGGGCACGTCCTCCATCAGGACATGGCCTCCTGAGAACAACGAGACGACCAGGAACTGCAGGGGTCGGGTCTTGCCCTGCACGACCCGTTCGAGGTTCTCGACCAGGCGGGTGAAGAGGGGATTGGGGGAGGTCCTCATCGCCGGGACCTTCGCCTTCTGACCCGGGGATTCCCGCGGCCGTGACGGCGCGGTTGTCCTGACCGTCGCAGCCAGGCTCGCAGGATTGTCTGGCCGGGCACAGGGCCTGCCCCCAGTTCTGGCGCGTGTTTCCGGCAAGCCGCCCGGATCTTCTGGCCGACATCAGTACATGGCGAAGCCGACCTGTGTCCGGGCGTCCATACCTGCCTCTTCCTGAATCCGCCGCTTGGCGTGGCATTCGGCCGTCGAGGCGTTTTGAGACCCCACCCACACCCTGGTGTGGGTGGGAGGGGCCCGTCTGCGTCGTCAGGCGCACCTCTGCGGTGCTCACGTAGTTTCCAACTACGCTCCGCTCCTCAGAACGCACGCCTTCCTGGCATCCAGACCCGCCTCGATGGCCTC
>JAAZKF010000419.1 GCA_012799975.1 Burkholderiales bacterium
CAGGTGCAGGAGCCGGGCCAGGTCCAGATGCTCCCGGGCCCGGGCGTGCTCTTCCAGGGAAACCCCGGTCCAATCCTCGTCGGGAGCCACGTGGACGGCAAAGCACGAGGCTCCCATACGGTCTGCCAGACGACGAGCTCGTCGGATGACCCGGGCCGTACCGGGGCGTGCGTCTACGGCGACCATGATGGTTTCCTTGTCCGCCAGGTCGGAACGGCTTCCTTCCAGGGCGGCCAGACGGTCCTGAACGCGGTCGGCGGCCAGTCGCATGGCCAGCTCGCGCAGGGCCTCGAGGCTCCCTTCATTGAAGAGGCCCTGCAGGTCTTCCGGAACCTCCGTCCCTGAAAATACGGCTCCCCGACGGATCCGGTTCAGAAGGGCCCGAGTGGCCACGTCGACGAAGATCAGTTCCTCGGCCTCGTCCAGCAGCCAGTCCGGAACGGTGCTGGAGACCTCCAGCCCGGTGATCCCCTCGACCGCATCCTTCAGACCCTCGACTCCCGAGACATCCACAGTGGCCAGCACATGGATGCCCTGGTCTCGTAAGGCTTCCACTTCCTCCCAGCGAACCCGTCCATCGGCGGTGACCGCCGCCAGGTCGTCCACCAGGCAGACCTGGGGACACCGAGCTACGGTCGCAGCCACGTCCAGCCCATTCGGCAGGCCTTCAGGCGTCCGAATGGGAGGGATCGTCTCGAAGTGGCGCAGCACCTCGACCAGCTCCGGACGTTCATGGGGGTCACAGTACCCGACCAGCACGTCCTGGCCCTGTCCTTTGAGAAAACTGCCGTCCTGGAGCATCCTCCAGGTCTTGCCACTGCCCGGAGCATAGCTGAGGTAGACGCGCAGGTGTCCCCGGCTCTCCGGACGCGGGGTGGCCGAGAGCAGGCGGGCCAGGAAGGGGAGGCTGGGAGCGTCACTGGGCACGCTGGTGGACTGACGCTGGGGTGCCCCCTCATCAGCGATCAGGTGGACGTCGATCCCCGCTGCACCGTGCATGATGCGACCGGCCACGGTTCCCGAGAGGGCTCCACGATAAGGATAGGCGGTGGCGTGCCCCAGGCAGATCTGCGTCACGCCATGCTCGTGGGCAAAGGCCAGGATGCTGCAGGCCGGTTCGGCTCCCTCCACGACCTGGACCCGAGCTCCCCGGGAACGAGCCAGGCCCAGGAAACCGCGAACCTTTTCGGCCTCCGCCTCCGAGAGGTTCGACCAGTGCGTGTCCGGAGTCACGTACAGGGCCCATAACTCGCCGTTCCAGCGCTCGGCAACCTTGCCGGCGCGGTCGATCAGGTGGGGACCGCGATTATTGGCAGTCAAACAGACCAGCACCCGCTCCTGGGTCTCCCAGGTCTCTTCGATATGATGTTCGTGACGGTAATCCCGGACCAGTTCCTCGACGTTCTCGGCCGAATAGAGCAGGGCCATCCCCCGCAGTGCCAACAAGGTCTTCTCGGAAACCGGCCGGAGGCCGGCCTGCTGCGAGCGTCCCTGGACGAAGCCCGCGCTGGCGTCGACCAGCACCACCTCGTCGGCCTGGCGCAGAAATTCCTCGGGAATAGAGACCTCGGGGGCCTGGCCCAGCACCTTGAGGATCTGCTCGCGCAGATCGGCCACGTAATGGATGTTCATGGCCGTGACCACACCGATCCCGGCCTCCAACAGGGTCTCCGCATCCTGGTAACGGTGGGGATTCAAACTGCCCGGCGGATTGTCATGGGCCAGCTCGTCGATGAAGCACACCTCCGGAGCACGCCGCAGGATGGCCTCGAGGTCCAGGCGCCCCCGGCGCAGGGGCAGGACTTCCAATCCCTCCAGCAGAGGAGCCAGAGCCGGTCGATCCTTGGGGCGGATCCAACCCACCACCACGTCCTCACCCCTGGATTGACGCCGGCGGGCCTCCTCCAGCAGACGCCAGGTCTTGCCGGTATGCGAGGCATAGCCCAGATAGATCTTCAGATGCCCGCGCGGAGGCGGAGGCGGCGGGAGTGCCGGTTCTGCGGCTTCGTCCTCTTCAGGTTGGGGAGCTGCCTCGGGGGCCGGGGCCCCGGCC
>JAAZKF010000420.1 GCA_012799975.1 Burkholderiales bacterium
ATGCTGGCTTGAACCCGAGCAGGCCGTCCTGGCACCGACCTTGCTGGGGCCGATTCTGACCTACGGGATCCCCGGCTGGCATCTCCTCATGGCAGAGTACTGGGCGATGTTCCTGTTCCTGCTCGCCTTGCCCTGGTTCGCTTGGGGAAGGGTGGGACCGGCTGCCCTGCTGCTTTCGGTTTCCACCACCATCCGGGAGTTCATGCTGGCTCCGGCCTTCCTCTTCCTGTTGGCTGGCCTGGGCGACGCCCGTCTGCGGCCGCGTTGGATGTTGGGGCTTCCCCTGGCCTCCTTTCTGGTGGTCCTGGGGGCACATTTCTTCATCGTGAATACGGCCTTCCCAGAGATGGCTCACGACGGTGCCGTGCTCGGATATCGCGGGGAGGGATTCGTCTTCCTGGTCCGCATGTTGCATTTCGGAGCTCCGTTCTATGCGCGCTGGGACCTGATGCTGCCCGTCGTTTTCTGCTTCGCGTTCGTGGGCCTCTGGGGACTGCCGTGGCCCATGAGGATCCTCCTGGGGGGGCATCTGCTGGCCTTCTTCGTCTTCGCCTGGCTCTTCGGGGGGGGGGTCCGAAACTATTGGGCCATCATGGTCCTTCCCGTCGTCATGATCCTGGCCGGTTGGTTCCTGATCGTGAGATGGGGGAGACCGGGGCTTTCTGAGGAGGAGGGCCAGACCTGAGGCATCGCTGGTCGCACCTTCTCCTCCTCGCCCCGGCGCGCCCGTGCCCGGATACTGCCCTGACCCGTCTCCGGGCGAAGGGATCGCGAAGATGGCCGGCTGCCAGTACGGAGACTCCCCTGGCTTCCAGCGTGGCCGCGGGGGCGGGCTATACCGGAGTCAGCGCGTTACGCGTAGTTTTCGAAGTTGGGGCGCCGGGGGAGACCCGGCATGGTCATCAACTCGCCGCACACCGGGACCAGGAATCCGGCTCCGGCCAGCAAGCGGATTTCGCGCACGTGGATCCGAAAACCACGGGGAACCCCGACGGCGGTCGGGTCGTCGGAGAGGGAAAGAGGCGTGCGGGCCACGCAGATCGGAAGGCGATCGACCCCGTCCCGGGCGCAGTCGGCCAGATCCTCCCGAGCTCGAGGTGAGAGTTCGAAGTCTTTCCCCCCGTAGACCTCGCGGACCAGGGTGTCCAGCCGCTCTTCGAAGTCCATCCCCGGCACCTGGAAGGTCTTGAATTGCGACAGGGCGCAGGTCTGGGAACATTCCAGAACCCGCTCGGCCAGTTCCATCGTCCCCGCCCCTCCCTCCTGGAAGGCGCGGACCTTCGCGGCGGAGTAGCCTTCCGAGGCCAGGGCTTCGAGCACCAGGGCGATCTCATCCGGTGGGTCGCTGTCATGCTGGTTCAGGGCCGGCACTACGGGGATGCCGAAGCGGGTCACCAGGTCCAGGTGGAACAGGGCGTTGGGAAGTCCCCGGCGCACCGCCTGGGGGTCGGGGTCGGCCAGACGCTCCTTGGGGATGCCCCCGTGATAGCGCAGCCCTTGCAAGGTCATGAGGACCACGGCGCAGCGGGGCTGGACCTCGGCCAGGGGGCAGAAGAGATCGACGAACTTCTCTCCTCCCAGATCGGCACCGAAGCCGGCCTCCTGGATGACGAAGTCAGCACCCTGCAGGGCCGCGTGGGTGGCCAGGATCGAACTGGTCCCGTGCGCGAGATTGGCGAAAGGGCCGGTGTGCATCAGTGCAGGGCTGCCCTCGCGGGTCTGGACCAGATTGGGTAAGAGGGCCTCTTCCAGGAGTTTGGCCAAGGCCCCGTCGACCTGAAGCTCTCGGGCCTGGATGGGCTTGCGCTCGGCCGTCCTCCCGACCACTATCCGTCCCAGCCTCTGACGCAGATCCTCGGGGTTGCAGGCCAGCGCGAGCACGGCCATGATCTCGCTGGCGGCGGTGATGTCAAAGCGGTCTTCGCGGGGGACTCCGCTTCCCGGGCCACCCAGTCCTACCACTACCTTCCTCAACGAGCGATCGGAGAGTTCCTGGACCCGTGGCCAGCTCAGGCGTCGGGGATCCAGAGCCAACGTGTTCCCAAAATGCATGTGGTTGTCCATGGCTGCCGACAGCAGGTTGTGGGCGGTCGTCACGGCATGGGAGTCCCCGGTGAAGTGGAGGTTGATCCGCTCGGAGGGAACCAACTGGGCCTGTCCCCCTCCCGTGGCGCCGCCCTTCATCCCGAAGACCGGCCCCAGGGAGGGCTCGCGCAGACAGACCGCCGCCGAGACCTGTCGCCGCCGCAGGGCGTCGGTCAGCGCGATGGCCACGGTGGTCTTGCCGATCCCTGCCGGGCTGGGAGACATGGCCGTCATGAGGACCAGGTGGCCCTTGCGCGGGCGGTTCAGGGCTTCCAGGTGGATCTTGGCACATCCTGGGCCCCAGAGATACACATCCTGGGGGAGCAGCCCCAGGTCTGCTGCTACTTCTTGAAGTGGTCTCATGGGGTGGGTCTCCTCTCGTTTTCACTTCCTCGGGCGTTCAGGCAACCTGAGGAGTAGGCAGGCTCCCTACTTCGGGGAGGGTTGGTCCGCCCTGAATCCGCCGCCTGCATGGCCCTGAATCCGCCGCCTACCGTGGCATTCGGCCGTCGATCCGTTGAGACCCCACCCACACCAGGGTGTGGGTGGGAGGGGCCCGTCTGCGTCGTCAGGCGCACCTCTGCGGTGCTCACGTAGTTTCC
>JAAZKF010000421.1 GCA_012799975.1 Burkholderiales bacterium
TCCTCGGCGGTGCGGGCCAGCACCCGGGGCAGGGGGCCCGAGCGCAGTTCGGCACCGATTTCCAGGCCCGGGCCCGCCAGGGCAGCGGCCTCGGCTTCCAGCATGTCCAGGCCCTGTTGGCCTCGCCTGCCAGAGCGCGCCAACGAGCGATTCGCGAAGGGACCGCCCAGCACGTGCAGCAGGACCATGGACTGGCCCAGTTTCCTGGCCAGGGCCGCGCAGACCTGGGCTGCGTGCCGTGACGAGGGTTGGAGGTCGGTGCCGACCAGAAGAGTCATGAGTCCTCCTTTGGGCTCAGGGGGTGAAGAGCCATACTGCGTTGGGATGTCGGCGCTGGCCAGACCTGGACGGGATTCCTCTCTTCAGGGATGGTCGCTCGGAGGTCAAGGCTTCCTCAGGCGGGCCCACATCCGCTCGCGTTCTATGTTGGCCACCGAACCCGATTCGTGCAGGCCCAGGTCCATGGCCAGTTCGCCCTTGCCGCAGTAGTGGCCCACCCTGCGGTCGAGGTTCACCGGGTCGCAGGCCGTAATGTAGCCGATCAAGAGCGGTCGGAAGGGCAGCCGGCGTAGCCTCCAGCCGAATTTCAGGCGCAGGAAGAGCGAGAGGAAGTCCGGCAGCAGGCGCAGGCTCCTGGTGCTGATTATGGCCAGTCCCAGGCGGAAGAGCCAGACCAGTCGGGACAGGGGAGTGCGCGGCGTGTGGGGGAGTTCGTCCAAGACCGGCTCGACCTTCGCCCATTGGATGAAGTGGTCCAGGTTGGCGAATCCCCTCCCGTCCCGAATCAGCAGGTAGTGCTGCACATACAGGCACTTTCGCACCCCCAGCACGGAGAGCAGGGCGAAGTACAGCTTCTGGAAGCGGAAGACCTCCGGTCGGGGACACAATCCGCCGCAGAGTTCTTCGACCAGGTCGATAACCTGGTCGGGCATCAACAGCTCGTCGCTGTCGTGGAAGTACCCCAGGGCCCGGGTTCCCAGGAACATGACCTCGCGGATGAAAGGCCGCGTCGCGGCGTAGTCCAGCACCTTGGGGATTTCGGCTTCGTTGCAGCCGGGCATGACCACCATGACCAGGCTGGTGGCTACCTCCTCGGCCTGAAGGTTCTCCAGGATCCGGAGCTTGGTCTGGGTCAGGCGCGCTCCGCGGATCTTCAGATAGGCCTCGTCGTCGAAGCCGTCCATCTGCAGGAAGACCTCGTCCAGCCCAGCATCTTTGAGGGTCCGCAGATACTCGCGGTCGGCCAGGCGTAATCCGTTGGTGTGCAGCGACGAGATGTGCTCTCGACTCTTGATGGCGCGGAGGATCTCGGGCAGGTCCTTTCTCAGGGTGGGTTCGGCCGAGATCAGATCGATCTTCAGCGAGCCTCGAGGGCGGGTGTCCATGAAGGCCTCGAGCCTCTCGAGGTCCATGTCGGGGAAGGGCGTAGGAACCTCCTTTGAGTCCACGGCTGAGGCCAGGCAGATCGGGCACTTGAGGTTGCAACTTTCGTTGACCCGGATCAGGTAGTCCCGCTGGGGTACCTCCTCGGGCATAACGGCGAAGAAGTAACGGTCCAGAGCCTCGTAGTACCAGGCATGGCACGAGAGAAGGCACTCGGAGGTCCCGTGTTCGGGGCAGTCCTTCCGAAGGAAGACCATTCCGCGGTCTTCCACGACCCGGGCGGGGAGTTCTTCGAGGCACTCGGGGCAGACCGACCAGGTCCGGCGGATCAGGGTTTCGCTCATCGGGTTCCTCCAGGAGGTGTCGGGAAGATTCAGGTCTTGGGGGACTGCGGGGCAAAGGTGGCCTGGACCCTGGAACAGGCCAGTCCACGCAGGGCCAGGGTCCCCGCCAGGGTCCAGGCCAGGCCGAAGAGGGGGCCGACCAGTGGAGCCGCCGTCCGCAGGTCGGTCGCCTCCCACCAGACCGCCAGCAGGCTGCCGAAGGTTCCCGGGACCAGGGTCAGGTACAACCCACCCGCCACCCAGGCCAGGAAGAGCCAGGTCCAGGATTCGCGACGTGTCCGGGTGAAGGTCGAGACGGCCAGACCCAACCAGGCCCCGAAGCAGACCTTCAACAACAGGTTTGGAAGTTCCACATGGATGGCCAGGGTTTCCGAGGGGGTCTCCAGCAGGGCCAGCCCGGCCAGCAGGGCAGCCATGAAGAGGCTTTCCCAGAGAATGGGACGGGCAGCGCGCATAGCCCAGCCGTCCAGGAACTCGCCGGGGGAAATACC
This sequence comes from Burkholderiales bacterium, assembly GCA_012799975.1. Taxonomy (GTDB): domain Bacteria; phylum Vulcanimicrobiota; class Xenobia; order Xenobiales; family Xenobiaceae; genus Xenobium. The sequence continues at coordinate 2,219 of JAAZKF010000421.1, forward strand.
GGTAAGAGCCAGGGGTTCGAGGGTCCGCTCTTCGCGCTCACGGACCAGGGCGCCCACCGTGGCCAGCGAGGCGCGCGCCGGCTGGACGACGGTCAGGAAAAGCCAGGCCAGCGGTTGGAGGAGATCGGGAGTCCAGGCCCGGCAGAGGACCAGCAGGATGGCTACGCTTAGAGCCCCGAGCAGGAAGGGGCCCGACCAGCTCGGTCGGGAGCGCGCAGCCTCGCGGAAGGAGATGGCGTTCTGCAGGCGCCGGGCGTGTCGGGGTGGCAGCGAGGGGTGAAGTCGGGCCCGTCGGCGGTTGGTAAGGCCCTTCAGACCGGCCTGGGCCACCTCGCGGGCGACGAATCCCCAGGCCACGAGGATCATCGCCACCAGAGCGGCTCCTTGGGGAGTATGGGCCATGGAGAGGAGGCCCACTGCCACCCCCAGGCTGAGGATGCCCGTGGCGCCGACCAGCGCTTCCCGGCCTTCAGACCAGACGACAGCGGCCTGGACGCTGTTGGAACCCACCCATGTCGCCAGGGCCGTGGCCGGGAAGAACAGGAGGGAGGTAGCCAGGATTCCCAGGCGCGATTCCGCCGGGACGAAGGCCAGCAGACCCGCCATCAAAGGCAGGAAGACGGCCAGTCCGGGTCCCAGTACCGAGAGGATTCCGTGAAGGGCGACCTGGTCGACCATCTCCCGGGCGCTCAGGCGGGTGGCCAGGATCTCCTCCAGACATCGCCCCCGTCGCAGTGAAGCCAGGACTACCCCGTCCCCGGCCAGTTGCGCCACGGGGACTAGCAGGCCCAGCGTCGCCGCCAGGAGCAGCAGGAAGGTGCGGAAGGTGTGGGAGTCGGTCAGCGCCGCCCCGATGGCTGGGGTCAGGAACAAGAATATGGTGAACATGGTCCAGCGCCGGGAACGGTGGGATTGTCGGGCCAGTAGACAGACCATGGCGGAACCCGGGAATACAGATACGGTCTTCGCGCCGGCCGGGCCCCTAGGCTTCGGGGGGAGGCTCATCATATACGTAGACCTCCAGTCGCGGGGCCAGTTCCTCCAGGAGGATGGCCTCGATGGCAGGCCACTCGGGCAGGCGGGCCAGGTGAACCGAGGCCTGCATCCGGAAGGCTTCTTCGGCCACCGCGCGCAGGCATTTGCGCAGGGCGGGCAGACGCAGGGGAAAGCGCCCGTCCGGGCAGGGCCGATCCCCAGCATGCCCGGCTACCATGCTGGCGATGCAGAAGTCCGGGGTGATGGGCACGAATTGGGTTTCGCCCAGGGCGAATCCGGGTTCTTCCTGCCAGGCACGCCACGCCTTGCGGACCAGGGGCCAGTTCCGGGGCACGCTGCAGGATTGCCATCGTCCCCCGTCATCCCCGATGTGGGCGACGATCTGGTTGCCTTGGACCTGGGGTTGGGTGGGGTCGCCCACGAGATAATGGAGCATGGCGGGAGGGTTCTGGGCTTGGGGCCGGAGTCCCTGGCACCTGGAGGGGCCTGGCCAGGAGTAGACCCGGGTTAGGCGAAAGGCTAGCAGAACCTTCGCCCCGTGGGGGCGCCAGGAGTGTGGCATGTCCAGGAATGGCTCTGAGACCCGGCGTATACTGTGGGCACTGTTGATCACCGTCCTGGCAGCCCTGGCCATGGGCCAGGTGGCCGCCGCTCAGGAATTGCGCGGCGTGGTGGGGAAGGATCGCGAGCACGTGGTGGCCCCCGGTGAGGACCTCTACCATCTGGCTGTGGGCTTCGGCCTGGCCCTGGAGCATCTGGCCTTCGCCAACGGGTTGGGAACCTCCAGCACCTGGGTGGCCGCCGGTACGCACTTGCGGGTGCCCGGTCGCAGGGTCCTGCCCGGGAACCCTCCCGCAGAAGGCCTGGTCGTCAACCTGCCGGAGCGCGGGGTCTTCCTGTTCCGTCAGGGGCGTTTCAAGAAATTTTTTCCCTTGGCCATCGGCCAGCCGGGCGGTTTCGCCACCCCCCAGGGTTCCTTCACCCTGACCAGTCGGGTGGTCAACCCCACCTGGCTTCCCCCTGAGTGGGCCGGCCTGGGAGAAATCGCCGTTCCGGCAGGCCCCGGGAACCCCTTGGGAGACCGCTGGATGGGACTTTCCCTGCCGGGAATCGGATTCCACTCCACCACCAGCCCGATGTCGATCGGACAGGCCGTTTCGCACGGCTGCATGCGCATGTACCCCGCCTCGGCCCAGGAACTTTTCGAGGAGGTCCGGGTCGGGATGCCCGTCCGCATCGAGTATGAGACGGCCAAGGTCGGCTATGATCCTCAGACCGGAGAGTTCTGCCTGGCGGCCTTTCCCGACGTCTACGGGCAGGCCGACCCGCGCTGGCAGGCTGCTCAGGCTCTGGAAGAGGTGGGTCTGGCCGGGTTGTGGTCGGACTCGGATCTGGACCGCAGGTCCCGGCCGACGGGGGTAGCCCGCCCCATCCTCCAGGCCGATGCCCAGATCAAGGTGGCGGGGATTCCCCTGGACATGGAATTTCCAGCTTTGTTGTTGGGCGATACCCTGTGGGCTTCCTCGGAGCTGCCCCGAGCCCTGGGACTGGAGGTCTCGTGGGATGGACGGTCTCGTCAGGTGGAGGTTCGCCGGGCTGGTCGCGTCCTATCCCTGCGCGTCGGGTCCCAGGAGGTCCTGCCCTCGCCGGCTCCACCCCGCGGCGAGAAGGTCGGGGAATTCGAGGGTTCCTGGCACTACCAGGGAACTGCCCGCATGGTGGGAGGGCGGGCCCTCCTGCCGGTTCGGCTGCTGCTGGACACCTTCGCGATCCCCTTCCGTTGGGAGGCCTCCGAACGGGTCCTGGAGATCGAGGGCTGAGGCGGCTTCGTAACCGACGCGCTTGGAGGAGGTGCACCCCGGCCCGGCCACGAAAATCGAGGGCCCTTCGGAGGTCTGCATGCGTCGCCGCGTTATCGGTCTTCTTCTGGTCCTGATGCTTCTGGGCTGTGCCTCACCGTCACCTCCAGGGCCCAACCCCGGACGGATCCAGCCTGGTGTGGGGGTGGAGGAGGTCCGCCTGGGTGCGGACCGCGCCGAGGTCGAGGCCCGCCTGGGCCAACCCGACGAGACCGAGACCAA
>JAAZKF010000056.1 GCA_012799975.1 Burkholderiales bacterium
GGGTCCCCGTCCAGGCGATCGTGGCAGGCCAGGACCCGGAGGGGAGCCAGATCTCGGAGGGCTTCCAAGGTCGCCACCATGTCCTGCAGATGGCCATCCCCTTGCACAAAGGGCATGGGGTGCTCGACCGCATCCCCGGCCAGGAGGTGGCGGATTTCGGGAAACCAGACCACAACCTGGCCGGGTACGTGCCCGGGAGCAGGTAGCAGATACGCCACCAGATCCCCCCCGTCGATCTCCAGAATTCCTTCGAAAGCCAGAGAAGGCGGCACCAGACTGGCCCCCGCAAAACGCTGAGGTTCACGGGCCTGCATGGTCTCCAGCTCCAAGGCGTCCTCGGCCTGACGCAGGCGCCGGGCACACTCCCGGGTCCCCAGGACAGGGGCAGGATATTTCGCCCCGGCACCAGCGAAGACCCCGTTCCCCCAGGCATGGTCCCAGTCGGCATGGGTGTTGAGCACCAACAAAGGGGGAGCCTCCCCCCCGTGAAACCTGGCCCCAGCCTGCAATGCCTGCCGAGCCAACTCAATAGCCCCGGCGCGGGAGTACAGGGTATCCACCAGCAAGGTCCAGCGGCGTGTCAGGACAGCGAAGACCGTCACCACGTCGGCGCTGCGGAAGGCCAGGATTCGAGGGTCCCAACCCTGGTTGGGGAGCAGGAGCGGAAGTTCCCGCATGCCCGTCCTCCTCAAGAGCAGGCCGTCAGGCCCAGTTTCTGGCGCACTTCGGCCATGGTCTCGCGGGCCATCTCGCGCACCCGGCGCGCCGACTCGTGCAGGATCTCGCAGACCTGCGAAGGCTTGTCAGCAAGCTCCAGCCGGCGCTCACGGATGGGGGCAATGGTGGCAACCATATCCTGGCCCAGGGTCTCCTTGAGTTCCTTGTAGCGCAGGCCCCCGGCTTCGTACTGCTCCTGGAAGTGGGCCACCGTCTCGGCCGGTGAGAAGACCTTCAACAAGGTGAAAAGGTTCTTCACGCCCGGGCTCATCTCGTCGGTCTTAGGCCCGACATCGGTCACGGCGCGCTTGACGTGGCGCAAGATCACCTCGTCCGAATCTGAAAGCATGATGGCCGAGCCCTCCAGGGACTTCGACATCTTACGCGTGGGGTCGTTGAGAGCCATGATCCTGGGAGCCGTGGTCATCCGGGGTTGGGGCTCGGGGAAAGTCTGTCCGAACTGCGCGTTGAAGCGCCGGGCGAAGACCCGGGTGACCTCCAGGTGCTGCAACTGGTCCTCACCCACGGGGACCGTGTCCGCCTTGTAGAGCAGGATATCAGCAGCCATGAGGATGGGGTACGTGAAGAGACCGGCGTTGACGAAGTCGACCTGGTCGCTCTTCTCCTTGAACTGGGTCATACGGTTGAGCTCACCGATGGAGGCGCAGCAACTCAGGACCCAGGTCAGCTCGGTGTGTTCAGGGACATGCGATTGCACGAAGAGCCGGGACTTCTCGGGATCGATGCCACAAGCCAGCAGATCCAGGGCCGCTTCCTGGACCCGTCGCGGCATCTCGGCGGTATCATAGGGCATCGTCAGGGCGTGATAGTCAACGATGGAGTACAGGCACTCGCCCTCTCCCTGCATCCGGACCCAGTTCTGGATGGCCCCGGCGTA
>JAAZKF010000057.1 GCA_012799975.1 Burkholderiales bacterium
CTGGTCCTGTCGCCCCGCCTGGAGAGCGGCGCGGGTCGCCTTCAGATGACCTGGGGATGGACCAATCCCTCTTCCAAGATACTGGACCCCGAGTTCACCTACTCCAGTTTCAACGGGTCGGTCTGGACCCGCCCCAAGGCTCCCTATTTCGGGGATAATCTGGGCCGTCTGCGCAAGCTGGACATGGCTCGGGCCCGCCAGGCGGTGGGTGTGATCTACCAGCGCACCCTGGACCAGGACGACCGGGCCTTCGAGATCCTCTATGCGGTGTCGGGAGATGGAGGCTGGAGTTACACCCGCCCTGCCGTCGCTGACAGTTACGTACATGAGGATAGCGTAGGGACCGCGGTGGCCATGGCGGGGATCGGCGGGAGGAGGCCGACCTTCGCCCTGGGTTGGCTTACCGAGGGGCAGGCCGTCCGGGTCGGGGTCTTGGACCCCTCCAACAACAGCGATCGCCCCCGAGCCAACAACCTGGGGACCCATGGCTCCCGCTCTGTGCGCCTGGAACTGGCCGGAGACGGCGAGGGCGGCTTCCTCGCGGTCTGGTGTGATGGGCGCAAGCTGGAGTCCGCCAGACTCCGCCCCATCGTCGGGACGCCCGAGTCCTCCGAGACCGTCTTTGCGGGTTCGGTGGGGCGGAACTTCGTGCTCACCGACTGGTCGGGGAAACGCCCCGCCCTGGTCTTCGAAGCCGATCGCACCCCCACCGGGGGGGGACCTCGTCGGCAGGTGATGCGCTGGGAGGGCCGCCGCTGGCAGAAGGTAGATGTGGCGCCTCCTCCCCAAGGCGAAGCCGATGCGCCTTCTAGCCTGGAGGCGGTCCAGGATGAGGACGGCGAGTTCCACGTTCTGGCCCTGCCCCGTTCCGGGGGCGAGATCCTGTATTCACGCACCCTGAAAGGCCGTTGGACCGAGCCGGAAACCGTTTTTTCGCTGAATTCCAGCCTGGGCGTCACGGGCTTCGATCTGGCCGTCCTCAAGGATCAGATCTTCGCCGTGGTGGCCCAGGGCCCCCATCTGCAGGTGGCGCGCAGGAGCCTCCAACCTTGAACGGGGAAGCCAGCCCCATCCTGGTCTCGGCCTGCCTGGTCGGCGTGCCTTGCCGCTATGACGGGCAGGAACGCCCCAGTCCCGGGGTGCGGCGCCTCTTCGAGGAGGGTCGGGCCGTGGCGGTCTGCCCCGAGGAACTCGGAGGCCTGGGAACCCCCCGACCGGCTGCGGGCCTGGAGGGTGGGGGAGGGGCGGAGGTCTGGCAGGGACGGGCCCGGGTGCTGAATCGCCTGGGGGTCGATGTCACCGAAGCTTTCCAGAACGGGGCCCGGGAGGCCCTGCGTCAGGCTCGGGAGTGCGGCGCCCGGCGGGCCATCCTCAAACAACACAGCCCCTCCTGCGGAGTGGGCAGCGCCGGGAGCTCTGCGGGCACCCGGATCCCGGCCGATGGAGTTACCACGGCCCTACTGCGCAGCGAGGGAATCCAGGTCATCTCCGACGAGGAATTCGAGATTTCATGAAACTGGTAATCCACTACCACGAGATAGCCTTGAAGGGGCGCAACCGCAACCTCTTCGTCCAGCGCCTGGTGCGCAACCTGCGCAGCACCTTCCAGGATCTGGGGAGGGTTTCGGTCCGGACCTTGTTCGGTCGGCTCACCGTTACGCTGCCCGGCGAGGATGCCGAAGAGGTGCATCGCCGGATGGCGGGGGTTTTCGGCGTGGCCAACTACTCGCTGGTCGAGGAGGTCGCCCAGGATTTCTCCGAGATCGCCCAGGCCGCCTGGCGACAGGTCCAGGAGTCGCCGGCTCGCAGCTTTGCCGTGCGTTGCCGGCGCCCCGACAAGAACTTCCCCATGGGCTCGTTGGACATGGAGCGGGAGGTGGGGGCCTTCATCTGGAGGGCGGCCCGCGACGAGGGCCGCGATCTGAGGGTCGATTTGACCCGTCCCGAGCTGACGGTCCGCCTGGAGATCGTCAATGGCACCGCCCTGGTCAGCGGTTCGCGTCACCAGGGCCCGGGGGGGCTGCCGGTGGGCACCGGCGGCAGGGTCGTGGGCCTGCTCTCCTCGGGCTTCGATTCGCCTGTGGCCTGCTGGAACCTGATGAAGAGAGGGGCGGAGGTGGTGATGTGCCATTTCCACGCCCATCCCTTCACGGACCGGGCCAGTCTGGAGAACTGTCGTCAACTGGCCGACATCCTCACCCGCTTCCAGTATCGGACCCGACTATACCTGGTGGCCTTCGCTCCGGTCCAGGAGGAGATCCTCAGCCTGACCCCCTCGGAACTCCGGATGGTCCTCTATCGGCGCTCGATGTTCCGGATCGCCCAGGCCGTGGCCCGACGCGAGCGCGCCCAGGCCCTGCTGACGGGCGAGAGCCTGGGCCAGGTGGCCTCCCAGACCCTGACCAATCTGGCCGTCATCGACCAGGCGGCCACCATGCCCGTCCTGCGCCCCCTGATCGGGGCCGACAAGGAGGAGATCATGGCCCGGGCCCGCCAGATCGGGACCTATGAGCTTTCAGCCCAACCCTACGAGGATTGCTGCTCGCTGATGGTGGCGCGCCATCCCGCTACCCGGGCCGCTCTCGAGGAGGTCCTGCGCATCGAGGAGGCCCTGGAACTGGCGGAGGTGGAAGGCTCGGCTTTGGAGGGGGCCGAGGTGATCGACCTGAAGTGGCGTGGCCAGGCCGGCATGCTGCGGAAGGTGCTCCGGGAGCCGGTGACCCCCCGACTTCGGGGAGAGCTGTAGAGCAAACCCCGGATTCTCGCGCAGGCAGCGGATTCAGGCAGGGAAGTTTCCGTCCCGGCGCACCGAGCGATCGGAGTGTTCGACCAGGTAGCGGGTCAGGAACCCCACCAGGAGGGGGTTTGCCTCCAGGCCCGGGCAGTGGGACAGGGCTTCTTCGGGCTTCCAGCCCAGAACCCGACCGGCGTGGGCCAGGACTACCGTGGCGGCCCGGAACCCGGTCTGAGAGAGTACCAGGAAGGGCCCCGGGCTGCGGGCGAATTCCCGGCGGGCTTGGTCCATGTCCTGTTCGGAAAGGGTCTCCGCCGTCAGGGGAAGGCGCACCACCTTCAAGCCCTCCGCGGGGGTCGGAGCCTCCTGGGTGGGGATCTCGGTAGACCTGCGGCAATCCAGGACCACTGCGGGGGTTTCCACCTGGTCCCTGGAGGCCACCGGAGCAGCGGTGATCTTCCTGCCGTTTACCTCAACATCCACTCGCAAGACCTGCATATCCTCCTGAAGGCTCGAAACCTTCCCGCAGGGGTGCAGGTCTCCTGCCGTTCTTGGGAGGACGTTTTCACCGGCCGGGTCAGGCCTCCTGGAGCACACCGCGGCGGCGGAGTTCCTGTTTGACCCGGATGGTCATGTCGTTCATCATGGCTGACATTTGTCGGTGCTCGTACACGTAGGCCTTGATCCGCAGCAAGGTCCAGGGGGTCGCACCCATATGGTCGGTGACCAGGACGACCACCGGCTTGGAGAGGAGGGTGTAGGGGCTGCACCAGGCGGCTTCCCAGCCGATGGTCTCCAGGAGGCGGGGGTCTGAGCTGAGCGGCAGATACAGGCTGGTTACCACCAGGCAGTCGGGGACCCCCGAGTTGTAGTTCCACACGTCGCGGGAGGCTACCAGGCTGTTGGGCAGGGTGATCACGGTGTCTTCGGGGGTGATCACCCGTGTGGTCAGCAGACCGATGTGGATGACTTCTCCTTGGGCTTCGCCGACGCCGATCTGGTCGCCCAACTGGAAGGGTTTGTCGAAGAGGATGACCATCCCGCCCACCAGGTTGCGCACCAGTTCCTGCCCGCCCAGACCCAGGGCCAGGCCGAAGGTCGTCAGGGTGGCCAGTTTGACCTCCCGGGTGGGGGCCACCAGTTCCAGGCCCAGGGCCAAGGCCAGCATCATGACCAGGAAACGGATTATCGAGGCCGCCCTCTTCAGGGCGAAGCGCGAGCGGGGATTCCGTCGGCCCAGCCTGTCCAGGAAGGCTTCCACCAGGCGGTTGATCCCCAGCGCCACCCCCGCCAGTGCAAGGAGCAACAAGAGGTTGTGCGGGGTCAGCAGGTCCAAGAGTCCGATTCCGGTTTCCATCGGGGCCTCCGTCCTCCTACAACAGGTTGAGCCGGTACAGGACCTGCCTGACCGGCGAGCGGGCCTCAGGCCGCACGCGGAATCCGGGGTGGTCGGGATCGTCCTCCAGGAGCCGCCGGCCGACCAGGTCCAGCAGGTGGGCCTGACTGGCCGGAAGCGACAGGTCGAAGACCTCGGCGTGTTCGGCAGGGGTCAGGCTGCCGTGCTGGAGGACCGCCACCAGGGTGTAGTAGATTTCCAGGGGCAGGTCCTCCACGGCGTCGGTCCGGATCGACTGGGCCAGGGGCTTGACGGTCAGCGTCCCCCGTTCGGCCGGCTCGATCGAGTCCAGCCAGATCTCCAGCGCGCTGCGGAAGACTCCACCCGAATGCTTGTGAAGCGTGCTGAAGAAATGCGACTCGGGATCGTCGGAACTGTTGGCCCCGCCAGACCAGCGGAGCCGCGTCGACTGGTCGGTGGTGCCGTCCAGGAAGCGTAGCCGCAGTCCGGAAAGGCGGTGGCGGACCATGATCGCCTCGCGCAACTCGGCGGGTCCGACCGTCTCGGCGTGCAGTCGGTGGGTGAAGTTGGTCTCGAATCCGCAGGCCGCGTTCAGGAGCCTGGCGGCATACAGGTTCAGCACGACGATCCAGAGGGCCTCCGGTTGGGTGCGCTGGATGGTCTGCAACAGGCCCTTGATGGCCTGGAATCCACCGATCCGGCGCAGATAGAGCCGCTCAGCCTCCTCCAGGATTATCACCTGCCGGGTCCCTTCCAATGGCTGGGTCTGCAGCCACTCCTGCAGCCCATCCTCGCTGTAGATCCGGGTCGGCGGCTGCATCCGGACGACGGGCAGCCCCTCCAGGACCCCCTTTGCAGCGCAGTTCAGCAGGCTGGTCTTGCCGCTGCCCCGGGCCCCCCGGATCATCACCGCGGTCGGTCGGCCGGCCTCCCACGAGGCGCGGGCGGCTCCGATGGCCTCCAGTTCCAGGTTGCGGCCCACCAGGAACCGGGGGTCATTGACGGGGAGGGGGCGGAAGAGGCGCCGGTAGGTGACCGGCAGCTCCATTCGCGCCAGGGTCGAGACCTCATCCCCCGGCATGGCAGGTCTCAGCTCGACCTGGGGGCGGTTTTCGGTGGCTGCCGGGATCCAGCCCAGGCGGACCAGGGTCAGCTGGGATTCGTTCTTCAAGAACTGCCAGGAACGGCGCAACCCGGCCTGGGCCGTGGTCTGGGCCAGGGCCTCCAGGCGGTCGTTCAGGCGGTTGGCCCCCAGGCGCAGGCGGAAATCCGCCGCCATGCGCGGGCAGCGATCCAAGACCAGGCGGACCTCCCAGATGACCTCGGTCAGCAGTCTCGCGGCCAGGGGAGAAAGGAAGCTGCGCACCGGGGGCAGGGAGGCTTCCTGCCGCTCCAGGTTCAGGGCCTGGGCCTGCAGGGCTTCGCGGGCCAGCCCCACCTCCTGCTGGAAGTCTTCCGAGTCCCGGCTGTATTCCAGAAGCTCGCGGGCCCTCTGGGACTCGCAACTCAGCTCTTCGAGTCGGGCCTCCAGGTTCTCCAGGGCTTCCTTCAGCCGCGGGCGGGCGCCCACCTCGAAGGCCCGCAGGAAAACGCGGGTCGGAGCCGAGCGGAAGGGCAGGGGACGTCGCCCTGCCGTGGCCCGGACCAGGTCTTCCGGGGCCTTCTGAGCGAAGGCCGTCACCTTCCGGGTCAGGTTCTCCAGGTGGCGGACCGATCCGGTCAGCAGCGAGACCGGGACCGTCAGATCCTGGTCGACTCCGTGCTCGGCGGCCATCTGGAGGACCTCCGTCAGTTCGCGCACCTCACGCCGACAGGCAGTGTCCTCCCGCTCCTCCACGGCGAGCAGGCCCGCCAGGAGGCCCTCCAGGCCATCCCAGAGCCGCTCGATGTGGGCTTCCAGGGCCACTTCGGTGGCGGCCACCTCCATGGCGTCGCGCAGGCGTTGTCGGGAGGCCTTGGAGGGAGCATGCCCGGTTCGGTTGGCCAGCAGGGCCCGGCGCAGGCCGGCCGGGAATCTCTCTTCCAGCTCGTGGATCAGGCGGAGCAGGCCCTTCAGGGGATCCCGGGGGGACTGCGCTCGCATCGAGCGCCGGGCGGCCCGGACCATCAGGGGGGGCAGGAGGGCCCGGTCCTGGGCCAGGCAGTCTCTTCGCCAGTCCTGCAGGCCCTTCAAGGCCCGGAGGTCCAGGCGGACCACGACCTCTCGGGCCTGCCGGTCCAGACGCTCCAGGATCACCGCAACCTGAAAACGGGCCACGTTCCGGGCTGCCAGGGGACGCGCCTTGGACCGCTCCCGGATCGGACCGCCGGGAAGGCCTTCCAGGCAAGAGTTGGTCCGCGGGAGCTGCTCCGGGATCCGTTCCACGGCCCGTTCCAGGGTGCGCGTCATCCGTTCCAGGGTCAACCATATCCGTCGCCCCGGGGGAACCCGCTCCAACGAGCGCAGGGCGGGCTGGAGGCGTTCCTGGCGCAGGGCCCGGTGCTTTTCGGCCAGCTCAGTAAGCCCCACCTGAGGTATTCCGCCCCGGGGGAGGATCTGCTCGGTCCGCTCGGGGAAGGCGGTCTCGAGGGCTTCGAGATCGGCGCGGGCCGCCTCGGAAAGGCGCTGGAGCCCGGAGGCGAGCTCGCCGAGCAGGGCCGACCAGGAGAAGGTCGATGCGGGTTCTCCTGTCGGCGGTTCGGCCAGAAAATTTCCTTCTACCGTGCGCTGCATCGGCAGCCTCCCACGAATCCCGGCGGCGCCGGTCGGGAGGGGCCCGCACTCGACTACCCGGGGGTCTACCCCGGGCAGCTTTTCCACCCCCACCGGTTGCCTTCCTCCGATTAACCTCTTTCGCTGCCAGATCTGGACCTTCCGGGGGAAGACGGAGGTCCCTGGAAGATCTGGAACGGGCATGGTTTGAGGCCAGACGCAGGGTTCACCCCCCGGCCGTCTAATAGGGCGCCGCCGCCTGCCTCCAGCAGCCGGTGTTTCGGGCTATTCCCGGAACACGCGCCAAATCCACACGGGTTTCCGGCCTTCTGGCGCTCTTTACCATGCCGGACCCGGATTGTGCAGGTCTCGATGTCCCCCTGGACCAGGCCCTTACTCTTGCTTTGCCTCATCCTGGCCCTGTTCGGAACTCCGGCCCGGGCGCAGTTGCCCATGCCGGCCCCGGCGCCTGCTTCCCCTTCCGAAGCCTCGCCGGAGGTTCCCGCTCCGCCCGAGCACCTCTCTTCACCGCGCCGAACCCTGCAGACCTTCATGGAGGCCGTGCCCCAGGCTTCGCCGCTGCGTCCGGATCTGGAGACACAGGTCCGCTCCACCCTGGACCTGGAGGCCCTGAACCCCGTGACCCGCAACGAGCGGGGGGCGGAGGTGGCCCGGCGTCTCCATTCGGTGCTGCAGGTCCTGGAGGTCTCCCCCTCGGAATTGCCCGAGACCTCGCAGGAGGAGACGGTGGTCGTCGCGCGTGCGCCTTCCGGAGAGATGACCATGACCCGCCGGCCCGACGGCTCGTGGGTCTTCAGCCGCCATACGGTGGAGGTCATCCCTGCGATCTACGCCGAGCTGGTCTCGCAGGGGAAGATCTCGTCGCCGGGGCAGGACATGCCCACCATGCTGCGCAGCTCGTTTCTGGGGCTGATCGCCTGGCAGTGGCTGACCCTGGTCTTCCTGGTCCTGATAACGGCGGTCCTGAATCGGGTGCTGGTGGCCCTGCTCCAGCGCCTGGGCAACCGCTGGCTGCAACGCCATCAGTTTCAGGCCGACGAGCGCGTGCTGCATCAGGTCGTCCGCCCCGTGGGCTGGCTGGTCGCCTGTCTGGTGTGGATGGCCATCCTCCCGATGCTGCAACTCCCCGAGACTCTGTTGGTGGTCCTGCTCTTTGCGACTCGCTTCCTGGCTGCCTCGGCCTGGGTGCTGACGGCCTATTACAGCATCGATCTCTTCTCGCTGTATTTCGCCCGCCTGGCCGACCGGAAGGATTCCAGGATGGACGAGATGCTGGTCCCCCTGCTCCGGCGCACGCTGAAGGTGACCATAGTGGTCCTGGGTTTGATCTTCGTGGCCCAGAACCTCAACATCAACGTCTGGAGCCTCTTCGCCGGGTTCAGCATCGTGGGTGCGGCCGTGGCCCTGGCGGGTCAGGATACGGTGAAGAACCTCTTCGGTTCGATAACCGTGCTTCTGGACCGGCCCTTCCAGGTGGGTGACTGGGTGAATATCGGTGGGGTGGATGGTATAGTCGAGGACCTGGGTTTCCGGAGCACCCGCATCCGCACCTTCTACAGTTCGCTCATCACCCTGCCCAACGCCCAGTTGCTGACGGCCAGCGTCGACAACTACGGCCAGCGACAGTTCCGTCGCTACAAGACCACCATCTGCGTCCAGTATTCCACGCCGCCCGAGAAGCTGGAGGCCTTCTGTGAGGGGATCCGGGAATTGGTGCGCCAGCATCCCCACACCCGAAAGGACGAATTCTACGTTTACGTCAACGAAATGGGGGTCTCGTCCATCGACATCCTGCTGAACATCTTCTTCGCCTGCCCCGATTTGAGCACCGAGCTGCGCGGGCGTCATCGGCTGATCATGGAAATCCTGCGCCTGGCCGCCGAGTTGGAGGTCGAGTTCGCCTACCCGACCAGTACGGTGCATCTCCCCAAGGAAGAGAAGGCCTTGCCCCGGCCCGCTGGTCTGACGGCCAAGGAAATGACGGCCCACGAGGAGTTGGGGCGGCAGGCGGCTCGTCGGGTCGCGATCCTTTCCGACCAGGCTTCCCCTTCCTGAGGGAGGCGATCGGGACGGGTCCAGGACCTGTTCTCGATCATTTACCGACAATCAGATCTCAGTAAGGTTCTTGCCGTGAATCCGCATAGTTCCATTACCATGTTGCGTCTCCCCCTCCTGGGGGCCCTGCTCTCCTTCCTGGTCCTGTTGGGTGCGGGCCTGGGCTGCTCTGCGCCGCCCCCACCGCAGCGTCCGGTGGTCTTGTGCTCGGTACTGCCCCAGGCCTGGTTCGTCGAGCGCCTGGCGGGGGAGCGGGTCCAGGTCGAGGTCATGATCCCGCCGGGGGCCAGCCCGGCCACCTACGAGCCCACGGTCCAGCAGATGCAGGCGGCCTCCCGGGCCTCGCTGTACATCAAGGTGGGGCATCCCGCCTTCCCCTTCGAGGCCACCTGGCTCGAGCCGTTGCTCAAACAAGGCCAGGGGCTACGGCAGGTCGATTCCTCGGCGGGCCTGGAGCGCCTGGAGGGAGACCCGCATGTGTGGGTCTCTCCGGGGTGCGTTCGGATCATGGCCCGCAACATCGCCCAGGCCCTGGAAGAGTTGTTGCCTGCGGAACGCGAGGTGTTGAAAGCCAATCTCCAGGCTTTGCTGGCGGAGATCGACGCGGTGGACCGGGAACTGCAGGAGAGCCTGAAGGACTTGCGCGGAACCCGCTTCTATGCCTTCCATCCGGCCTGGGGCTATCTGGCCCGGGAGTATGGTCTGGAACAGGTGGCCATCGAGGAAGAGGGACAGGAACCCTCCGCCGGGCGGCTTTCGGAGATCCTGGAACAGGCCCGCCGCGACGGGGTCCGGGTCCTCTTCGTCCAGCCCCAGTTCTCGGAGGCCAGCGCCCGGGTTCTGGCCGAGGACCTGGGCGCCCGGGTCGTTCCCTTGGATCCCCTGGCCCGGGATTGGCCCACAACCATGCGTCAGGTGGCCACAGCCTTCCGGGAATCCCTATGAACCCGCCGGTAGTAGAGTTGGAGGGGGTGGGCCTTTCCCTGCAGGGCCAGACCATCCTGCAGGATATCCACCTGCGCGTCGAGCCCGGGGATTTCCTGGGGATCCTGGGACCCAACGGCGGCGGCAAGTCGATGTTGATCAAGATCATGCTGGGACTGGTCGCTCCGGACCGGGGCAGAGTGCGCCTCTTCGGTCGGCCTCCCCAGCAGACCCGGGGGCGCGTGGGTTATGTCCCCCAATTCGCCGGCTTCGACCGGCAGTATCCGATCTCGGTGTTGGATACGGTGCTCATGGGGCGCTTGGGGCGGCGGGGTGCCTTCCGCTCCCTGGGGGCAGAGGACAAGGACCTGGCCCGGCGCTGTCTGGACCGCCTGGGCCTGACCGATCTGGCCGACCGGCAGATCGGCCGGCTCTCGCTGGGACAGCTCCAGCGGGTGCTGGTGGCCCGGGCCTTGGCAGTCGAGCCCGAGATGCTGGTCCTGGACGAGCCCACCGCCAGCCTGGACCCGGGCGGGGGAGCAGACGTCTATCGGATCCTGGAGGAGCTCTCCGAAGAGATGACCATCCTGCTGGTCTCGCACGACCTGGGGGTGGTCTCTACCATGGTTTCGTCGATAGCCTGCGTGAACCAGAAGCTCTACTACCACCCCGAGTCCACCATCTCGCGTGAGGTCTTCGACGAAGCCTATGGCTGCCCGCTGGGTTTTGTGACCCACCAGCATACCCACTTCATCCTGGATGATCACAAGGATGATTGAGGCCCTGGACTATCCCTTCTTCCAGCGCGCCCTGGCGGCCGGCCTGCTGGCCAGTCTGGCCTGCGGGGTCGTGGGCACCTTCGTGGTGGTCCGGAGGATGGCCTCGCTCTCGGGCGGGATCGCCCACGCGGCCTTCGCCGGGGTGGGGCTGGGCTATCTGTTGGGCTTCGACCCGTTGCTGGGGGCGGCGGGGGTAGCCCTCCTGGCCGGTCTGGGACTCAGCGCCCTGTCGCGACGGCTCCAGGCAGCTCCGGATACGCTGATGGCGGCCTTGTGGTCCTTGGGCATGGCCTTGGGGATCCTCTTCGTCTCGCTGACCCCGGGGTATGCCCCCGACCTGATGAGCTACCTCTTCGGCAGCATCCTGCTGGTCACGCCCCTGCACGTCGGCTTCCTGGGGGTCCTGGACGGGGTGATCCTGCTGGGGACCTTCTTCTTCTTCCGAGAGCTGCGGGCGGTGACCTTCGACGAGGAGTTCTCGCGCTTGATGGGCCTGCCCGTGGATGCCCTCAGCAACGGCCTGCTGGCCCTGGTCTCGCTGGCGGTGGTGGTCCTGATCCGCGTGGTGGGCGTGATCCTGGTGCTGGCGCTGCTGACCATCCCGGCCCTGGTGGCGCGCCAGTGGACCGATCGCCTGGCCTCCATGATGGCCCTGGCCACCCTGGTGGGCGCGGTCTGCACGGTGTCGGGGCTCTTCCTCTCCTATGGACTTTCCGATACCTGGGGCTTGAACGTGCCCACCGGTCCCCTGGTGGTGCTGCTGGCTGCCCTGGTCTTCGCGCTCTCGACCCTGACCCGGCGGATCATCGAGAAGAGGTAGCCCGGAAGGCGGACGTGACGGTCCTTGTCCCTACCGTGCTGGTCCCGAAACAGCCTACAGCGGAGGAAGAACGCGCTCGAGGCACTGCCTACCCTTCGGCCGAGGCACCTCCAGATTGGCGGGGGTGCCATGAAGAATTGGCGCGGCGCAACTGTGCGCGCAGGTGGCAGGAAGTCGGGGCATCGTCAATGCTCAGGTGTGTGGGGCCAGACATTTGTAGCCGGTCGGTGCGAGGGAACGGCATCGGGCCCTCGGCTGCGTCGAAGAAGGTCAGGATGTAGTCTCCCTCCTGCAGGCGATTGGGCGCAATGACCCGGCCGCGAAGGTGCAGATACAGGCACAGAGAGTTCAAGAACTCCTCGTTGATGTTGTGTGTTGAGTAGGTGACACGATCCCTGGGGATTCGGGTATCAATTCCGTACAGAACGCTGATGCGGGCACCGGGGGGAATCTGGTCCAGGATCCGGGGCTCGCCCGTCTGGATGTCGGCCAAGGGCAGATAGGTCCACAAAGCAGCCTCCAGTTGCGGGGATTCCAGCAACAGACTTAGCGGAGCCACTGGAACAGGTAAGCCGCGGACGCGGGAACCATCGATGTACAACCATCCGCCGGTCTGGACCCACAGCATTCCCAGCAGGAATAACATCGCCCCGACGAAGGTCGTCCTCCAGCGGGCTGCCCAGAGGAAACCCAGAGTCAGGGCCATGGGAAGGATTACACTGAAGTATTTGAGGATTGGGGGGTTCATTATGGCCATCGACAAGATGATGCCGGCCCCGGTAAAGGCCAGTTTGAGCCCCAACCCTCGGAAGGTCGGCCAGGCGCAAAGGGCCAACAGCCCCACCACCAGCCAGACCAATCCAAGCCACTCGAAGGTGTGGAGGATGCGGATCAAAGTCCATGTAGAGGCCAGAAGTTCCTGAATTGGCTGTTCGACGAAGACCATGTGCCCTTTGATCAGTTCCGTCTGCATATCCAACCGGCTCATGTAATAGGGGGCACTCAGCAGACCTGCAATGGCGGTCGTCATCGCCAGCCCTGTGCCGGTATTCCAGCCCTTCCACCTGGAGCAGAGCCAGGCTGTCGCCAGTAGCCCCGCCAGTAGGGCCATGGTTGCCCAGGTCACCACTGGGCCATTCCCTTCCAAATGTGTCGGGTCACCTCGGAGATGCCAGTCCATCAGCAGGTGAATGGTCTGTACCACCAGCAGGGTCAGGAATCCCATGAGGAGCGAAGCCCGGGTCTTGAATATCTCCGGGATCACCAAGGCGACCAGCCAGGGAGCAGCCATGAAGATCATCTGTTGGCCGAACAGAAGCCCGATCCCTAGGGTCAGACCGACCCAGACACAAGCCACCGGGCGTGTGAGGTTCTTCGAGGGGTGAGCAGAGACCATGGCAGCCGCCAGCATCATCAGCACACCCGGTACGTAGTTGAAGTACCTCTGCCACTGAGTCACCCAAGGCGAGGCGGCCGTGGCCAGACCCAAGAGCAAGGCACCCCGCAGTCCAGCCAACTGCCACCCATGGTAGGCCATCAGGGCCACGAAGGCCAGCAGAAGCAGGTTTGATGCGGTCTGGGCAGCAGAAGGTTCCGGGCCGAAGCAGGCCAGACCAGCGGAGCCTACCAGGAAGATGAGGGGGGGATAAATCTGGGTTTGGGGTTGGAGCTTGCCACTGGAGGCATCAGGAAGAGTGGCGAATCGCCATTCCCAGGAGTCCTGTTTGAAGAGGCTAGCGGTCTGGGTCTCGTCCACGACCCAGGTCGGCCAGGCTGGAACGCTTCCTTGCGACGCTTCTCGGGACTCATCCAGGGCCAGTTTGACCGAGGCGGTTGGCCCCAGATAGTTGGGATCATGCCATTGCAGGCTGAAGATCGGACGGCTGGAAGCAGCCTCCCATATGACATGGTTCCCCGTCAACCATATCAGCCAGGTGAGGGTCAGTATTCCGGCCCAACGAGCCTTCCAATTGCAACGACTGATCATGTGCTGTGCGGCGATCCAATTGGTGGTGCTGTCTGGACCTGGAGTGGCAAGGCCCTTCCAGTATTTATTAAATCAGTTTATATTGAGTTCCAGGCATTTCGCGATCGCCGGGGGAGTCTCCTGGCTACCTGGCCTTCCGGGCACGCTTCTTGTTGCCGGCCTTCCCGGCTTTTTCGGCGGCTGCGCGCTCCTTCCGGATACGCTCCAGCAGCACCGAGGCGGGCTCGTCTTCCGGGTCCTGGGGCACCAGCTCGCCGCGGAAGGCTTTGGCCAGGAGGGCTTGGTGGAGGGTGGTGAGGGACTGATGAGCCCGACTGACGTCATCCTCTAGGGCCAGAGAGGTAGCATTCATGGTTTCCAATATTTCTAAAATCGTCAACTGTTCCTGGGGAGGTGGAATCGGGGCCGAGAAATTCTTCAACAGCGCTTGACTGATGTTGGGCTGCGCTCCACCTTGTCCCAGACGTCGCAAGTTACCGCGTTGCGCATAGATATACCAGAACAAGAATTTTCGATGCACGGGACTATTGTCGTCGGGCAGTAAGGCTGCGCAGGCTTGGTTCGTCGCGGCAGGCTCGACAAGCATTCCTAATTTACCGATTGTTGCACCGTACATGGCGACAAGAAGTGTTCCCGGAGGGCACACCTCGGCATTACTGTTTTGAATCCCTTCATGAGTAAGGGTCTCTTCAATGTTGAGAATCGGGCCATCCGTGAGATCGCCAGTTTTGACCCACGGTATATGACCTCCGAAGTAGAAATCAACGTTTCGTGCTGGAGTGCCCCCTGTCCGCCATAGCCCGGCTTCACCCATTCGAATCCATACCCACCCCTCCGGCAACTCCGGCAGGCCCTCGGCGTTTACACTCTCCGGCTCGACGTATCTGGCCTTCCAGCGGTCGTCGCGGGGCACTTTGCCTTTGGCCCGCATCTTCGCTAGTTCGGCTTCTTCCCAAAGCCGGCGGCGCTCGGCCCGGATGCGCTTGAGCAGCTCGCTGGCCGGCTCGACGTCCGGGTTCCGGGCGCGCCATTCGGCGGTCAGGTCGCCCCGGAAGGCGGCGGCCAGGACGGACTGGCGGAAGCGCTCCAACAGCGGTGGGATGGCCTCCAGGGCGGCCCGGGCGGCCTTGGTGCGGGCGCTCAGCTCCTCCAGGCGGGCCACGATGCGGCGCTGCTCGTTGAGGGGGGGGAGGGGAATACTCTGAGCCAAGACATCAGCATCCCGAACCGCAGGGTACATAGTCCCGTCCATGGAGGCGCTGACTGATCGGATGAATTCCTCTCGAACAACTGATTGAAAGAGGAACCCTGTGTCAATCGCTGCGCTCGACCGAAGCACACAGATGCCGGTCGAGGTCAGTTCCCCGGCCAGTTCTTCGGGAACTTTGGCGATGTTCTTGAGGTAGGGCCGGACAGTGGAGAACAAGACGTCACTTGCTTGAACGATGCGTCGTGCCCTGGATGGCGCTTCGGCGCCGAGGAAGGCCTTTGCCTCTCCAATTCGGTGAGATTGGTTGTCGATCGAGCCGATGTCGATATACTTGAATGACTTGGTGGGAGTGGCTCGAGGGTCGGTTGACTCGCAGCGATCCACAACCTCGCCCAGTGTAGTCCAAATCCACCCCTCCGGCAGCTCACCCTCCATCACTCCCCACCCTCCAGCATCTCCAGCAGGGCCCGCATCTCTTCCAGCGCGGTCTCCAGGTGGCCCATGATCTCCCCGGCGATCTCTTCGGGTTCGGGCAGGTCTTCGGCGTGGCCGGATTTCTCGTCGCGCAGCCAGGTGATGTCCAGGTTGTCGCCCCGGTCTCGGATCTGCTCGCGGGTGAAAGAGCGCCAGCGGCCGCTCTCGCCCTCGGCGACCCGGGGTGAGGCGCCGTAGGCCTCCACGAAGGGGGCGAAGTGCTCGTGGGTCAAGGGCGTGCGCTTGCCGAAGCTCGGCATGTTGGTGCGCATGTCGTAGATCCAGACGGCTTGCGTGTTGCCCTTCTCGGTCTGGCCGCGGGTGAAGAAAAGCACGTTGGTCTTCACTCCCTGGGCATAGAAGATGCCGGTGGGCAGGCGCAGCAGGGTGTGCAGGTCGCACTTGTCCATCAGGTCGGCCCGGATGCGGGTGCCGGTATTCTCTTCGAAGAGGACGTTGTCCGGCAGGACCACGGCGGCCCGACCGCCCTTCACCAGGCCCCGGTAGATGTGCTGCAGGAAGGCCAGTTGCTTGTTGGAGGTGGGGAAGGTGAAGTCGTCCCGGGTCGGCAGCCCGCCCCCCTTCTTGGTGCCGAAGGGCGGGTTGGTCAGGATCACGTCCGCCTTGGGCAGCGCGGCGCCGGCGGGGGAGAGGGTATCCGCCTGCAGCAGTTCCCCCTCGATGTCGTGCAGCATCAGGTTCATCAGGGCCAGGCGGTGCACGTCGGGGACCAGCTCCACCCCCTGGAAGGCCTCCCGGCGCTGGAAGTGCTGCTCGGCTTCGCTAAGGTCGAAGTAGTCGTCGGTAGCGGCGCGGACGTGCCGGTCGGCGGCCACCAGGAAGCCGGCGGTCCCGGCGGCGGGGTCCTGGACGCGCTCGCCCGGCCGGGGGTCCACCAGGCGCACCATGGTGTCGATGAGGGGGCGGGGGGTGAAGTACTGGCCGGCGCCGGACTTCACCTCGTTGGCGTTCTTCTCCAGCAGGCCCTCGTACATCTCGCCCAGGCCCTCTTCGCGGGCGCTGTACCAGTCCAGCCCGTCGAGGGCGTCGGTCAGGGCCTTCAGGTTCCTGGCCTGGCGCAGCGCGGTGTTGGCGTTGGCGAAGATGGCCTGCACCCGCGGCGAGGAGTGCCCTCCCAACTCGATGAGTTGCGTGCGGTAGAAGTCGAGCTGCTCGATCCCCTCCCGCCGGGCCAGGTCGTCCCAGCGCCAACCCTCGGGCAGCCGGCTCTCCCGCTCCTCGCCCAGCTCCTTCATCATCTTCAGGAAGAGCAGGTAGGTAAGCTCGGTCACGTACTGGTGGTAGGTGATGCCATCGTCCCGCAGGATGTGGCACAAACTCCACAGGCGGGCGACTATGTCGCTGGTTCGGCTGCTCAGGCTCACGGGCTTACCTCAATGTCTGGTTTTCTCGGGCTCAGGGTCAGGCGGTCTGGCGGTCATCCCAGGCCGCTTCGTGCAGGTCGCCCAGGACCTGCGCCAGCCGGCCTTCGAAGAGCCGGTCCAGGCGCCGGAAGCCGCCCCTACGGGCGAATTCGCCGGCGTCCAGGGCGGCCCGGTCGACGATGGTCTCGGCCTTCATCTGGGCGGCGATCCGCTCCAGCCATTTGCGTTGCTGCGGGTCCCAACCGGCGCGGCCCAGGATCCGCTGCAGGGCCTTTTCCACCCGCTCGGCGTAGGGGACCAGGGGGGAGCCCAGGGCCGCCTGCCGGATGAAGCCGATCACCGAGGCCGCCACCTCCTGGTCGGTGGTCTCGCGCCAGGCGCTTTCCAGTTCCGTCTCGCGGAAGTGGTGGCGGTCCAGTTCCAGCTTCAGCTCGCGCAGTTGTTGGCGGGTCAGGTCCCGCGGGCGCTGCAGCACCACCTGCAGGGCGGTGATCTCGTTGAGGTTCTCCCGGATGAAGCGGCGGAAGGACTCCAGATAGTCGGCCGGCCTTTGTTGCCCCTCGCCATAGCCCTGCTCTACCCGGCGCAGCTCGTCTTCGTGGTGGGATACCATGAACACGGTGCCGTCCCCGGCAACCCGGTCCAGGAGGTCGGCCATCTCGCCCCGGCCCTGCAGCCAGGCCGCGGCCTGGTCGGGGTCCATCTCCTTCAGGGTCCGGGCCAGTTCCTGCGGGGTCAGGCCTACGATGGCCGTGAACTGCTCCAGGTCCGCGCCCTTCACCTTGCCCTTCTTCCGCTGCAGCCTGGCCAGGAACTGCTCGATGATGGCATGACGGGCGGGGGAGTCCTGGACCTGCTCGAGTTCGTCCACCAGTTGGCGGAAGGTGATCTTCGGGTTGGCCACCACCGGCTTCATGTTGGAGTAGGGTTCCATCCCGGCATAGAGGTCCACGGCATCGTAGATCCGGAAGCACTCCTTGCCGATGGCGTCGCAAAGGCGGGTGGCCCGGCCCAGCATCTGCTCGTAGAGGATGCGGCTTTTGACCCGGCGCAGGAAGACCAGGTTGACGATCTCGGGGACGTCGATGCCGGTGGTCAGCAGGTCCACCGTGACGGCCACGTTGGGGTACTTCTCGTTCTTGAAGTGGCGGATCTTCTCCAGGCAGCGGTCGGCAGCGCCGGTGATCTTCATGACGGCGTCGTCGTCCACCCCGCCATAGCGCTCGTCCAGGGCCTCCTTCAGGAGGCGGACCACCATGTCCGCGTGGGTGTCGTTCACGCAGAAGACCAGGGTCTTGCCGTCGTCCTCGGGGTCGATGTGCTGGGCCAGGACCCGGCAGACGGTCCGGTTGAAGCTCTCGGTAAGGACCTTGCGGTTGAAGGTCTCCAGCTCCAGGGTGACCTCGTCCTCCAGGTGGAAGAGGTCGAGTTGCTGGTTCTTGACCCGATAGAGTTCCACGGATTCGCCGGCCTGCCAGGTGATGCCGTCCTCGGCCAGGGCGGTCACGATCCGGAAGGGCGGCTCATGGTCCACCAGATAGCCGTCCAGCACGGCCTGGCGATAACCATACTCATAGACGGGGTCGCCGAAGATGGCGCTGGTGTGCAGGGCGGGGGTGGCGGTCAGGCCCACCTTCACCGCATCGAAGTGGTCCAGGACCCGGCGGTACTTCGAGATATAGTCCAGCTCGTTGCGGAAGGTAAGCTCGGCTTCGCTCAGGTCGCGGTCCAGGCTATAGCCCCGGTGGCACTCGTCCACCACGATGCAGTCATACTGGTCGACCGGGATGGCCAGAGCCTCTTCCTCCCGGAAGAGGAGGCGCCGCATCATCCCCTGGATCGTGGCCAGGTGCAGTCGGGTGGTGGGCCCCGGGGACGAGTCCGTCAGACCTTTGACCTCGTAGATGTCGGGGAAGGCCTGCATTCGCTCGAGTTTGAAGCCCTGCAGCGCGTTCAGGGCCTGCTCGCCCAGGGCGGTGCGGTCCACCAGGAAGAGGACTCGCTGGAAGAGTTCGGCCTTCAGCAGCCTGTAGAGCAACCCGATGCAGGTCCGGGTCTTGCCCGTGCCGGTGGCCATGGCCACCATCACTTCGCGACGCCCGGCCTCCAGGGCGGCCTCCACGGCCGCGATGGCCTCCCGCTGATAGTAGCGCAGGTCCAGATAGTCGGCGGGTTCCTGGCGCAGGGCCTGGTGGGCAGCCTCGACGTCCTGGGCCAGCAGCTTCTTCAGGCCCGTCGGGGTATACCAGCCGTTCAGGGCGCGGGGGTGGTTGGTGGGGTTGCGGGCGTCCAGGAACCAGGTCCCGCTCATCTCGGGGAGTTGCCTCAAGAAGGCCCGGCCGTTGCTCGAGAACAGGAAGGGAACGCGGTACTCCCCCCACGGCCCGCCGGGGTCCTTCAGTCCGCCCTGGATGGCGAATCCCCGGCTGTAGCGCTTGGCCTGTTCGATGGCGGAGGCCGCGTTCTTGTTGTTCCGCTTGGCCTCCACCACGGCCACGGGGACTTGGTCCACGAAGAGCACGTAGTCCGCCGGTCCCTTTTCGGTGGGCCACTCGGCGATGGCCATGCTCCGGCCCTTCAGCGGGCGGGCGCCTGAGCCCCAGGTCAGGGCCTGGCTATCTACCTCCCAGCCGGCCTCCCGGAGCTGCTGGTCGATGAGGTGGCGGGTGTCCGCCTCGCTCAGGCTCAGCGGGGTGGTGGCCAGGGCCTCCGGCGCCGTCTCGACCACCCCGGCCTCTTCGGCTTCCTTCTGGGCCTCGGCCAGATCCGCCTGGAGTTGCAGGAGCTCCGAGGTCAGTTCCTGCTCCCGTTGCCTGGCCGTGGACTGCCAGAAGGCGGCCTCTTCCGCCCGTTGGGCCGCCAGGGCCTCGGCGTCGGCGCGGCGGATGGCCTCGGCCCGGGCACGCTCCTGGAGGTCTGCGGATTCCGCCCGGGCCGCCACCAGCTCCTCGCGCAGCCGGCGCAGATCGGCCCGCAAGGCCTCGGAGGCCTTGCGGGGGTCGGGAGGCGGGACGAAAGGAGGTGCCTGGAAGTTCCTGTCGGCCACCAGGCGCACGTACCACTGGCCCAGGGCCCGGGCCATCCGGATCTGCTGCAGGGCGGTCCGGCCGTCACCGACCATCTCGTGGGCGGCCGCATTGCCGGCCCGGCGCAGCTCGTGCAAGAGGCCCAGGACGTCCTGGTTCAATCCCATGCCGCGCAACCGGGCCAGCAGGCTGGCCTGGTTCTCTTGGGGTGAGGTCCAGGCCCCGTAGCGGGCGGCTACCTTCTGGGCCAGCACCTCGCCGAAGTGGCGCAGTTTGACCAGGGTGCTGCAGGGGTCCTCGGCATACAGCCTCTCGGCCAGGAAGCCCAGGCGAGCCAGGGGCTCGTAGGGCTCCAAGAAGGCGAAGTTCGAGTTCCGGGGCTCTGCTGCAGACACGAAAGTCCGGCTCCTTTGCGGCCGGACTTTCGTAAGGGCCCCGAAGAGGTCCTGCGGCTTTGCCCCTACTTCACCAGGGTCCAGGTCTGGTCCGGGTTGTAGGTGGTCATGGCCCGGCACTGCGTGTCGGTATCGGGCCCCAGGTCCTTCTGCCAGACCAGGCCGTTGGTGTTGACCAGGAAGGTGGTGATCCCGCTGAGGCCGTACTCGGCCGGCCAGGCTACCACCGCGAAGCCGCCCACCATGTGGCCGTTGGCCAGGTAGCTGTAGGCGCCCCCGCTGGCCTCGGGCCCCTGCTCGGTCAGGATCCGATAGAAGTAGCCGTGATAGGGCTCTCCTTGCTTGGAGTACCCCTCCTGTTGGGCCTGGGCGAAGAGGGGACCCAAGGGGCTGGGGGTCTCTCCCGGTTCCGCAGGCCAGTACAGGCCGTCCCGCTTACCTTCGGAAGAGACGATCCGGGCCGCGTATTCGACGACCTCGTCCTGATCGAAGTCCTGTCTGTAGTAGTCCTGTTGGGCCTCGGTCAGGGCTGTCAGGGCCTCCAGGGCAGCCAGTTCGTTGCGCCCGATCCGGCGGTTCAGCATCTCTTCGAGGCCGGCTGCCGCGTCGAAGTGCCAGGCATTCCCCGTCTTGACCAGGGGCACCGGCATCGGCCAGTTGTTGAAGCCGACGTTGATGGTCACCTGGTCCTGGCCGTGGGGTTGGTAGAAGACCCTGTCCTTTATGGCGGCCAGGAAGTTCTGGAGGGCCTGCTGGTCGGCGACCGGGTCGCCCGAGCGGATGATCGGATGGCTTTCCCGGCCCAGCACGGCGATCATGCGGTCTTCATCCCCGGACCGGACGGCTTTCACGAAGGCCTCCAGGGCGGCCTGGGGCGTCGGCCAGGTGGGGGGAGGCTGGTCGGCTCGGGCCGGCAGGACGCCCGTCAGGACCAGGAGCAGGGCCAGCCATGTGGCCAGCCGGGGGAACCGAATCACTTGTCTCATGAAGTGCCTCCTTCTGGGAGCCAGGATCCTAGCGCCGCCGTCCGCCGGAACTGCTCGAGCGGGGCGCCTGCGGCCGCGCGGAGGGTTTCGAGACCCGGGACTGCGCGGAGCGCGATTGTTGCCCCCTCTGGGCTTCCTGTCGGGTCCGGCTTCCTGATCCTACGTCCAGGCCGTGTGTGGGGCGGTTTTGCGGTCGGGAGGCATTGGGTGTGGGTCGGTTTCCCGGCTTGGTTGGTCGGGCGTCAGGTCGCTTGTCCCCGCCCGGCCGGACATCGGGTCGGTTCTCTGGCCTGGTTGGTCGGGCGTCGGGTCGCTTGTCCCCGCCCGGCCGGACGTCGGGTCGGTTTCCCGGCTTGGTTGGTCGGGCGTCAGGTCGCTTGTCCCCGCCCGGCCGGACATCGGGTCGGTTCTCTGGCCTGGTTGGTCGGGCGTCAGGTCGCTTGTCCCCGCCCGGCCGGACATCGGGTCGGTTCTCTGGCCTGGTTGGTCGGGCGTCGGGTCGCTTGTCCCCGCCCGGCCGGGGTCGCACCTGGGAGTCGGGCTGTGGATAGCCGTCCCTGCCGTGCCAGTGATGGGGGCCGGGGCGGGTGCCGGGTTTCCAGTTCGTGTTCCCGTTGTGGATGTTGTTGTGGATGTTGTTGCGGATGTTGATGTTGACGTTGTTGCCACCCCAGGGGTTCACACGGCCGTTGTAGTAGCCGCAGTGGCCGTATCCCGGGCCCACGTAGATGTGGTGGCCGTGCCAGTCCCAGCACGAACCGTAGAAAAGTTCGTTCAGGACCGCCACCGTGCCCCAGGCCAGGGCCGTGGTGGCTACCACCCGGCCGGGACGCCAGCCATAGACCACGGCGGGGTCGTAGGTCGGCACATGGACGACCTGGGGGTTCGCAGAGCCGATCATGATGTAACCGGAGTCGTCGGTCTGCACGACGACCTCGCCGCTGCTCTTCAGCGCTCCGGTGGATTGGGCCTGGGCGCGCAGGCGCTGGATCGAGTCATAGACGTCGTTGGTCTGGTCCACGAAGGCCTGGCCCAGGGTGTTGGTCCAGTTCATGTCGTTGGCCATCGTGCCCAGCACGTCGGGCAGGCTGCACAGAGCCTTGACGCTCTGGTCCCAGTTGAAAGCATCCAGGGCCGAGGATAGAGCCGACGGGTCGGCGGAGGGGTAGGCCTTGACGTATTGGTTGGCGGTCACGACCTGGTCGGGGTAGGTGGAGGCGACCAGGACCAGGCCCAGCAGCGAGTCGGGATACAGGGCGATGGGCGCCAGGGTCTGGTCCAACCCTTCGTCGCTCAGGAACTCGGCCCGGGCCGCTGTCGGGAGCAGGAGGATGGTCAGCAGCAGGGCTGCGGCCAGGAGCCGCAACCGGTCTTTCACAGTCAACACGTGGGCCTCCTTGCCTTGTGTCTAGAGCGGGAAGGCACGGTCAACCGCGCCTCCTGCCATGCGGGGAAATTTCCCGGAGGCCTTGCCGATCCCTCCAGACGACCTTCGGCAGAACTCCGCCGCCGCGGAGGTGGGTCTGGCGAAGTCCTCAGCCCTATAAGGTGCGCGGTGGCATGAAACGGGCCTCGGCGCTGGCTAGGACCCGGTCCTCCCAGATTATCTCGGCCTCCAGGCGGAACAGGGAGGGGCGCATCGAGCGGGGGTGGGCCCTGACCAGCAGGGGCACCTTCAGCGGCACCGCCTCCTTGAAGCGAATGTCCAACGCCGCGGTCACCGCGTGCACTCCGTGGTGGAAGAGGCAGTGAGTCATCGCCGCGTCCAACAACGAGGCAATCACACCTCCGTGCAGGATTCCCTCGTAGCCCTGGAGGCGCTCGTGGCCTCGGAAGGTGGTCTGGACCGACCCGTCCGGGTCCGCCTGGAACTCCAGGCCCAGGGACCAGGGGTTATGGGGCCCGCACAGGACGCAGCGCGGGTGCAGGCAGTTGACGATTTCTCGGGTCTGGCCGGGGGGCAGGAGGGCAGTGGATTTCGAGCTCATGGGACCACCTTTCCAGGGTTTCGCGTACAGGCCGTGGGCAGGCGCTGTAGGTCTTCAGTCGGGCCGGATGCTTCTCAGGAGGCTGGCCAGCAGGAAACCGAGGAAGGCCACAGCCACGATGGCTGGCCCCGTCGGCAGGTCCCAGCGCAGCGAGGCCCAGACCCCCAGGCCCACCGAGCCCAGGGCGGCGCCTGCCGAGACCAGGCAGGCCCCTGCCCAGCGTCGCGAAGCCAGCAGGCCGATCATGGGCGGGAAGACCAGCATCGCGAAGACCAGCAGCACTCCGGCTGCGCGGATGGCCACGGCGATGGCTCCGCCCAGGGTCAGGAAGAACAGGAAGTTCCAGGCACCCACGCGATAACCCAGGGTCCGGGCCATCTCGGGGTCGAAGGCCAGCAGTTGGAATTCCTTGGCAAAGGCCACGTGGATCGCCGCCACCACGGCGAAGGCACCGGCCAGCAAGGCGATGTCGTCGGGCGTGACGCCCAGGATATTGCCGAAGAGCAGGTCCAGCATGTGGGTCTCGCCGTGTGGGGCGAAGGCCAGGAAGAGGACGGCCGCCGCCCCGGCCGCGGCCCAGGCGGCCCCCACGATGGCCTCAGCGGGCAGACGTCGGTGGCCCGGTTCGTGAGCGAAGACGCCGACCCCCAGCAGGATGGCTAGGCCCGCCCCCAGAGCGGGAGGCCAGTGTGCCAGCGCGCTCAGGGCCACTCCCGCCGAGGCCGCCTGGGCCAGCGAGGCCCCCACGAAGACGATCCGCCGCAAGACCACGAACATGCCCAGATACGAGCAGACCAGTCCCACCAGGGCCCCCGAGGCCAGGGCCATGGTGGTGAAGTCGTCGGAGATCAGCATGCGGTCGCCTCCCCTCCGCAGCCCGCACTCTGCAGGGGAGACCCGGTGACGATCCGCCGCCCCCCGACTTCGAGGACCTTGACGGGACGGCCATACAGCGCCGAGAGGCGCTCGTCGTTGAGAATCCGGGCCACCGGTCCCAACGTCAAGCCGCGATTCAGGATGCCCACGGTGGGAGCGTGGTTGGCCACCAGGTTGAGCAGGTGGGTCACCATAACGACCGTCATGCCTTGCTCGTGCAGGCCGTCGATCAGGTGCAGGGTGTCCTCCTCCGAGGCCAGGTCCATCCCCGTGGTCGGCTCGTCCAGAAGCAGGATCTCGGGTTCTCCGGCCAGGGCCCGGGCCATGAGGACCCGCTGTTTCTGGCCTCCCGAAAGATCGCGCAGGGACCGGTGGCGATTATCGGCCATCCCCACGCGCTCCAGGCAGTGACGGGCGAAGTCCCGGTCGGAGCGGGTGGGCCGACGGCCCAGACCCATCCGGGGATAGCGCCCCATGAGGGTCACATCCTCAACCGAGAAGGGGAAGGCCTCGTCCACCCCCTCCCGTTGCGGGACGTAACCGAAGCGCGGACGCTTCCCCCCCGGATAGAGGATCTCTCCTTCCAAGGCCCGCAGGTTTCCCAGCAGGGCGCGCAGCAGGGTGGTCTTCCCCGCTCCGTTCGGGCCGACCAGGCCGAGGTAGTCCCCGCGGACCAGGCAGAGATCCAGGTCGCTAAGGACGGTGTGCGCTCCGTAGCCCAGTCGGACTCCGCGAAATTCGACCAGGGTCTCATTCATCGGAGGGCCTCGACCAGATTCGAGACGACGTGATCCATCATCTGGACGTAGCTTTCCGCGCCGGGGACCCCGCCGGGCAGGACCGGGAGCTTGAGCACTCGGGCCCCGGTCTGACGGGCGACGGCCTGGGCTATATTCTCGGGGAACCAGGTCTCCATCAAGATGACCCGGACCTTTTTCTCCTTAATCAGGGCGCTCAGGCGGTTGAGGTGGGCGGGCGAGGGGGAGATCCCGGGCTGGGGTTCGATGTGGCCGACCACCTGCAGACCGAAGTGACTTGCGAAGTAGGGCCAGGTGCTGTGCCAGGTCACGATGGGGACTCCCCGGAAGGGGGCCATCTGGGCCTTCCAGCGCCGGTCGGCGGTATCCAGGGCAGTCCAATAGGAACGATAGCCTGCGTCGTAGGTGGCCGCTCCGGCTGGGTCCAGCCGCTTGAGGAATCCGGTGACGTTGCGGGCCACGATTTTCATGTTGGTGGGGTCCATCGTGTAGTGGGGATTGCCCATGGGGTGGACATCACCCATGGTGCGGTCGACCGGGCCGCGAGGGACCTCCAGAACCCGGATGCCACTACTCGCATCCAGGAATCCCGCCCCCCCCGCCATGATGCGCTGGTTCCTGGAACCACGCAGCAGTTCGGGAACCCAGGCAACCTCCAGGTCCAGGCCGGTCTGGATGAAGGCGTCTGCCCGGGCCAGCGTGCGCAGGTAGCTGGGCCGGGTCTCCACCTGGTGGGGGTTCTGGTAGCCCACGCACAGGCTCTGGACCCGGACGCGTGAACCGCCCACCCCGCGGACGGCATCGGCCAGGTCGGGGGTGGTGGTCACGACCTCCAGGACCTCGGCCCGGACGGGGAGGGCGCTGCACAAGAGCAGGATTATGGCCAGAAAGGCTCGGCGGAAAGACATCGGGGCCTCCTCAGTACTTGTGGGCCCCGTGGGGGCCGATGGTGAGGTTCCACTGGATCTGGAACTCGTCGAAGGGACGCGAGAAGGTGGGGTTATAACGGCTGTATTGGAAGCGCAGGGCGCTCCACTCGCTGTTGAGGAACTCGAGAAGGGCGCTGGCGCGGCGCTGGCGTTCGCCCGGATGCATGGGCAGGTCGGTCTCGTCATAGCGCACCCCGGCCCGCCAGTTCCGGTTGAAGCGGTAGTTCAGGAAGCTGTACCAGCCGTCGAAGTCCCGGGCTTCCTCCCTCTGATCCATGGGCTTCTGGCGCCCGACCAGGTATTCGGTCTGCCAGACCAGGTTCCGATAGGGGTTGTCCAAGGGACTCCACTTCAGGGTCAGGTCGGCCCCACCGATCCGGGAGCTCTCCAGGTGATGGTTATGGATCGTGGAGGTCGCACCCGAAAGCCCCAGCATCAGGGTGGTGTCCTGGTTCAGCTCGGCCATGTTCTCGAGGCGAGCCACCCACAAAGGCCTGGTATTTCCATCGCTGGGGAAGAGTTCGAAGGCGTGGTGCGCCTCGTCGTGTCCTTCCTCTCCGTGCTCGTGGGCGTGCTCATGGGCGTGGCCGTAGCGGCTGCCCATCTGCACCGTGGCTTTGGAATACCAGGGAACCGGGGCCAGCCAGGACAGTTCGATTCCGGGTGAGCGCAAGCCGCAGTGTCCGAAGAACTCTTCAGCGGGCAGGGGGCGATCGATCTGGGGCAGGGCGTGGGTATGGACGGTGTTGATCCGTCCCACCTCGTTGAGGAAGAGCCCGGCCCTGGCCTGCAGGCCACCCGGAAGGCCGGTATAGGTGGCGTAGGCTTCCTCCACCTCGGGGGTTTCGCCGCTATGGAATCCGATGAAGGCGTCCAGTCGGGTCTTGGGGTCCACGGGAGCCTGGAGCGCCAGTTCCACCTCCTCGACGAAGAAGGTGTTCCGCTGGGCGTCCTCGGGGCGCCCTCCCTTTTGTCCTCCCAAAAGGGCCGAGACCGAGATATTGGGGTTCATGGAGGGTTGGGAGCCGGTAGCCGAGGAGTTTAGATCGGTCTGGACGGCGCTGGCCGGCGGCGGTTCGGGGCCCGGATCCTGGGCGTGCTCGCCCTCGGGGGCGGGAGTCGGGATGGTGGGGTCTGCCTGGGTAGAGGGTTCCGCCTGGGCTGAGGGCCGCAGGAGTCCCTCCAGGGTCTGACGGAGCTGATCGATTTGGGATTGCTGTTCTTCGAGGCGCTGGCGCAGCTCGCGGATCTCGCGATCGCGGGGATCCTCTGGCGTGGTGGGCTGGGCCGGGACGGGGGCAGCCAGGCACGTCAGGAAAAGCGTGCATAGGGCCAGCGTCCGTTTCAGGGACGGGTATGACCAGGACATGGGGTGAAACCTCCTGATGTATCGGGGGAGAAAGGCGATTCAGTCCGTGGAACGGTCTGGGAGCCCGGTCGGGTTCCCAGGGATGGCCTGGAGCCGCGACCGGGGTCGGCTCGCGAGAATCGCTGCAGGACCCTCTCAAGAATGAGAGGGCCAGCTGGCCGGCTGCAGTTTCAGGAGGTCGGCGGTGAGCGCCCGGGCTGGCCCAGGTAAAGGAGGTGGGCCGGGGGGAGGTCCCGGAGGGCGGGGCGGCTCTCCAGGAATCTGTTCGGGTCCGGAGGGGAAGCCGGCGTCGCGCAGCCGGGTGGATCGCCCAGGAGGGCGCATAGCAGGCAGAAACCGGATTCGGCGCTGCCCTCCTCGAGGTGGGCAGAACCGTCTGGCGGGTGGCTGGATGCCGGGCCTCGGCATCCAGGTGGGCCCTGGTGCCTACCGTGGCAGTGGGAATGTGATGCACCCAGCCCATGGGTGACCAGTAGGGCCAGGGCCATGAGCAGCGTCAGGACGCGGTTTCGGGTGCAGTAGGGGACCATCAGAAGGCTCAGGGTTTGCTGCCGGATTCTCTATTCCTCCAGTTTGACCGGAGGCATCCGGCGCAGGAACAGGAACCCCGCGAAGCCAGCCAGCGCCGAGGAACTCAGGATGGCCAGGCGGGCGGTATCCAGCCGGGCCCCCTCTCCGAAGGCCAGACCGGCGATGAACAAGGCCATCGTGAAGCCCACCCCGCCCAGCATTCCGACGCCCACGAGGTGCTTCCAGGAGGTGTTGCGGGGAAGGCTGGCCAGGCCGAAGCGGACCACCAGCCACGATCCCAGGGTGATGCCCACGGGCTTGCCCACCAGGAGGCCCAGCGCGATCCCCAAGGCCAGGGGATCACCCAAGCCGGAGCCGGCCTGGGCCAGATAGACTCCGGAGTTGGCCATGGCGAAGATCGGCATGATGAGCATGGCCACCCAGGGGGCCAGGTCGTGTTCGAGCCGATGCAGCGAGGGCTGCAGTCGCGTGCAGGCTGAGCGCAGGTTCGTCACCCGGGACAGCAGGTCTTCGTCGGCCAGGACGGTTCCCGTGGGATCGCCGTGTTCTTTGAGCTCCCGGGTGGTCTCCTCCAGGTGCTGTCGGAACCGGGGCAGATCGATCCGCGACCAGGCCGGCATGGCCATGGCCAGAAGGACTCCTGCGATGGTGGCGTGTACGCCCGAATTGAAGACCGCCAGCCAAAGCAGCAGGCCAAATACGCCGTACCAGCTCAGCCAGCGGATTCCCGCCCAGTTGGAGAGCAGCAGGACCAGGAAGATTAGTACGGAGGCGCCCAGGGCCGAGAATTGCAGCGATTCGGTATAGAAAATGGCGATGACCAGGACCGCGCCCAGGTCGTCGGCGATGGCCAGGGCCGCCAGGAAGACCTTCACTCCCGTGGGGACGCGCCGTCCCAGCAAGGCCAGGACTCCCAGGGCGAAGGCGATGTCGGTGGCCATGGGAATCCCCCAACCCCGGGCCGAGTCGGTGCCTATGTTCAGGCTCAGATAGCACAAGGCGGGGACCACCATGCCACCCAGGGCGGCGGCGATCGGAAGAAGGGCCTTGCGGGGCGAGGAGAGTTCTCCGACCAGGAGCTCGCGCTTGATCTCCATCCCCACCAGCAGGAAGAAGATGACCATCAGGCCGTCGTTGACCCAGTCGCGCAGGGAAAGCTCCATCACGGCGGCCCCCAGACGGAAGCTGGCCCGGGTATCCCAGGTGCTGTTGTAGCTTTCCGGCGCCAGGTTGGCCCAGATAAGCGCGATGACCGTGCTGGCCAGAAGCACCAGTCCACTAGAGCTCTCGGTCTTGATGAACTGCTGGATGGGTCTCAGAACTCGGCGGATGGGGGGTTTGAGATCAGTGCTGGTGGTGGATCCTGCAGTCATCAATCGTCGGTCGGTTCGGAGTGACCGGCTCCTTTCAGGGTTGGCTCGGCGTCTGGTGTGTGCCGATCCCGGTTCGCTTGTCGATTCGGCGCCCTCCCGGGGTCGCCAGGATCTGTTGGCCGGGCTGCGGGCCTGGCGTTCCATGCACGTCGTCGGTGTGCCGGAGGCGGATCCGCCGGGTTCGTGCTTCTGGCACGAGCGGACCGGCGGTCCTGGTATGTCCATTCCTGGGTTCCAGGGTCCCCGCGATGCCGGCCATTCTACCATGACCCTCCCGATTCCCCCAGACCGGTGCAAACCCCTGAATCCTCCTATGGCATAACCCTCTCCGTCCAGATGGAGCGGATGCTGCCCCCCTGAAAACCTGGCTGGACCTGTGCTGACAGTTTTCCAGACCGCTTGCGCACCGTCCCCGACCACTTGCAGAAGTGTGGAGACTAGACAGAAAGGGCTGCCCGGGATTCCGAGTTTGCCATCGCGGGTGGGGCGGGCCTGGCGCAGGACCTGGACGGCTGAAGGAGCCGGTTCCGCTATGGAAGAAGGGGTCGACAGGACGGAGCCGTCTGGATCGAGGGGGATCGGCGGCGCCCTGTTGAGCTCCCCGGGAAGAGTTGTCACGCGGAGAGCGTCCTTGAAAAGGAGAACCGCGTTCAATGGACAGTGGAGATCTGCGCCGCACCCTCACCGCCAAGGTCCAGACCGGGCAGCGCCTGACCTTGGAAGAAGGTCTGGCCCTCTATGCCGAACCCGACCTGACCTGGCTGGGTGAGCTGGCCAACCTCCGCCGCGAGCGGGCTTTCGGCAATCGGACCACCTACGTGGTCAATCTCCATCTCAACTACACCAACCTCTGCGTGGGCTCTTGCCTCTTTTGCGCCTTCGCTCGTAAGCCGGGCGAACCCGGAGGCTACGAGATGACGGTCGAGGAGATGGTGGAGCGGATCCGACCCCTGCGCGGCGTCCCGGGCGCCGAGGTCCACATCGTCGGCGGGTTGCACCCCGGGCACCCCTACCGCTTCTACCCCGACCTTCTCGAGGCCTTGCATCGCGCCGCTCCCGGCCTGCACCTGAAGGCCTTCACCGCCGTGGAGATCGAGCACTTCTCCAGGCTTGCCGGGCGTAGTATCGAGTGGGTCCTGCAGGATCTCAAGGCTCATGGCCTGGGTTCCATGCCTGGAGGGGGAGCCGAGGTCCTGGTCGAGCGCGTCCAGCGCAAGCTGCACCCGGCCAAGACCACTCCGGAGCGTTGGCTGGAGATCCACGGCTGCGCCCATCGTCTGGGGATCCCCACCAGCGCCACCATGTTGGTGGGACACATCGAGAAGCCGGCCGAGCGCCTCGAGCACATGGACCGGCTGCGCCGGGCCCAGGAGCGTAGCGGAGGTTTCCTGGCCTTCATCCCGCTCCGTTTTCATCCCGCCAATACCCGGCTTTCCGGGCTTCCCCTGATGAGCGACGAAGGGATGCTTCGCGACCTGGCCATCAGCCGGCTGATGCTGGACAACATCCCTCACATCAAGGCCTATTGGGTGATGGCGGGTCTCGAGGTGGCGGCGCGGGCTCAGTGGTTCGGGGCCGATGATCTCGACGGCACCGTCGTCGAAGAGCGGATCACCCACATGGCCGGCTGCCTCTCGCCCGCAGGCCTGGCGGAGGAGAACCTGCGTGGAATGATTCTCGAGACCGGGCGCGAGCCGGTCCGCCGAGACGCCTTGTACCGGCCCCTGGAAAAGCTCCCGCTGGAGGTCGACGCTTCGTGCGCCTTTTCGTCCTAGGTTCGGGGGTCCTCGAACCCACCCGGCGCCGCGGAGCCTCAGCCTATGCCCTGGAAGCAGGGGAGGATCTCCTGCTCTTGGAAATGGGCCCGGGAGCCCTGCGCTCCGCCCTGCTGTACGGGCTTGACCCTCGACGGGCCAGGCATGTCTTTCTCAGCCATTTCCACCCCGATCACACGGCGGAACTCATCGCCTTCCTCTTTGCCTGCAACTACAGCGAAGCCTGGAGGCCGGTCGATTCGCTGCATTTTTACGGGCCTTCTGGTCTGGGCAGGTTCCTGGAGGATTTGGAGACCCCCTTTCGCTGGTTGCGCCCCCGGGGCTGGCAACGTCAGATTCACGAGGAAGACGGCTCCTGGTTTCAGGGGAGGGGATGGAGGGCTCGAGCCTTCCCGGTTCGGCACGGGTCGGAGCCGGCCCTGGCCTGGAGATTCGAGTCGGCCGGTCGGGTGTTGTGCTATTCGGGGGACTCGGCCGAATGCGGAGGATTGGCTGCGGCTGCGGCTGGGGCGGACCTGCTGTTGTGCGAGTGCACGAGGGATGGCGATTCGCCCCCTCTGGAAGGCCATCTGGGCCCGGAGGAGGTCGGACGCCTGGCTTCCCAGGCCGGCGTCGCGCGGGTGGTCCTGACCCATCTGGCCCCGATCACGGAAATGGTGGATCTTCCCGGGCAGGTGCAACGGACCTGTTCATGCCCGGTGGAACGAGCCGAGGATGGCATGGTCTGGGACCTTTCCGCTGGTCCGGAGTCTGGAGGAATTTCGCTTCGAACTACGGAATTTTGACGTTGACGGGAACCGGGCCTTCGGAATTTTGAGAACAACGAATCCTACGCCCGAGGGCACTTCCCTCCTGGAAGGGTCAGATGGCTGAGAATTCTCGTCTTTGTCCGGTCTGTGCCAAGCCTCTGGAGGGGCAGGCCAGGCGCACTGCGTGCCTTCGTTGCCAGAACTTATACCACCAGGAATGCTGGGAAGGTCTGACCCGGTGCCTGGCCTTCGGGTGTGTCGGGACCCCCGAGGAGGTTCTTCAAGACCTGGGGGAACCCGTCCAGGCAAAGCCTTGTCCGTCCTGCAAAGCCGAGAGTCCGGCCAACGTGGCGCTGTGCCTCTCGTGCGGTACGGATATCTTCGAAAAACCTCCCCGCGCGGTCTTCACGTCTTTTGCCGGTTGGCAGGCCGCCACTCCCGAGGACCTGGTCCTGGAATTGGACCGCCATTGGGAGAACGCCATCCAACACCTCTATAACGGTGATCTGGAGTTCTGGTTCAGCGAGAATGGGCGCCTGGATCTGGCCGAGGCGGCCCGGACGGCGCGGCGCAACCATGAACAGCGCTCTGTCGGGCTGGAGTCCTTCCTGCTGGCCAGCAATCTGGTCGACCCACCCCGGATGGAGGTAGTCCCGGCGACACTGGAGCTGGAGGGCCCTGGGCCCACCTTGACCAGCGCTTTGGAGATCCGGAATTCGGGTCGTGGCTACCTGTCTGGAATCCTGTTGGCCGAGGTCTCCTGGCTGACTTTGGAACCCACCGAGTTTGCGGGGAACCGCACGCGGATCGCGGTCACCGCCGACCTCGGCA
The DNA here is from genome assembly GCA_012799975.1 of Burkholderiales bacterium. Taxonomy (GTDB): domain Bacteria; phylum Vulcanimicrobiota; class Xenobia; order Xenobiales; family Xenobiaceae; genus Xenobium. The sequence goes on from JAAZKF010000057.1 coordinate 32,025, forward strand.
GTCTTCCCGACGGCGCGGTTCCCGGGGTGATCCGCATCCAGGCTCCAGCCCAATCCCTGGAGGTCCACGTGACCGCCCGGCGCCTCTCGATTGCCGCAGGGGTGGCGCTGTACCGGGACGGGCAGACCTCCAAAGCACGAGTCCTGTGCCGAAAGTTGCTCGATGTCCAGGCCGCGCACGCCGATGCGGTGGTCCTGCTGACGGCCTGTTATCTCAAGGAGGAGAATCCCACGGCAGCCGTTCAGGCCTTGCGCAACCTGTCCGGAGCCTGTCAGGAATTACCCTCGGATCTGATCGAATTCGTCTTCCGTTGGTTGAGCCAGAACGACCCGGCAGCTTCTGGCCTCGAACGCGTCGAGATCTATGAAGCGCTGATCCCTTGTGCGGAGGGCCCTCTGGGCAATGAACTCCGGCGAGCCCTGGGCCAGGTCGCCATGGAACGGGCTCGCCTGGCCACCGAGGCTTTTCAGGAAAACAACACCTCGTTGTGGCAAGGGAGGACGGCGACTACCCAGGACGTGATCGAGTTGTTGCAGATCGCGGCGGCCTACGATCCCACGCTGGCCGAAGAGGCAGCCGGTCTGCAGAAGCAACTCCGTCGGAAGGTCAGCCGGGGGAAAATGGCCTTCAATCTGACCGCCGTCCTGGTCCTCATCGCGGTGCTGGCGGCTGCCAGCAGTTCCTGGTTGTGGACCTGGAAGCAGTCCCGGGATCTCCAGCAATCCGCAGCCCAGGCCCTTCAAGCCGGCAAATTTGAGAAAGCGATCCAGGAATACCGGATCCTGCTGAACTCCAACGTCGACAACACGGATTATCGTTCCAACCTGGTGCGGGCGCTCTTCATGCAGTCACGCGCGGCCGAGGAAGGCGGGGATTCCCCGCGCAGCAGGGCTGCACTCATCCAGGCCATCGACCTGTGCATCGGCCGCCCCCAGATGCAACAGGCGGCAGCCGCCATGCTTCTGGACTGGGCCAAGGAACTGGAGACCAAGGGACAACCGGGGGAGGCTCGGGTCCGACTGGAAAGGGCCACCCGATTGGATGAGCAGAATCCCGAGGTCCAGACCTCGCTGCGGCGACTGGCCAGTGACACCGATCTGTATTGGAAGGTTCACCAGGTGGTCGAAGGGCCCATGGGCAGCTATCCCGTAGAGAACTACAAGGAAATGGGGGCTGTGGCGGCGGGTGTTCGTGAGCTGGTCACCCGTGGTATGGTCCCTTACGAGTCCAGGATGATGGTCGCTTTGGCGGACGTCACAGGCGATGGAATCAAGGAACTTCTGGTCGCGGGAACCCATAAGAAGGATCCGCAGCCTGAAGGCCGTTATGCCATCTATCGCGTGAACAAGTCCAGGCTGGA
>JAAZKF010000058.1 GCA_012799975.1 Burkholderiales bacterium
GAGCCCCCACACCAGGGGTCTCGCCCCCAAAGGCTTAGACATGAGGACCGATTCGTCTGCCTCAGGTGGCCTCCTCTCCGCCCTCAAGGCCGCCTCTCGGGTTCGGGGTGGCAGCAGACAGGAAGCCGGACCCGGTCCTGGAATTCCGGGGAAACCAAGGAAGGCCAGAAGGCAGGAGGTCGGTTCCTTGATGCGGGGAAGCGGATGGGGGGGGTGGAAACCAGGGGCAGGACTGGCCCTGGCCGCCCTCCTGGGCCTGCTGGCGTGTGGGTCGCCAACCACCGAACGCGAACCGGATTTTCCAGCGGCCGTTGCGGGGCGACAAGAAGTTTCAGCTCCATTGGTGCCCCCCCCTGTCTACGCTGAAAAGGGAGCTCAGTCCCAGGACCCGGAGTCCGCCCTGCGGGAGATGCTCCAACTGCGAGGCCGTGACGGGATCCTGTTGCTGCGGAAGGGGGATCACGTCCAACAGGTCCGGGTCCTGGAACACTCCGCTGGGGGACTCGAACCGGGCGGCGACTATGGATTCCATGTGCGGATCACCGTGGATGACCGGAAGCGTTACGCCAAATTCCTCTTCGGAGGCACCGGGACGGGCGACCCGCACATCCAGAAGATCATGGTCCTGACCCATGCTACCCAGACTCCCTACACCTGGTCCGACGAGGAGGGCCTGTGGGTCGCCGGGCAGGAAGTACCCATACCTCCATGACCCTCTTCATGGCTCGGGACTTCACGGGCTTCCTGAACCAGAGGTCTTGGAGGAGGTCGCCCTGCACCGACTCACGGACCGGGTCCGCCTGGAGGCGTAATCCGTGGAACCGACCGTGATTGGATGGCCCCAACCCATCCAATTGGTGCTTGATCTCAACCCTTATCCGAGGCGATACTGTCCTTGGCTGTTCGTCAAGGAGGGATTGGATGGATGACCTTTCCCATAACCCCACTCTGGGCCTGCGCCTGGACCGGGGCATGGAGGTCCCCCTCTTCCGGCAAATCAACCTGGGTACCCGGCGGGAGATACTGGCCGGTGAGCTGAAGGCCGGCTTGAACCTCCCGCCCGAGAGACTCCTGGCACGCACCCCGGGCGTGAACCGCACCGTGTTGTCGGCCCACCGCGTGCTCAAGGACGAAGGTCCGACCTTGCCTTCCCTGCGGACCCTGGACTCTTCCGGGCAGGTCCTGCAGGTGGGCAGCTTCTCCAAAACCCTGTGCCCCGGGCTCCGGATTGGCTGGTTCAATGGTCCTGCTTCTGCCATCCGACAACTGGCCGTAGCCCGGCAGACGGTCGATCTACACACGGCCACCCTGAACCAGTGGGTAGCCCGGCGCTTCCTGCCCGAGGGCCTTTTGGCGCGCCCCATCGAGAAGATCCGCCCGGAGTACACCGCGCGTCGCAACACCCTTCTGGAAGCGCTACTCCCCCCTGGCCCGCCTGGGGTTGTCCTGGACCCATCCCCAAGGCGGATACTACGTCTGGTGTCACCTGCCAGAAGACATCCCGCTGCCACGCCTGGCTGCCGAAGCCA
>JAAZKF010000422.1 GCA_012799975.1 Burkholderiales bacterium
CGAACTCTCCAGGCTGGCCCGCGAGTCGGGGATCGATCTCGCTCAGGGCAGGCTGCGCCCTCAGGCCCTGGCCGAAGTACTCACCCTGGTAGACCAGGGAACAATAAGCAACAAGGGCGCTCGAATACTTCTGGAGCACCTGTTCCGGGAGGGTGGAGAGCCCGCGGAACTGGTCGAGCGCCTGGGCCTGGCCCAGATCTCCGGCGAAGATGCGCTACGGGAAGAGGTCATGGCAGTGCTTCAGGACCACCCCCAGGCCGTCGAGGAGTTCCGTCTGGGCAAGGACAAGGCCTTGAATGTCCTGGTGGGGCAACTCATGAAGCGCACGCGGGGACGCGCCAACCCCCAGGTGGCTCGACGCCTGCTGGCGCAAGCCGCCCTGCAAGGCGAGGAAGGTTAAGGGAATGCCGCAGAGTCTGTACGCTGGCCTGGAGCTCCCGGAGGTCCCCCTGGATGAGGCGCGCGAGCGTTGGATCTCCGAATTACAGTTCTTGCGGGCCTTGCGCCGTACCGAGTTGGAAGAGATTCCGGTAGGAGAGGCGGCGGGGCGGGTGACCAGCCAGTCGGTAACGGCGCAGATCTCCTCGCCGCACTATTATGCCGCTGCCATCGACGGGTTGGCCCTGCGTTCGCGCGACACGGTGGGGGCGACTCCCGACTCCCCCTGTGCCCTGCACCTGGGACGGGACGGAACCTTCGTGGACACCGGTTCGGCCTTGCCTGAGGGCTTCGATGCCGTGGTGCCCATTCACGAAATCCGTCTGGCCAGCATCGAGGTGGTCGAGGTGGATCGCCCCTCCACACCTTGGCGCAACGTCCGACCGGCCGGCGAGGACCTGGCTGATCGGGAGGTGATCCTGCCGAGGGATTATCGGATCGGGCCCTTGGAGATCGGCGCCATGCTGGCGGGCGGAGTGTTGACCGTCCAGGTCTACAGACGCCCCCGCGTGGCCATCCTGGCGGTGGGTTCCAGCCTGGTCCCCGCCAGCGTTCCGCCCGGGGTCGGCGAGATGATCGACTCCAATTCACCCATCCTGACCGGGCTGGTCCACTGGGCAGGTGCCGAACCCTGCCCCTTGGGCGTGGTGGCCGAGCGGCTCGAAGAGGTCGAAGAGGCCCTGCATCGGGCCGCCTGCACCCATGACATGGTATTGGTGGTCGCCGGTCCTTCTCACCGGACGCCGCTGCTGGCTACCCTTTTCGAGCGCATGGGCGAACTGATCGTGCACGGGGTCGCCATCAAGCCGGGCCACTCAGTAGCTTTGGGGGCCATCGAGCGCAAACCCGTCCTGGGGCTTCCCTTCTACCCGGTCTCGGCCTTCCTGACCTTCGAACTCTTCGCCCGTCCAGTGATCGAGGCCCTGCTGGGACAGCGCCCCCGGGAACCCGTGATGGACGAGGCCATCCTGGCAGTTGGTCTGAGCTCTCCTGCCGGGGTGGAGGAGTTCCTCCGGGTCAAGTTGGGTATCGTGGACGGTCGGCGGGTGGCGGTCCCCATCTCGCGAGGGGCGGCCTTGCTGATGTCCCTGGTCCGCGCGGATGGGATGGTCCATGTCCCCGCCAAGGTCTGTTCACTGGAAGTCGGCACCTCCGTAGCAGTCCGCCGCCTGGACCCGGTCCGGCGGACCGACGGCAACATCCTCCTCCTGGGCACCCACGATGCCTGCTATGACCTGTTGCGCACGCATCTTCTTCACGTCAACCCCGACCTGCACCTCTTCTCGGCAAACACCGGCAGCGAGGCCGGCATCGAACGTCTGCGCCAGGGCCTGTGTCACCTGGCAGCGGCCCACATCTTCGACTCTCAGACCGGGGAATACAATATCCCCTATCTGCGTGAGAAGGCCGCGGATCTTCCCGTAATCCTGGTCAACCTCTTCCAGCGCATGCTGGGTCTGGTGGTGGCCCGGGGAAACCCCAAGGGCATCACTTCCCTTCAGGACCTGGCCCGTCCCGAGGTATGTATGGTGAACCGCCAGGCGGGCTCCGGGACACGTCGCCTCCTGGACCATCACCTGGCCCGACAGGGCCTGGATCCTGCCAGCCTCCAAGGCTACGATCGGGAGACCCACACCCACATGTCGGCAGCGGCCATCGTCTCCAGCGGGGCGGCTGACGTCGGTCTGGCCATCCCGGCAGCGGCCAAGGCTCTGCGGCTGGATTTCGTACCATGCCTTATGGAACGCCTGGATCTGGCGATCCCCAAGAAACTCTTCAACTCCTACTCCATGCAGGCCCTCCTGGGAGTTATCCGCTCGCAGGACTTCCAGGAAGGTGCCGGGCGACTCCTGGAGGGTTACGACTTCAGTAAGGCAGGGACGGTCCTCTGGGAGACGCCCAGCCCCACCTGATCCCGTCGGGAGAAGCCCGGATGATGGGGGTGGAAACCCCGAAGGCCAGGAACCGGATGCCAAGGTGGTGAAGTTCCTCGCAACATGTCGCACTTCACCCGCATCCAGACCCGCCTGGTGGACCGCCAGCACCTGCTCGACGCCCTTCGCGACCTGGGTTTCTCTCCCCAGGTGGGTCGACTCGAGGTTCGCGGGTACATGGGTGTCAGCCGCGTCGCCGAGATCCGGATCGCCAGCGGAACCCCGGGTTATGACATCGGCTTTGCCCAGGTGGGGGACACTTTCGAGATGGTCGCCGATTTCTGGGGGATCAAGAATCTGGAGCAGGAAGAGTTCCTGCGGAACCTGACCCAGGCCTATGCCCGCCGGGCCGTGCGCGCACAACTGGCCGAGCAGGGGTTCTCGGTGGCCGAGGAGGTGCGGACTGCCCAGGGTGGTATCCGCCTGGTGTTGAGACGGGTGGTCTGAGCGTACGACGTGAACGCTCCGGTTGCTGGCCGGTAAGGAGGAAAACTTGGAGATCCAGGAAGTCCAGGTCGACATCGCGGCGGACGGAGACGTCCAGCTCTCGGTGCGGGGGGTGAAGGGGCCGGGCTGCCTGGCCCTCACCAAAGCCGTCGAAGAAAAGTTGGGAGGGCAGGTCGTTCTGCGCGAGCTCTCAGCAGAGCACGAGGAGGAAGCAGACCTGGCGGATCTGTCCTTCCAGGACCTCCGTCCGGGGTGGTGAGGTGTCCGGCCGACTCGCCGTCGACTTCGGCACCTCCAACACCGTGGTCGCTCTTTGGGAAGCGGATCTCGAAAGTGGCCACACCCCTCCCCTGGGCGAAATATCCCTGACTGCTTCCTGGCAGGGCCGCGAGTTCCACCAGGTCCCTTCGCTGATCCACTACGAGGGAGAGCGCGTGCGGGTAGGCCGCCAGGTCCTGGCCCCCTCGGATCTGCGGACCCATCCCGCCACCTTCTTCTGGATGAAGCACTATCTGGGACAGGGGATGAGGCTGCCTCGGGCGTTGCCGGGGCGCCGGGTCGACTATTTCCAGGCCGGTGCGGACTTTCTTCGCCAGGTCCTGGTAGCGGCGGGAGGCCTGGTGGACCTCTCCTCCGAGGAGGTCGCCTTCACCGTCCCCGTCGAGGCCTTCGAGCACTACCAGGACTGGCTGGACGAGGTGGTGCGCTCGGCCGGGGTGACCCGTCCGCTCTTCCTGGACGAACCTTCGGCAGCCGCCCTGGGATACGGAGGAGGGATCCGCCCCGGCGAGGCCTTCATGGTTTTCGATTTCGGGGGTGGGACGGTGGACGCCACGGTGGTCCGGGTCGAGCCGGATCCCGCGAGGCTGCGTTGCCGGGTCCTGGGAAAGGCCGGAGCTCAGGTGGGAGGCGTCACCATCGATGGTTGGATAGTCCGCCATGCCCTGGGCGGGCGAGCGCAGGGACGCGTGGCGAGCAATCAGCTCCTGTGGGAGGCCGAGCGGGTCAAGATGGCGCTCAGCGAAGGGGAGACCGAAGAGTTCCACCTGAGCGATCCGGCCTCCGGGGAGGAACTAAGGCTGCCCTTCACCCGTACGACCCTGGACGATCTGCTGGAAGAGAACGGCCTCTTCACCAAACTCAACTCCGTCCTGGAACTGGCGGAGTCCCAGGCCATCGAGCACGGCTATCGTCGCGGAGACCTGCGGGCCTGTCTGATGATCGGAGGTTCCAGCTTCATCCCTTCGGTTCGCCGGCTGCTGCGCACGCGCTACGGGGAGATCGTCCGCTTCGACCGACCCTTCGACGCGGTTCCCCTGGGGGCGGCAGCCTACGCATCCGGGGCCGGTTTCGACGACCGCATCCGGCACGAGTATGCGCTGCGCCCCTACGATCGAGCCCGGGGAGACTACGTGTTCCGGACCATCGTGCCGGCAGGGACACCCTACCCCTGCTCGATCTCCCGGCCCGATCGCCCCGAGGAACCGCTGGTCCTGACCATCAAAGCCAGCCACCCCGATCAGACCCGACTGGGCCTTCAGGTCTACGAGGTGGCCCAGCCGGAGGCGGCCTCGTGCGGAGGGGGGGGCTTCGAGCTGGTCTTCACCGAGAACGGTTCCGCGCGCTACACTCCCCGGGAGGACGTCGAGGACTTCCGCTCCCGGCCGATCGGCTC
>JAAZKF010000423.1 GCA_012799975.1 Burkholderiales bacterium
ACCCGCCTCGATGGCCTCGGTTCTCACGCCAGACGGCAGATTCAGGGCTGCTGACTCTCCTTGACAAAGCGCTTCAAGAACCTAAACTTGAATTTTGAAGTTCGGGCCCGCGGCCAGGATGGAGGTCCCGCTTTGTCGATTCGACAGCTCCTGCAGGTGCTCTGGCGCCTCTTGGGTTACATCCGGCCCTATTGGAAGATCGTCCTGGGGGCCCTGCTGCTGACGGTCGTCGTGACCACCGCGCGCCTGTCCCAGGCCAAGTTCGTCGGCCTGATCATGGGCATGATGTCCCAGGATTCCTTCAGCTATTCGGACGGCCAGGACCCCTTCATGCGCCTGAACCTGATCTGCCTGGCCTTCCTGGCAGTAATGGCGGTGATGGGGGCCTCGACCTATTTCCAGCGCTATACCATTGATCTGGGCGGTCAGCAGGCGGTCCGGGACTTCCGCGGCCAGGTCTTCTCCCACCTGCAGCGCTTGCCGATGGCCTTCTTCGACAGCATGCGCCTGGGCGAAATCCACTCGCGGGCCTCCAACGACATCCTCCTGTCCACCACCATCTACATGGCCCTCTCGGATTTCATCAAGAATCTGCTGGTAGTGGTGGCCTGCCTGACTTGGATGTTTTACCGCGACTGGCAGATGACCCTGGTGGTCCTGTTGATCAGCCCCCTGGTGGGCACGGCCGTGGCCAACTTCGGCAAGCGCATGGGACAGCGTTCCGAGAAGCTCCAGGCCCGCCTGGCGGATCTCTCAGCCCTGCTGTACGAGAATATCTCCACCATCAAGGTGGTGAAGGCCTACACCCGCGAGGACTTCGAGACCCGCCGTTTCGCCTGCCGCAACGAAGACAACTTCGCCGCCCAGATGAAGCTGGTGCAGGTTTCGGCCATCCAGTCACCGGTGGTCGAGCTCTTGGGGGCTTTCGGCATCGTGGCTATTGTGTGGTTCGGGGCCACCCGGGTCATGCAGGGCCAGGTGACTTTCGCTCAGATGACCGAGTACTGGACCTTGATGGTGATGACCTCCCACCCCATCAGCGCCCTGTCCGGCTTCTACGGGACTGCCAACAGCGCCGCAGCTGCCGGACGTCGGGTCTTCGAAATAATGGACATGACTCCCGAGGTGGCCGAGCCCGAGGGAGCCCTGGAATTGCCCCGCCTGCAGGGGGCCATCGACTTCGAGTCGGTGCATTTCCACTATGACCCCGAGAAGCCGGTCCTGAGGGGAATCAACCTGTCGATCCGGCCAGGCGAGGTGGTGGCCGTGGTAGGGGGCAACGGCGCAGGCAAGACCACGCTGGTCAATATGATCCCGCGTTTCTACGACCCGGTCTCGGGATCGGTCAAGGTGGATGGGCACGACCTGAAGGAGGTCAAGCTGCGCTCGCTGCGCACCCAGATCGGGACCGTGATCCAGGAGTCAGTCCTCTTCGGAGGCACCATCGACGACAATATCCGTTGTGGCAATCCCACAGCCACCGACGAGGAGGTGCTGCGTGCGTCGAAGCTGGCCAACGCCCACGAGTTCATCGAGAGGATGCCGGACGGCTACCAGACCGAGGTCGGCGAACGGGGGCTGCGCCTCTCGGGCGGGCAACGCCAGCGCATCGCCATCGCCCGGGCCCTCTTGCGCGACCCCCGGATCCTGATCCTCGACGAGTATACCTCGGGGATCGACGCCGAATCCGAGAATCTGATCGCTGACGCTATCGCCCGGGCCATGGAGGGACGGACCTGTCTCGTGATCGCCCATCGATTGAACACCATCCGCCACGCCGACCGGATCCTGGTCATGGCCGCCGGGCAGATCGTCGAGGAGGGGCGGCACGACCAGTTGATGGCCCGGAATGGTATCTACAGCCGCCTCTATGAAGCCCAGTTGCGCGAGCCCCTGTACACATCTACGGAAACCGAGGTTCTGGCATGAGACGTCTGACGCTGGTGGTCGGAGCCCGACCCCAGTTCGTAAAGCTGGCTCCGTTGGCTCGCCTCCTGCCGCGCTTCTGCCAGCCTTGCGTGATCCACACCGGTCAGCACTACGACCAGGAAATGTCGGAGGTCTTCTTCCAGGAACTGCAGTTGCCGACCCCGGACCACCACCTGGGTGTGGGCAGTGCCAACCACGGGGCCATGACCGGCCGGATGCTGGAGAAAATCGAAGAGGTCCTGCTGGCCGAGCCCCCCGACCTGGTCGTGGTCTTCGGGGACACCAACTCCACCCTAGCCGCCGCCCTGGCTGCTGCCAAGCTGCATATCCCCGTGGCCCATGTCGAGGCTGGACTGCGCAGCTTCACGTCGATGCCTGAGGAGATCAATCGGGTCCTGACCGACCGTCTCTCGACGCTGCTCTTCGCCCCCAGCCAGGTGGCCGTCGAGCATCTGGCCCGCGAGGGAATCACCCGAGGCGTCCACCAGGTCGGAGACCTGATGCTGGACGCTACCCGGGCCGCCCTGGAACGAGGGAGCACCCTCCCCAGGCCCCAAGAGCCCTACCTGGTGATGACCTTGCATCGGGAGGAGAATACCCGCTCCTGGGATCGCCTGGAACCGCTCCTACGGGCCCTGGAGGACCACCGGGAGCCGATCCTCTTCCCCTGCCATCC
>JAAZKF010000424.1 GCA_012799975.1 Burkholderiales bacterium
GGGAAGGCCCGGCCGGGTGGCGCCTGCCCGATGCTTCCGCTCTCAGGGGCGGCCTGCTCGAACTCTCTGTTTTTTCGACTGCCGGCTACAATTCGGCGGCCAGTTGTGAGAGGGGCAGCAGGGCCGACACGACCAACAACCCGACCACCACTCCCATGAAGAGGATCAACCCGGGCTCCAACCAGCGCACCATGGCGGTGCGCCTCCGGGTCAACTCGCGCTCGTAGAATCCCGCCGCGGAGACCAGCATGGGTTCCAGGTCGCCGGTGCGCTCACCGGTGCGCAGGAACTGCGTCAGAAGCGGCGGGACCAGCCAGACCCGGCCCATGGCCACCGCCAGGCCATCACCTCTCTCCACGGCTTTCTCGACGCCGCGGAGTTCGCGATTGAGATACTGGTTGTCGATCACCTCGCGGCTCATCTGCAAGGCACGGACCAGGGGCACTCCGGCGCCGTATAGCAGTCCCAGGGTACGCGCCCAGCGGGAAATCAGGCCCGCGCGGACCAGGGAGCCCAGCAAGGGCAGGTCCAGTTTCCAACGGTCCAAGGCGATCCGGGGCAGGGAACGCCAGACCAGGAACCCCACGACGCCCAGGCCCAGAAGCGCGGGCAGGCCCCAGGACCGCAGCACCGCTCCCAGATCGACCATCACCCGGGTCATGGTCGGCAGGTCCCGATCCATCGAGGCATACATCTCCTGGATCACCGGAGTCAGTAAGACCAGGAGCGCCACCAGGATGATCACCGACATGAACACCAACACCACCGGGTAGGTCAAGGCGGACTGCAGGGCCCGGCGATGCTCGATTTCCTCTTGCAGGAAGTTGGCATAGCGCCCCAGGATGATGGCGGGTTGGCCGGATTCCTCGCCGGCCGCGACCATACGGACCAGCATGGGAGGGAAGGTGTCGTCCTCGGCCATGGCTTCCGAGAGGGCCTGTCCTTCCCTCAGGCAGACCCGGACCCGGGCCAAGGCTCGACGCAAGCGGGCACTCTCGGCGGTTTGGGTCAGAGATTCCAGGGCCTCGTCGGTGGGAATCCCGGATTTCAGGAGGGCGGCGAGCTGCAGGCTCGTGTGGGCCAGGTCCTCGCCGCCAGCCTGGCGGGTTCCGCCTGCCAGGTCCTCGTCCAGGTGAAGGGGGAAGAGGCCGCGTTGTCGCAGCTTCTGGTGGGCCTGCGAGCGGGAGGCAGCGGCCACCATCCCCTGGACGGGCTTCCCTTTCTGGTCGGTGGCCTGATACTGGTACAGGGGCATGGATGATCCTTCCTACAGGCGAGCCGCCCGCAGGGCCTCCTGGACAGTGGTCAGGCCTGCGGCCACCTTGACCGCTGCATCCTCCATCAGGGTTCGCATCCCGCTTTCCCGAGCCAGTTTGCTCAGGGTCCGCGAGTCCTCCGAACGGGCGATGCGGCTGCGCAATTCTTCATCTACCGCCATGATCTCGTAGATCCCGCTGCGGCCGGAGTATCCGGTCTGCATGCACTTTTCGCAGCCCACGGCCTGGAAGAAGCGCCCTCCGGGAGGCAACTCCCCCATACCCAGCCGGCGCAGCTCATTGGGCTTCGGCTGGTAGGGGCTCTTGCAATGGTCGCAGAGGCGCCGGACCAGGCGTTGGGCCATGGCTCCCAGCAGCGAGGAGGAGAGCAGGTAGGGGGGCACACCCAGGTCCAGGAGGCGTGTGGCCGCGGTCGGGGCATCGTTGGTGTGCAGGGTGGACAGCACCAGATGTCCGGTCAACGCGGCGTGGATGGCGATCTCCGCGGTCTCGGGGTCGCGGATCTCACCCACCATCAGCACGTCGGGATCCTGGCGCAGCACCGAGCGCAGGCCGCTGGCAAAGGTGACCCCCACCTTCTCGTTGACCTGGATCTGCCCCAGGCCGGCGATCTGGTACTCAACCGGGTCTTCGATGGTCAGGATATTGCGTTCGGGCGACTTGATCTGGTCCAGGATTGCGTACAGGGTCGTGGTCTTGCCCGAACCAGTGGGTCCGGTGATCAGGAAGAGGCCGTAGGGATTGGAGACCAGGTCGTTCACCTTGGCGCGGTCGGGGACGTCCAGGCCCAACTGTTCTAGGTTGTAGAGCCGGACGTCCTTCTCCAGCAGGCGCAGCACCACCCTCTCGCCGTGCAGCGTGGGCACCACCGACATGCGCACGTCCAGGTGGCGTTCACCCGAGTGCACGTGCAATCGCCCGTCTTGAGGACGTCGGGTCTCGGCCAGATCGAGCCGGGCCATAACCTTCAGTCGGGCCACCATCTGGGGGTGTCGCGAGCGGGGCATTTCGTGGACCTGGTACAGGGTTCCGTCCACCCGCATCCGGACGACGGTGCGGTCCTCATAGGGCTCGAAGTGGATGTCTGAGGTCCGGGTTTCCATGGCCCGCAGGAAGAGGGCGTTGAGTTGGCGGACGACGGGGGCGTCAGTGGCGTCGGCCAGCAGGTTGCCGCTGGCGTCCAGGTCCACCTCGGCGCCTTCGCCTTCCTCGGCTTCACCCAGACGCTCCCCCTCCACCATCAACCGGCGCAGCCCCTGCTCCAGCTCCTCGGTGCTCATCAGGACCGGGCGGACATCCTTGCGCAGGGTCAGCCGGACATCCTCCAACAGTTGTCTGGGGGTTCCCGAGTGGATGCCTACAGTCAGGAAATCCGGGGCTTCCTCCAGGGGCAGCAGGCGATGGCGTTGCCAGAATTCCAGGGGAATGGTGGGGTTGGGCATCGGAGAACTCAGCGGCCCCCGGCGTCGGTGACCGGCGGTCCGGGCAGCTCCAGTTGCCAGGGGTTGGGAAGGCGCGTCACGTCACGGTCCTGGTATCGGGCCAGCACGTCGAAGCGATAGACCCCTGCCAGGTTCGGGAAGGTGTAGCGCGGCAGGTAGACCTGTCTTTCCTCGCCCACGCCCAGCGTCAGGGGCAGGTTCTCCAGGGCCTCCTTCTGCCCATCGGGACGTTCCACGGTGCCGACCAGGACCAGCTCCAGGGGGCGGGATTCCTGGTTGCGCACCGTGACGAAGGGGCGGCTCGAGCGCCCCGGTCCCACATCCTGGGGGAAACCGAAGTCCTGCAGGCAGAGACCGGGCAACGCTGGTGCCGAGCCCGTCGCCTTCGGGGACGGCCGGGTTTCGCGGTCTTCGGGTTGCTGGTCTCCGGGGTTGCCTTCGCTCTCGACGTAGGGGGCGAAGGGTTGGTCCAGTCGCTCCAATTCCTTGTCGGCATCCACGATCTGGGGGGTTATCGAGATGAAGACGGTGGTCTTCTGTTCGTCGGTGCTTTTCTGTCGGAACAACCCGCCCAGCAGGGGCAGGTCCTTGAGGATCGGCACACCCCGAACCGCGTCGACGGTGCGCTTGGAGATCAGACCCCCGATCAGCAGGGTCTCGCCGTTGCCCACGGTCACGGTGGTCTTGACGTTGCGGTTGGAGACGATGGGGGCCGAGAAGCCGACTCCGGCCATCTCCTGTTGCAGGTAGTCGGTAACCTCCTGGATCTCCTGGTCGATGTCCATCCGGATCTTGCCGTTCTGGCTGACGTGCGGGGTGACCTGTAACTTGATCCCGACCTCGCGATAGTCGAAGGTCACCAGGGGCTGGCCGAAGGCGTCCAGGCGCCCGCCGGTGGCAAAGGGCACTACCTGGCCGACGTTCATGATCGCCTCTTTGTTGTCCTGGGTCATGACCCGGGGGGCGGAGATCAGGTTGAAGTCCGAGTTGTCCTGCAGGGCTGAGAGGAAGGCGAAGAATTCCGGCACCTGGATTTCCTGGCCGCCGACCTTGATCTTTCGGGTGTTGGGCCCGACGGCGCCTACCACGAAGTGGCCGCTCGCCAGATGACTGAGCAGGCCTTCCTCGGTCAGGCCACCCCGGAACGAGCCGACCACCCCGCCCGAGGTCATGGCCTGCCAGTTGACCCCCACGTCGCGCACCCTGCGCAGCGAGACCTCGGCCACCACGGCCGAGATCTGGACCTGGCGGCGTTCCAGATCCAACCTGGCGATCACCGCTCGCAGGCCCTCGTATTCCGAGGGAGAGACGAAGAGAACCAGCGAGTTGGTCTCGGGCTCGGCCGAGACCTTCGCCGAGACGAAGCTCAGGGTCCGTGGTTCCGGCACCACCCCCGTGGCGTCAGGGAAGGGCGAGGGGCTGGAGGTCGGGCTCGGGACCATAGGCCGGTCCAGGGCCGCCGAGTTGGCGCTCATCCTGCCCGCATCGGGTGGGGGCATCGGGGGCAGGGCCAAGGACTTCTTGTTTTCCTCCTGTTCCCGGGTAAGTCGTTGTTTCTCCTGGAGGATCTCCGACAGTATCCTGGCCACTTCCTCGGCCTGGGCGAACTGGAGATTGTAGACGTAGAAGCGGGGGGGCTCGATCTTCGTGGGGGCCGCTGCGGGGATGTCCAGGCGCTCCAGCAGGCGCTTGGCGTCCTGGATCTGTTGGGCGCTTCCCAGGATCACCACGGCGTTGGCCGGTCCGAAGGCCAGGAACTTGGACTCCTGGTTCCCCTGGAACATCTGTTGGAGGATCGGGACCAGTTTCTCGGCTTCGGCGTGCTTGGGGAAGACCACCGAGGTGTGGGTGGTGGGGTGGAGTTTGTCCAGGGCCCGCACCACCTCGGAGATCCGCGATACCACCGCAGCCCGCTCGGCCACGATCAGGGCGCGACCCTCTTTGTAGGGCAGCAGGACCCCCGTATCCGAGACCAGGGGGCGTACCGAGTTTTGGATGATGTCCGGATTGGCGTGGCGCAGGATCAGGATGGCCATCACCAGGTCCTCTCCCGGCGCCGCGGCCGTCCCCGGAGCCAGGACCCGGCTGGTGCGGCGGGCCTCCAGCACGGGCAGGACCTGGACGTAGTCTCCCCGGTCGGACACGGTGAAGCCGTAACGCTGCAGGGCGGTCTGGAAGATGTCCCAGGCCTCCGCGGGCGTAACCTCGCGTGAGGAGAGCACGGTAACCCGGCCCTGGACCCGGTCGTCCAGGACCAGGTTGCGCCCGGTCAACTCGGCCATCATTCGGGCCAGGACCCGGATATCGATGTTTTCGAAGTTCAACAGGACGCGGCCGCGCCGCAGGGCTTCGGTGATTCTGGTGTTCATGAGGGGGCCATCTGGGGCCGGCACCGGAGCCTGGGCCCAGGCCCCCCCGAGGGGAAGCAGCAGGGCGGCCAGCATGGCTGCCATCAGGATCTTCAATGCTCTCACGTATTCGCTCCCTGGACCAGGCTCCACTCGGGCCGGCCCCATGTTCCGCCGACCCGGACCGTGTGGTTCCCCAATGGGCCGGCGTCGATTTGCAGGACCCCGGTCAGGCCGGGTGAATTTCCGCCCGGGCTGGTACGCAGGTTCACCTTGCCCTTGCCCGAGACCCCTTCGCCAAAGAGGCTGATTTCGCTGGTCACGTCGTTGGCCGGGGGACCATTCCCCGGAACTGGCCGGACAACCACCTTGGCGCCGACCTCCAGGGAAGGCACCGGGATCGGCAATACGCCCGACAAATCGGGCAGGGTCATCCTAATTTCGCCGTCGCCTTCTCGCGAGGTCAGGTCGTAGGTCAGGTCTCCCGTAAGTTTCACGGTTCCCAGGTCCCGCGAGCCCGTGTCGACCTGGAGGTCCTCGGCGTGCAGGGTCAACCGGCTGCCTTGGAGCTGGGCGTTGGCCTGGCCGGCCAGCCGGGTCTGCCCGAGCGTCGCCGACAGACCCTTCCAGGCGGGCCGGAAACGGGCCCGGTCCGCCTGGAACGTGGCTCCGGACGCCATCTGCACCTCGAAGCCCCGCAGGTGCACTCCGGTGGGTCCGGCCTCGGCCTCTTCCCAGGTCAGGTCCGCTCCGGTCGACGCTTCCAGGCGGCCGACGGCCTGTTCGAAGAGGGCCTGGTAGGGAAAACGCAGGGCCAGGAAGGCCAGAAAGATCAGCAGCCAAAGCATGACGGTGCCCAGGGTCCTCACGAAGGCACCTCCACCATCATCTCCAGTTCCCAGCGTCCGTCGCCATCCCGATCCTCGAGTTTCAGGCTCTTGACCACCAGGTCGACCGATAGCAGGCGGGTCAGGAAGGTCGAGACTTGTTCGGCGCGCAGGGCTCGCAGCTTGACCTGGGCACCTCGGCCTTCCCCATAGGGATTGTTGAAATCCAGGTGGTTCTCCATCTCGTTCAGGGCGTTCTGGGAAATCCAACTGCTGGTGTTGGGGGTCGGAGGGGGGAGGTCGCGGCGTGTTCCGGCGTACCCCTCCAAAGCGCGGGTCAGGGCGCCGCGCTGGGTTTCGAAGCGGGAGGTTTCCTGTTTCAGGCGATCCATGTCGCGCATGCGGGGGGCGGCATAGGCCAACAGCCAGACCAGACCCAAAATGGCCACACCCGCCAGCCAGGCGATCCGTCGGGCCGGGCTCATGGCTCGCGCACCTGGCCTTCCAGTCGGAATCGGGTCTGCCCGCTGGCCCCGGCCCTATTCTCGACCAGCTCCGGCTTGTCCAGGATCGCCCCCAGCGAACTGCGGAAGGCCTCGGACTGTTGGGCCGAGCCTGCTTGACCCTCCAGGGTCAGCACCCCTTCCTCGAAGCCCACGGCGCGGATCTCCATGCCGGACTGCTCCTGCAGGGGGCCGGCCAGCCGACCCAGGGTGGTCAGGAGCAGGACCGGCGAGCGGCGGGTCGCCTCCCGGGCTGCTTCGATCCGGCGTGAGAGGGTTGTCAGCAACTCCTCGTTCGGCAATCTGGCCAGGTCCGGAGCATGCTGGCGTACGGCGACCTGCAGCACCTCGGCCTGCTGAGCGCTTCGCCGAGACAGGGTGGCGTGGCGCACCTCCAGGTCCACAGTGGCGACCAGCAGCAGGACCACCAGCCAGATCAGGGACCAGGGGCGCAAGCTCGTCTCGGGCCGGGCAGTCGGCTGCAGACGGATCCGGGGGAGTCCGGGGCGGGCTGCCAGCGCTGCCCCCCAGGCCGCCACGTCTCGAAAGGGACACAGGGAAGCCGGGATTGGGAAGAGCGTTGCGGGAAGGCCCGTGCGGTCGGCGAGGGCCTCACGCAGCCCTGGCATCTGGGCCCCCCCTCCACAGACCAGCAGGGCCTCGAAAGGTACGGGCCGGGGCAGCAGGGCCTCTTCCAGCAGGGTTGCCAGCCATTCCTGACATTCGGGAAGCTCCAGACCCCGTTCCTTTTTCAGGCTCTCGGCCTCCTCCGGGGTCAGGTCCCGTGAGGCGGCCAGGCGTTCATCCAGGGCATTCCCTCCCCGAAAGGAGACCCTCACCCATTCCAGGGCCCCGTCCTTCACGGCGCACATGGTGGTTCGGGAGGCTCCGAAGTCCAGGACCAGGGCATCCTCGAATCCACAAGCCCGGGCGGCCCTCAGATAGGAGAGCGGCTCGCCGTCCAGTCGGGCCCGGTCGCCCGAGCGCTCTCTTACCTCTTCCAGGTGGCTGCGCATGGCCACCAGGACGCTGGCCACATCTTCGCTGTCGGTCCAATCCCAGACGGCTTCTTCCAAGGGGAAGGGCAGCGAGCAACTCAGTTCTTCGCGCACGACGCGGCTGCGGATTTCCCGGCTTGTGGGGGGGACGTTCAGACGCCGGAAGGTCAGCAGGTCCGACGGGACGTTGGCGACCAGGGGGCCGCGCCCCTGGAGGCTCTGGTCTTCCGGGCGAGCGGATCCCCAAGGCAGCCCGACCGAGACGAAGCGGTTGCCCGTGGCGGCCAGATCCAAGCCGGTGGCGCGGAACATCGGAACTCTCCTGTCCTCCCTTCGTGCGTTCTGGGTGTTCTCCGGACCAGAGGAGGTTCGGGGAACCCGGCCGGGTTCTTCCCCAGGGGCCTTTGGACCTGCGAGAACCGCCCTACTGGACCTCCCACCACAGCACCTGCATGGGGCCTTGTCCGCGGCGGACCACTGCCTTCAGGGTCAGGTTGGCCGAGGGATGGTCGATCGTGGCCCGGATTTCGAAGGTGTCCGAATGGTAACCCAATACCTTCTCCAGACGGAAGGCCAGGTCGGCGTCTACTCCGGGCACCCGGCGCAGGTCGTCGCTGCTGGCGAAGGCTTCCTGCTGTCGGCGGCGGATGATCTCGTCGACCGTCACCTGTCCCAGGTCGGGGTCCAGGCTCAAAAGCAGCTCTGGGGGAGCCGTGTTGATGTTGGTCTTGCCGTTGGAATGCAGGCTGAGCCAGTCGGACCACTCGCTGGAGACCCCGGAACCCATGGTCTCGGGGCCGGGGACGACCAGTCGGATCTCGTCGGAGGCTTGAGCTTCTTCCAGGCCTTCTAGTTGCGGGGGAGGTGGGCGTTTGGGCGCCGCCAGGCCCGGGGCTTGCTCCCAGGCCGGAAGGAACTTCAGCTCGGCCAACGAGTCCAGGGGGCCATCCTTGACCGGTTGCTGGCCGTAGTCGCCCAGCTCGGCCCCGCGGGGTCGGCGGATGGGGTCGGGGTCGACCCAGTCGAGGAGTTGTTGGACCGCGGCGGTGGCGTCGGGCATTCCAGCGCGTCGGAGCAGGCGCTCCAGGGCCTGGGCCAGAAGTTGGCCGGACTCGTCGTCGGGGGCCGCCTGCAGGCGGCCCAGGGGGAAGCGGCTCTCTTCATCCACCAGCCGCAGGGTCACCTGACGGCCTTCCCACTCCAGGTTCACCTCGCCCACGGCCCAGGGGTCCTGGGGACCATCGGTGTCGTTGTCGTCTGCTCGCAACACCTCCATGCCCAGTTCGATGGCCGAGCGGGCCATCAGATAGTTGGCCTCGCGGGCCGCGGCATGATCCATCAGACGCTGGGCTTCCAAACCCGAATCGGTCAAGCCGGCACAGATGGCCATGGCCACCAGCAGGGTCGCCAGGACGGCCAGGATCACCATCTTCCGGCCTCGACCCCCGGCACGACCTCGGCTTGAAGCGAGCCTCCTGAATCCAGGATCAGGGTGAAGCGGATCCGACGGGGTCTCTCGAGTCTTTCCCACTCGCGTTGCCAGGTCTGGCCGTCGGCCGAGAACTCCAGGCGCAGGCCGACCACCTCGCGGCAGACCACCCGCCAGGGAGCTTCGGGGTCTTCCTCGGGCGGGCGCAGCCCCGCCGGGTCCGCCCAGGGGTACTGACGGTAGGCCAGGGCAGGGCGGCTGGTTTCAGGGTCGACCAGGATGCGGTAACCTACCTCGGCAGCTCCGTTCCCGCGTTCCAGCCGGTTGCTGCGAAAGAGCAGGATCTCCTGGTCGGGTTCCTGGGTGCGACGGCCCAGCAGGGCCAAGGCTCCCAGGGTTCGGACCCGCCGCGGTCCGGAGCGGACCCCGGTCGGGGTCTTGCTTGTGTCCGGTTCGGCGAAGTCCTCCTGGGAGGGAGTGAAGAGTCCCCGCAATTGCCAGCGCAACTGTTCGGAGACCCGGACGACGCGGGCCCGACCCTCCGCAGCCCGGTTGGCAGCCCGGGCGGTCCGGCTCAGGTGAAGAGTGGCTGAAGAAACCAGGGCGTAGACCAGGGTGGCCAGGGCCAGGACGGTCATGATCTCCAGCAGGGTGAAGCCGCGGGAGGCCCTCACAGGTCCAACCCCGATTCGACCGGGCGCTCTCCAGGGTCTTCGTGGCGGGCTCGCAGGCGGTAGGCGGTCAGCACCACCGAGGTTCCCGGGCGCATCCCCTGGATCTCCACGCGGATCTGCTCCAGGCGGGGATCGGCTGGGACCGATGTGGTCTGGAGTTTCCATTCCAGACCTTGTCCGCTTCCCGATTCCTCTCCTCGGAAGCGTTGGTCGGCGGCCTTCTCCAGGACTCGACCGGCCGTCAGCAGGGCCTGGTAGCGAGGCTCGATCCGGGCTATTCTCAGGGTCTGGACCCCGGCCGAGCTCAGCAGGGTTCCCAGGACCAGCGCCGCCAGGGCCAGGGCCAGGAGGACCTCCAGAAGCGTGAATCCTCCCGTCGGGCGGTCGCTGGCCCGGGGTATCAGCGCGCCTCGCGCGCCTGGATGGCAGCCCACAGATCTTCCTGCCCGGTCATGTCGATGGCGAAGCGCTGGACGATTCCGGCCCAAGAGTCGCCTTCAGCCCGCTGCTCGAGAATCACCGCCAGTTCCAGGCCGCTGGAGCGGGTCAGCGCCAGGGCGATGGCCTGCTCGGCCAGTTCCAGGTCCTCGGCATCCAGGCGGGCCCGCTCGCCCGGTGTCTCCTGGTAGGTCCAGCTCAGCAGGGGGCGCAGGGCCGTCTTCTGGGTGGTGGGCAGGCGCTCCAGATCATAGCGCAGGGGGAGCTGGTCGGGGAATCGGGTGCGGCGGTGGGCAGAGAGGATGGTGTTGGGCGGGACGCCGGTCAGGGCGGGGTAGACGGCCGCCAGGGGGCCCTGGGTGAGGACCTGTGGATTCATCCCGAAAAGGCTGACCACATCTGCCCACTCGATCACCTGCCCCAGGCGGGTTTCCAGCAGGGTCTCCAAGGGAAAGGGCTTGAATTTCGCCAAGGTGGCGGCGATCAACCAGTCCGCCGTGAGGAGGGACCGACCGGCGGGTAGCCTCAACCATTCTTCCGGGACCTCGTTGGGGTTGTCCAGGACCAGCCGGATATTTTCGACCTCCTGGGGCCGCAGGCCGAAGCGCTCCACCGCCACCGGGTCGGGTATCGTCGGAGAGAAGGCGGGCAGGCGCAGGCGTTCGGCCAGTCCCGGGCGCACATCGGGCAGGAAGTGCAGCGGCTCCGGAGCGGGCTGGTCGATTCCACTGCTCATCAGGTCGCGGATGGCCCCGGGCAGCCGGTCGACATCCACCTCGACCCGGCGGGCAACTTCAGGCCAGAGGTGGCGTTGTCGCTGCTCCAGGACCTCGTTGAGGGAAGCTCCTCGACCGACCAGGGCCAGGGCCACCAGGGTGTTGCCATACCCATAACCGGCCAGCAGCATCTCCTGGGGGACCCGGCGGGGGATCTGGTAGGCATAGGCCAACCAGTTGGAGGCCAGCCTCAGATCAGCGGCTGCCACCCGGCGTCGGGATTCGACCTGGAGAGGGTCTTCCTGGGCCTGACAGACTCCCGGCAGGAGGGCGCCGAGGAACAGGGCGAGGAGGAGGAGGAATCGGGATGACTTGTGCATGGTGATGCTTGCCAGCGTTCAGCGTCCTGGGCTCCTCTTCCTTCCCAGACCTGTCGGATGGAGCTTCCAGAGGAGGATTTGCGACTGACGCGGGCAGGGTTGGCCCGGAACAAGCGGAACCTTCCCGCCATGGCTGAGCTTGAGCGCCGCACACCACCGTTCGCTGGTCTGGTCCGTTGGTCGGTCCTGGTCGCTTCGGCCTTCCTGGCTGCAGATCTGGTCAGTGCCAGCCTCGAACGTCATCTGCAGGCGCCACCGCGCCCTTTGGACTCCATCCAGGCTGCCCCCCGAACCCCGCCTCCACCCCGCTCGCTGAGTGGGGTGCACGTGCTCCTGCGCCAGCCCCAGGAGCAGAAGCAAGCGAGCTCGAGTTCGTTCTCGGAAGGGAGCCCGGCCGCCGGGGGGACTGTCCGTCCCTCGCCGGGGGGACTTCAGGGGGTAACCCTGAAAGGGACCCTGGTGGCCGGGGAGAACCGCCTGGCCTTCCTGGAAACATCCGGATCTACCATGGTGGTGGGAATCGGCCAGGAGATCGGGGGAGCCCGGGTTACTCGGATCGAATCCACCTGGGTAGGATTGCGTCGAGAAGGCCAGGATTTTTCACTCGAACTGGAGTCCATGCAGCCAACCCAGTCGAGTCCGGGTACCTCCACACCGGCTCCAGGTGACCCGACGGCGCAACCCCTGGTCTCGGGCGGAGGGTCGGGCACTGAAGCTCCGGTCGCTACGGGCCGCCTGAGCTTGGATGAGATCCGCTCCCAACTGGACAATCCTTCCAAGATGGCCCAGGAGGTCCGGGTGGTTCCCAAGGCCCGGGACGGTCAGACCTATGGCGTCATGCTGGAATTCCGCAAGGCCGACAACCTGATGGCCCGCCTGGGTCTGCAGCACAACGACGTGCTGTTGGCGGTCAATGGCAGCGCGATCCGTGGAGCTGAGGACCTCTACCGCGCCTATATGACCCTGCGCAACGCCGAGGCCTTGGAGATCCAGGTGGAGCGAGACCAGAAACAGACCACCGTGCGCTACGAGTTGGCGCGCTAGAATGGGCGGGATTCTGCGTGACCCCCCCCCGGGGGTGTATTGGAAGGCAGCAGGGCTGGTGGTCCTCAGCGTCTTTCTGGTGGGCGACCTGCTTTCCGCCCTGGTCAGCTACCAGGCCGAGATCCCTCCCCCTCCCCTGACCCGCGAGACTGACAGGGACCAGGAAGAGCTGGCGGAGATCTCCTCGGATCCAGGCCTGACCGTCCTGTTGCGCCGCGAACCTCGGACCCCACCTCCCATCAAGGTGCCCTTGGACCCCGATCTGGAGGGGGGAGACCCGCCGCTTCCAGGAAAAAACCGGCTCGCAGTCGAGCTCCAGGGAGTCATGGTGGGGGACGGGATCGGGGTAGCCGTCCTGCGGGTGGACGGTCAGGACCGGACTCTCGGAGTGGGTGAATCAGCTGGAGGCTGGGAGGTCGTGGATATTCATCCCGACCACGTGGTGCTCCGCCGCGAAGGGCAGCTCCATACCCTGGCGTTTTCAGACACCCCGGTTTCGCCTCCTCCAGGGCAGGGGCCGCCGGTCCTGCCACCTCCGGACCAGGTCCCTGTGCCGCCCGTTCCGCTTCCGGTCTCGCCTGAACTCGAGGAGTCCCCCGAGACGGTCCACCCGGATCGGGCCCTCGACTCGACCTCGTCTGCCCCGGAGCGCCTGGAGGTTCAGGCCTTTCTGCAGCAGGGGGCAGCTCTGGCCCGGGATGTGCGGGGCGTGATGGTTTCCGAGCCGGGCCCGGGGGTCCGCCTGGAATTCCGCAATCCCGCCAATGCCCTGGCCACGCTGGGATTGAGGGATGGGGATGTGGTGCTCGCCTTGAATGGTACGCCCATTCGAACCACCGAGGAGCTGTACAACTCCTGGTTGATCCTGCGCAATACCCCGCGCGTTGAATTCGAGGTGTTGCGAGCGGGAAAGCCCCTTCAGGTCCGTCATGACTTCGCTGACCAGGGCTGAGTCCCCGGGGCTTTGAGACTCAGGAAGGTCGGACCAGGGCTGGAGTGGTGGCCACGTGTGCGACGATCCGGCGGTAGCTGTCTGAGAGGGTGATTTCCCGGGGGATGGGGTGGGCCACCTGGTTCCCGGCGGCCTGCATGGTGGCCGGGCACACCAGGATCTCCCCGGTGCTGGTAGCGCTCAGGAGGTCATTGGCCACTTCGAGCGGCCCGCCCAGGACCAGATGCTCGCGTCGGTCGATGGGACCCATCAGTCCCGAGATCGCCTCGCCCGTGGCGATGGCGGCTGCGGTGCCGACCAGGGGTTCCTCGACCGAGTGCCCCTGCTCGGCAGCCATTGCATCCATCGCCTTCCGGGCGCAGCACAGGGCGTCGCCCGGGTCGCACGAGCCGCTCAGGCCGAAGAGGGCCATGACCCGCGTCCCCAAGATCCGGCTGAGGACGCCGCCGGTGTCTTTGATGGCCCGGTTCACGTGGTCGAAGTAGAGGTCGACGATCCGGGAGACCTCGTCCGCCGGTCGATCCATCAGGTTGCTGGTCCCGCGCAGATCCATCAAGAGGACCGAGACGTAGACATGCCCGGTGGTATTCTGCTCGACAGAGGCGGAGGTCTGGTTGTGCAGGATTCGGGCCCACTCGGCCCGGTCGACCCGGGCCAGCAGGTCCAACGAGCGCTTCTCCATATCGTGCAGGCGCAACTGTCGGGCCAGGTGGATGGCTTCGCCATAGTGGTGCACGCAGTGCTCCAGGAGACCCCATTCCTCGTAGAGCTGGGCCAGTTCCAGCCTGCACAGGACCGTGTAGAAGCCCGGCACCGTCGAGAGGGTGGCCAGGCTGGCCTCCAGCTCGTCAGCTGCCTCCTTGATTCGGCCTTCGCGGCGCATGACCATGCCTTCCAGCATATGCTCGAGGCCCTTCTCCAAGGGACGGCCGGTCCGGAACGAGGCCATTTTCAGGGCTTCTACGGCCTCGCGGGCCTGGGTGACCTTGCCCTGCTCGACGAAGGACAGGACCACCTGCAGCAGCGTGGTGCTCAGCCCTTGATGGTCGTTGAGGCGTGAGAAGAGGCCGCGGGCTTCCTCCAGGCTATGTTCGCTGCGCTCGTAGTTCCCAAGAAGGCGCTGGATGCGGCCCACGTTCTTCAAAGCATGGGCCCGGGAGGTGAGGTTTCCCGTGGAAGTGGCGATTTGAAGGTCCGTTTCGTAGAAGTCGGCGGCCTGCGAATAGCGGCCTTCGGTGACCAGGATGTCGCCGATCCGCGAGTGGACCTCCGCCTCTTCGAAGGGGAAGCGGCCCTCGCCGCATTGCACCCGCGCTTCTTCGAAGCAGAGCAGGGCGTTGGTGTACTCCCGGGCGGCGTAATAGGCCCGGCCCAGGCTGATGCTGGAGCGGATTATCCCGTAGGCGGAGCGGACCTCCTGGGAGACCCGCAGGGACTCGCGCAACTGCTCGCTGGCCTTTTCGAGCTGGTTCATGCGGCTGAAGACCTGCCCCCTCCCGCGAAGGCTGCGGGCCATCGACAGCGGAAACTGGATGTGGGTTGCCACCGTGAAGGAGCGGTTGAAGCAGTCTTCGGCTTTTTCGAGATCCCCCGATTTGAGGAAGGCTTGCCCTTGACCAGCGTAGATTTCGGCCGTGAAGGCCAGATCGACGCGGTGCGGAGGTTCGCCTTTGAGGTAATCCAGGGCGCGCTCGAGGGATGTCAAGGCGCCTGCTGTCTGCCCCTGAACCGTCAGTATCTCACCGCGCATGTAGCCACGGAACGACTCCAGGCGTCTGCTCGTGCGCGGGTCGGAGGCCTCCACGTCCAGGCGGTCCAGGGTTTCGGAGGCCTTGGACAGTTCGGATTCCTCGAATAGTACCCGCACCTCGAAGAAGTCCGCCAGTTGCTCCAGGTCGGGGAAGCGGCCTCGAAATCGGGTCTTCATGTGGGCCAGGGTGTGTCGGGCTCCACGCAGCTTGTGCAGTTGTATGCGGGTTCCCGCCAGCCACAGCAAGGACAGTGCTACTTCCCGGTCGGGAAGGTTGCTGCCCTGGCCAACCCGGCGTTCGAAGTGGATCTGGGCGGTGTCCAGAGCCGCCATCTCCGCATTCTCCGGGTTCAGTATGTCTCCGATCAAGGCCAGCAGGGGTTCGTTGAGATCCGTCATGCTCCGCCTTCCCTCCGAGGAGTCCCTGGGACTCTGGGGGGGGCCCGGAGATCCAGGGGTACCGATCGGCCTGCTTCCTTGCGGATTCTCTCAAGAATGGAAACGTCCTGTTCATTGTTTGGAAACATTTCGGCAAGCTCGCGGTGCAGGAAGCCTCTCTAGGCTGGTCTTGAGCCCCTGTTACAGGGGGAGGGCCCGGCCGCAGGAGTCGGGCTACGCTGGCCAAGGGAGTTGTAATCATGAATGACATCGAGATCCGCCGGGTCACCCTCTTCTCCGGAGACGGCTTTGGTCGCGCCGGGGTCACCTTCAAGATGGGGCCGGTCCTGGTCCGGGGTGCCAAGGTCTTCGAGAAGGACGGGAATCGCTGGCTCTCCATGCCGGGACGCAAGAACGGCGATGGGGAGTGGATCGACACGGTCTTCATCGAGGACCGGGAAGCGAGGGATCGCTTGGAACACCTGGCCCTGCGGGAATACGATCGACAGATGAACGCTCCCCCGGAAGAGTTCGCGGAAGCCGGGCGATGAACCAGGAATCTGGGTGAATGCCGCGTCGGGTGTCCGCGGAGGCCGGGTCTCCGCGGCGCCCGCGCCCACCTGGCTCTTTCGCCTTTTCAATACGGCGGGAATTTCATTCGGAGAGTTCTTGACAAAATCAGTCAAGATTTGCATGATGTGCCGGTGGGCCCTTCGAGGCCTGCACCATAACCTGAGAAGGAGGCTCCACCCGGGCCCTATCCAGATGATGAAGCTGTCCACGCGAAGTTCCTATGGTCTGCGCGCCGCCCTCACCCTGGCCTTCCATCACGGCGAGTCACCTCGGCCCGTGGCGAAGCTGGCCGAAGAGAATGGTATTCCCCGTCGCTACCTCGAGCAGATCCTCAACCGTCTGCGTCGGGCCGGACTGGTGACGGCCACTCGGGGACCCGGGGGGGGCTACGGGTTGGCCCGGGAGTCTGGTCGGATCACCGTCGGTGACATCGTGCGGGCTGTGGAGGGGGAACTCGAACCGGTGCTGTGTGCCTTCCCCGAGTTCAAAGCCCAAGGGGTCTGTGTTGGAGAAAAATGCTTCTGCCAGGCTTTCTGTCAGGAGATAGAGCGCACCCTGACCAGAATCCTGGACGGCACCACCCTGGCCGACTTTCGGGCCAGGGCCTTGAGGTGTCGAGAGGATTCGACCGGCACCCGTCATGGAACGGAAATCTTGTCCAGGGATTCCCTGGATTCAACCCACTGAGACTTCTGATTAGGAGAAATCCATGTCCGATCCCCTTCTGAAGATCGAGAACCTGCACGTGGCCGTCGAGGACAAGCAGATCCTGCGGGGTTTGAACCTTACCGTCGGGCCGGGTGAGGTCCACGCCATCATGGGACCCAACGGCTCGGGGAAATCGACCTTGTCGAACGCCCTGATGGGGCACCCCAACTACCAGGTCACCGCTGGCACGGTGACCTACAAAGGGCAGCAGATCCAGGAATTGCCGGCCGACGAACGGGCCCGGCGGGGGATCTTCCTGGCCTTCCAATACCCTACGGCAATCCCCGGTGTCAGCCTGGGCAACTTCCTGCTGACGGCGGTTCGAAACGTACGCGGCTCAGCCAATGTCAAGCCTTTGGAGTTCCGCAAGGAGTTGCTGGCCTGCATGAAGGATCTGGGGATCCGCCAGGACTTCGCCGGACGCTACGTCAATGAGGGCTTCTCGGGCGGCGAGAAGAAGCGCGTGGAGATCCTTCAGATGGCCATGCTCCGGCCCAGCCTGGCGATTCTGGATGAAACCGATTCGGGCCTGGACATCGACGCCCTGCGCATCGTGGCCGAGGGGGTGAATCGCCAGCTCGCCCCGGAGATGGGCGTGCTGGTGATCACGCACTATCAGCGGCTTCTGGATTACATCAAGCCGCACTTCGTCCACGTATTGGTCGCCGGTCGGATCGTCCAGAGCGGAGGCCCGGAACTGGCTTTGGAGTTGGAGGCACGCGGCTACGACGAACTGCTGCGCACCCACGGTGCTGACGCTGCGCCCGTGGTGGCCCGCGCCTGACGGTCGAGAAGGAGGTTTCCATGGCAGACGCCAGCACCGAAGCCGAGATCGTCCAACAGATCCGCAGCGACTACAAGTACGGGTTCTCGGATGCCGAGGACTACGTCTTCAAGGCCGGCAAGGGTTTGACCCGCGAGCTGATCATGGAGATCTCGCGTCTCAAGCAGGAACCCGAGTGGATGCTGGAGATACGCCTCCAGGCCTTTGAGGTCTTCAAGTCCAAGCCGATGCCGACCTGGGGGGCTGACCTCTCGGGGATCGACTTCGACGACATCCACTACTATGTCCGTCCTTCCGAGAAGGCCGAGACCGATTGGGACGACGTCCCGGAATATATCAAGAAAACCTTCGATCGGCTGGGCATTCCCGAGGCCGAGCGCAAGTTCTTGGCAGGGGTCAGCGCGCAGTACGAATCCGAGGTGGTCTACCACTCGATTCGGGAGGACCTCGAGAAGTTGGGCGTCATCTTCCTGGACATGGACGGTGCGCTCCGGCAATTCCCCGAGATCGTGCGCCGGTACTTCGGCACGGTCATCCCGACTTCCGACAACAAGTTCGCCGCCCTCAACACGGCCGTGTGGAGCGGCGGCTCGTTCATCTACGTGCCCGAGGGCGTCCAGGTGGAAATACCCTTACAGGCATATTTCCGGATCAACGCCCAGTCCATGGGCCAGTTCGAGAGAACCCTGATCATCACGGAACCGGGCTCATTCGTGCATTATATCGAGGGCTGCACCGCCCCGGTCTATTCCAAAGACTCCCTGCACGCCGCTGTGGTGGAGCTGGTCGCCCTGGAAGGCTCGAAGATCCGTTACACGACCATCCAGAACTGGTCCAACAACGTCTATAACCTGGTGACCAAAAGGGCCAAGGCCTTCCGCAATGCTGCCGTCGAATGGATCGATGGCAACCTGGGGTCCAAGACCACCATGAAGTATCCCGCCATCTTCCTGATGGAGGAGGGGGCCCGAGGGGAGGTCCTGTCCATCGCCTTCGCCGGGCGGGGACAGCATCAGGATGCGGGTGCCAAGATGGTCCACCTGGCACCTCGCACCTCTTCGACGGTCCTGTCCAAGTCGATCTCCAAGGATGGGGGGCGAGCCTCCTACCGGGGCCTGGTCAAGGTCCTGCCCAAAGCGGAGGATATCCGGAGCAATGTCCGGTGCGATGCCCTGATCCTCGACCCCGAGTCGCGTTCGGATACCTATCCCACCATGGATATCGGCAACCAGAACGTGCACATCGGGCACGAGGCCACCGTGTCCAAGGTCGGCGACGAGCAGGTCTTCTACCTGATGAGTCGGGGGCTTTCGGAAGATGATGCGATCACCATGATCGTCAACGGCTTCTTCGAGCCCTTCACCAAGGAACTCCCCCTCGAATACGCGGTCGAGCTCAACCGGTTGATCAAGCTGGAGATGGAGGGCTCGGTCGGCTGAGCCGTTTCTCGGCATCTGCGGATCGTAAGCCTGCCAGGAGAAGGAAGTTTCATGACCACGATGGCGGATGACATGTTGAATCTCGAACCGACCTCGCTAGAGGCCCTCAGCCGACAGTCGGGCGAGCCGGACTGGGCCTTGGCTGCCCGGCGCGCGGCGCAGGAGGCTTTTGAAACCCTTCCCTTCCCAGAGAGGTCCGAAGAAGCCTGGCGCAGGACTCCTCCCGATCTTTTCGATCCGCATGGGCGACGGATCATACGCATCCGGCCCGCCTTCGACCTCCTGGGGGAGGGCGTGCCGGAAGAACTGATATCGCCTTTCGAAGAGGTCCTGGCGAGCCGAGAGGGGGTTCCCGAGAGTCTGGCCGCGGGGGGGGCACTTCTCCAACAGAAGTATTCGGCCCTGAATGCCGCCTTCCGCAGCGGTGGAGCCTGGGTGGAGATCCCCCGGGGCCGTTATCTGGAGCAGCCTGTGAGGATCACCCATCAGGTGCCGGATCTGCAGGTCCCGGCCGCCTTCTTCCCCCACTCGCGGATCGTGGGGGAGCGTCATGGCAAGGCCACTGTGGTGGAGTCCTTCGCATCACAAGATGGAGACCTGTTGGCGGCTCCCGTCGTGGAGATCCAATTGGAGGAAGGAGCCAACCTGCAGTACGTCCTGGTCTCGCACTGGGGGCAGGCGACCCGTTCCTTGACCCGCCTGGACGTGCGCCTGGCCCGGGACTCGCAACTGCGGGTTCTTTTCCTGGGTTTGGGAGGGGCTACCACCAAGGCCTTCTTGACCGGGAACCTGGAGGGCGAGGGCGCGAAGTCGGAAATCCTCGGCCTGGTCTTCGCCAGCGGGCAGCAGCACTTCGACGTGGACACCCTCCAGAACCACCACGTCCCGTTCGGGAATTCGGAAGTCCTCTTCAACTGCGCCCTGAATGAGGCCTCTCGCAGCGTCTTCACCGGCAACATCTTCGTCGCGCCCGGAGCCCGGAAGACCGACGCCTATCAGAAGAATCGCAACCTCCTGCTATCGGGGAAGGCCCACGCGGAATCGATTCCCAAGCTGGAGATTCTGGCCGACGACGTGCGCTGTACCCACGGGGCCACCTTCACGACCTATGACCGGGATCAGCACTTCTACCTGCAGAGCCGGGGCCTTCCGGATGCCGATGCCCGCCGGTTGATCATCACCGGGTTCTTCCAGGAGGTGATAGAGCGCCTGGAGGGCCAGGCCCTGGTCGA
>JAAZKF010000425.1 GCA_012799975.1 Burkholderiales bacterium
ACATGCAGACCAATGCCCTGGGCCAGTAGCACCTGACCAGCGCTCGGTAGGACCGGGCGCTTTCGGGACGGCCTGAGAACAACCCCAGCCAGGCGGAAAACGCCGGGTTGGGGTTGTCTTTTGTGGCTTGCTGGTAGATGGGAACCCGGCCGGCAACCTCAGTCGAGCATCGCCGAGTGATTTTTGTCCCCGCCAGGAGCAGAAAGTTGCGGTTTGCTTCAGGCCAATGAGCCTTTTCGCGCCACAGCGGGTGCACCCGTCGAGCGGCGGGGCGACCGAGGGGTTTCCGCTCGAATTCCTAGAGCCAGCGCAAGGAGCTGGCGACCTCCAGAACCTCGCTCTCGGTCAATCCCTGGCCGCTTAGCGAGTAGAAGGCCCCTCCGTCCTGGGGTTGGAGCCAGTGACTCCGAAAATCGACGGGTTCCTGGGTCCCAGAGTCGTAGAATTCGACCCGGCCCGGTCCGGCCTGCTCGGTTTCGAAGTCCTCTGCTGCGTCTCCGAACATCACGTCTCCGACCCCTCCGCTGGAGCCTTGCATGGCAACCCAGCGCTGGGGCGAGGCATGAAAGACGACCCGAAAGGCGGGCCCCTGGGCCTCCCTCTCGATGTTGGTCTGGATCCGGGTCAGGTCCGAGGGGAGCCGGCCTGGCACCAGGATCGGGATCTCCAGGTCTTGCAGGTTCTGAAGTAGGGTCGGGTCCAAGGGAATCGTCACATCGCTCATGGCTTGCCTCCGAGCGGGAGACTTCCCAGAAACGCCGGGGTGTTCCTGCCTGGAGCGCTACCTCTGACAGCGATAGACGAAGGCCGGAGGAAGGTTCCGCCAAACCACCGGGGACTTCTCGGTATGGGCGAACTTCCGCCGGATCTTGCGGGCGAAACGCCGACCTGCGGGCAGGAGCAGGCCCTGAAGATAGGCGAAGGTCACGAAGCGCCCCCGGGGAGCGAGGTTCCTACAGGCCTCCTCCAGGAGGCGGTCCTGCAACTGCTCGGAGAAGGCGGCCCAGGGAAGCCCGGAAAGGATGCAGTCCACCTGGCCGATCCCTTCCCGGTGGAGAATCGCCCCCAGGTTCTCGACCGAGTCGTGGCAGACCCGGACCGAGGGTAGCTCCTGTTGGAGGATCCGCGCCAAAGTCGGGTTTCGCTCGATCGCCAGGAAGCGGGCCTCCGGGACCGCCTGTTTGACGATCTCCCGGGTGAAGGCTCCCGTTCCGGGACCGAACTCGACGATGGTGCGAGCCTGGAGGACCCCGGCCTGGCGGACCATCTCCCGGGCCAGGGAGGGGGAGGAGGGGGCTATGGCTCCAACGGCCCCGGGATTGCGCAGGAACTCGCGCAGGAAGGCGATCTGGGTCTTCATGAGGTGCCGCGGGGTTTCCACTCCTGTCCGGGATCTCCTGGAGGGGCCGGGAAGCTCCGGATTCGGCTCAGTCCTCGTCCGCCCGCCGCGCGTCGCGCCGGCCCTCCGAGGGTTCCGGGCCTGAAGCGCGTCCTTCCTCTTTGCGGGGGATCGGGGCTTCACATTCAGGGCACCGGGAAGAGGAAGGGGGGACGGTCGCCTGGCAATAGGGGCAATAGGTCGGGAGGGTCGGGGGAGGAACGAAGAGTTGGAGGTCCGCGCTGTAGCGGTCGCGGATATTCTCCTGTTCTTTGATGGCCCTCTGGATGGCCTTCTCAAACTCCAGGGCCTCGACGTAGCGCTCGCGCAGCGCCCTCTGGTCGAGTGCGCCCTTCTGCAGCATGGCGTAGGTCCGGTATCCCAGGTCCCGGATACACTCTTCGTGGCGCTTCTGCAGCTCTTTGAGGTGGGACGTGGCCTTGTGCATCTCCACGGTCTCCTGCGCGCGGTGGCGCAGAAACTCCACGCCCTTCTGCAACCCCTCCTTGGCCTTCTTGGAGAACTTGTCCACGGTAGATGATGACCTCCCTTGTCGGTCGAGGCATGTCGCCTTCTGTTCGCCAGTGGGGGCCATCCCCCCCTTCTCCCTTCCGGGTTCCTGGTGGGGGAAGGAACCCGCTGTTAGCATGGGAAGTAGCCCGGGGGGTCAAGCCTGCCCTGGATCCTGAATCCGCCGCCTGGTGTGAGAACCGAGGCCATCGAGGCGGGTCTGGATGCCAGGAAGGCGTGCATCGAGGAGCGGAGCGTAGTTGGAAACTACGTGAGCACCGCAGAGGTGCGCCTGACGACGCAGACGGGCCCCTCCCAC
>JAAZKF010000426.1 GCA_012799975.1 Burkholderiales bacterium
AGTCAATCGTACTGGTACATGCAGTCCAGTGAGGCTGATACCCGAAAAGGAAAACCCGAAACCCATGGAGGGGCCAGGTGGGCTCCGCCCCTGAATCCGCCGCCTACCGTGGCATTCGGCCATCGAGGTGGGCCCGTCTGCGTCGTCAGGCGCACCTCTGCGGTGCTCACGTAGTTTCCAACTACGCTCCGCTCCTCGATGCACGCCTTCCTGGCATCCAGACCCACCTCGATGGCCTCGGTTCTCACGCCAGGCGGCGGATCGAGGGCAGGCTGCGTGTTGAACCAGATCTTTGGCGAATGTATGTTCGATAGATGGCGGGTACGAAGGCTTCCTGCATAGTAGTCATCACCCAGGCGCTACGAGAGGCCTTTGAGTATCTCGGAACATCATGAAATATGATTGTAACCCTGCATGGACCGGCACCTCCTCAGATATATGGAATCAAGAGCGAAGAACCTGGCGGGTTTAATCCTAGATGAAGAAGCAGAAAGAGTCCTGGTTACGCGCAAGAAATTCGGGGAGCGCGCTGTCCAACCGGGCGTAGACAGCGACCAGGCGCTCGTCGAGATGGGCGGCCGAAGGCCACGCAGGGCGGCAGATTCAGGGATTTTCGCAGTGCTTGCAGCAAGCCCCGTCTTGATCTATTCTTCGCTTATGTCCAACCTCACCGATCCGACCCCTGCTGAATCGAATCCGACCTCGGAACCCACCTTGGAAGAGGCTGCCTGGCAACATCTGGACCGCAAGACCATGCCTCCTCGGGCTTTGGGCGCCCTGGAAAGACTGGCTGTCCGCATCGCCTGTCTGCAAGGAACCCTCTCGCCCTCCCTGAACAAGCCGGTCATGCTGCTGGCAGCAGGCGACCACGGCGTGGCTACCCGTGGGGTGAGCTTCAGCCCCCGTGAAGTCACCTGGCAACATAGCCTGAACCTGGCCCGTGGGGGAGGCGCAACGGGCCTCTTCTGCCGGTTGCATGACATCGATCTGATGCTGTGTGACGTGGGGGTGGATCACGAGTTCCTTCCCCAGGACGGGATCGTGGACTGCAAGGTGACCCGGGGAACCCGGGACCTGAGCCAGGAACCGGCCATGAGCCTGCAAGAGTGCCTGGCGGCGATGTCCTGGGGGCGGCGGAAGGTGGCCGAGGTCGCGCGTGCCGGTAGCAACGTGGTCCTCTTCGGCGAGATGGGCATCGGGAACACGACGCCGGCCTCTGCGCTGGTGGCCGCCCTGACCGGCCTTCCACTGGACCAGTGCGTGGGGGCTGGGACGGGTATGGGGCCCGCCGCCTTGGAACACAAACGGAAGGTGATCCAGGACGCCTTGGCCCTGCACGGCCCCCCCTCGGATCCCCTGGAGGCGATGACTTGCCTGGGCGGGCTGGAACTGGCCTTCATGACCGGCGGAGCCCTGGCGGCGGCCGAACACGGAATGCTCATCCTCCTGGACGGCTTCATCGTCACCTCCAGCCTCCTGGTGGCCAGCCGCATGGATCCGCGGGTGTGCCGACATATCGTGGCCTGCCACGTCTCGGCGGAGCCCGCCCACCGGGCATGCCTGCAGCAGATGGGCCTGGAACCCCTCCTGGATCTGGGGATGCGCTTGGGGGAGGGCTCCGGGGCCGCCCTGGCCTGGCCCCTGGTCCGGGCTGCCGTCGAGATGTTCAATAATATGACCAGTTTCTCGGAGGGGGGCGTGGTTGATGCCGTCACTCCGATCCAGCAGGCCCTGGCCCGAGAGGGGCTCTGATGGGCCCTGGCTCCTGGCCCTGGAGATTGGGGACCACCAGCTATATCCTGCCCGCGGATCTCTCGGCCAACGTGCGATTTCTGGGCCCTATTGTGGACAACGTGGAATTGCTGCTCTTCGAGTCGGAGGAATTCGGCAGCAATATTCCGGAGCCTGGAGTCGTGGCCGAACTGGCGGATCTGGCTGCGGAACACGACCTGACCTATACGATCCACCTGCCGATCCACGTGCGCCCAGGCTCCCCACGCGCCTCCGAGCGCACCCTGGCTGTAGACACCTGGAATCGTGTGCTGGAGCGCACCGAACCCCTGAAGCCCTTCGGCTACGTCCTCCATCTGGAGGCTGACCGCCCCGGAGCGGTTCCCTCTTCGGATATCCCCGCCTGGTTGGACAACCTGGATCTCTCGTTGGAAGCCTGGATGGGGGCGGGCCGAATCCAGCCCGACTCCATCTGCGTCGAGACCCTGGGCTATCCCTTCGACCTGGTCTGGCCCCTGGTCCAGCGCCGGGGCCTGGCCGTCACCTTGGATATCGGGCATATCTGGATCATGGGATTCGACGCCGAGGCGGCCGTCCAGACCCTGCTCCCCCACGCGAGGATTGTGCATCTGCACGGAGTTGACGGAGTCGGGGGAGAAGACCATCAGGGGCTCGAGGTGACCGACCCGGACCTTCTTCGACCCTTTTTGACCTCCTTGTTCAGGCAACCGGGTCAGCGCGTGGTGACCTTGGAGGTTTTCTGCCAGGAGCATCTGGAAAGCTCGTTGGAGGTCCTGGAACTCTTTCGGAGGACGCTTTGAAGGTTCCCAGATTGACCCTGGTCCTGGGGGGTGGACGGAGTGGTAAGAGTCGCTATGCCGAGTCCCTGGCCGAGAGCATCTGCCGGGATCCCGCCAAGCGGGTCTACTTGGCCACGGCCGAGCCCTGTGATGAGGAGATGCGTCGCCGCATCGCCGAGCACCGCAAGGGTCGGGAGTCGCGCTTCGTGACCTTGGAGGAACCCCTGCGCCTGGGTGCGGCCCTCCGACAGCTCCCCTCGGGGACGCGCGTGGTCCTGTTGGACTGTGTGACGGTCTGGTTGGGGAACCTGTTTTTCCATCTGCCCCATGAGGCGGAGCGCGCGGCCGAGGTGGCGGATCTTCTGGAGGTCTTGGAATCTCCGCCTGTCGATATGGTCCTGGTCTCCAACGAGATCGGTATGGGGGTCATTCCAGCAGATCCCCAGGTCCGAGCTTTCCGAGACATGGCGGGTTGGCTCAATCAGGACCTGGCCGCCCGGGCAGCCCGGGTGGTGCTGATGGTGGCCGGTATTCCCGTCCGCATCAAGGGACGCCTTCCCCGACTCCAACGCGAGGTTCAGCTTTGAAAGGCCTGGTTTCTGCCTTCCGCACCCTGACCATGTTGCCTGTCCTGGGCCCGGACAGCGGCTCGGGAGTTTCAGGGCTTCCCTGGTTCCCGCTGGTCGGTGCCTTCCTGGGATTGGCCGGATGGGGCCTGGCGGCGGGTCTCCTGCGCCCCGAAACCCTGGCCTGCGGGCCTCTGGGTTCTCTGCTGGTCGGAGCCCTGGTCGTGATGCTCTGGGTCTGGTTGACCCGGGCTCTTCACCTGGATGGACTGGCTGACCTGGCCGATGGTCTGGGAGGCGGTTGGACCCGCGAGCAGGTCCTGGCGATAATGAAGGATTCCCACGTCGGTTCCTTCGGAGTCCTGGCCCTGGCGGGCGCATTGCTTGTAAAGACCGTGGCTGCCGGGGTCTTGTGCGCCTCCGGAAGTCTCTTCTGGTTGGGCGTAGCCCCGGTCATGGCGAGATGGGCCATGGTGGCCCAGGCCTGCTTTCATCCCTACGCCCGTCCAGGACCGGGGACCGCTGCGGATATCGTTCGCCAGGCCGGTCCTGCTCATCTGTTGGGGGCTTCGGCGGTGGCCCTTTCCCTGCTGGCCTGGATGGTCCCTCAGGGAGGATGGCTTCGCCTGCCGGGGGTTCTGGGAGTTGTGATCTTCCTGACCGCTTTGACGGGATACACGACCCGCCGGAGGATCGGCGGGGTTACCGGTGACGTCCTGGGGGCGACATGTGAACTGGCCGAGACCTCGGCCTTGGTTGCGGCCGCCCTTCTTTGAACCCGCCGGCCTCCCGGAACCTCCACTTCTTTATTCGGGCGGTGGATTCAGGGAGAAGCAGGCGTTGTGCAGCGCCAGGGGATGGGGTAGGATCCCCCAGTGTCCACCGCCTTTCATCTCCAGGCCCCCTTTCCCCCCAGAGGCGACCAACCCCAGGCCATCGAGAGCCTGGTAGCCAGCCTTCAGGCCGGTCATCGCTTCACCACCCTACTGGGTGCGACGGGCACCGGCAAGACCTTTACGATGGCTGCGACCATCGCTCGATTGGGGCGGCCCGCCCTGGTGATCAGCCCCAACAAGACCCTGGCGGCCCAGCTCACCTCCGAGTTTCGCGAGTTCTTCCCCGAAAACGCGGTGGAGTTCTTCGTATCCTACTTCGATTACTATCAGCCCGAGGCCTATATTCCCCAGAGCGACACCTACATCGAGAAGGACTCGGCCATCAACCAGGAAGTGGAGCGGCTGCGGCACTCCGCTACGCAGGCCGTCCTGGAGCGCCCTGATACTCTGGTCGTAGCCTCCGTTTCCTGCATCTACGGCCTGGGCAACCCCGAGGACTACCGCAAGATCCTGCTGGTCTTCCGCCCTGGAGAGCAGATTCCCCGCGACTTCCTGCTGCACCGGCTGGTGGAGATGTTTTTTACCCGCACCAATCAAAGTCTGGACTATGGCACCTTCCGTCTGCAAGGGGAGCTCTTGGAGATCCATCCCGTCGACGAGGCCCGGGTCTACCGCATCGAGTTCTTCGGGGATGAGGTGGAACGGATGCAGGTGATGGACCCGGTGACCGGAGAGATTCTGGGGACCCCGACCCGGGTGGTGGTCTACCCCGCGAAGCACTACGTGACCCCGGTGGACAAGATGCAGAAGGCCCTGCAGGCCATCTCGGCGGAGCTCGACGGGCGCCTCGAGGAGCTGAAGGGCAAGGGGAAGCTTCTGGAGGCTCAACGCCTGGAGATGCGGACCCGCTACGATCTGGAGATGCTGACGGAACTGGGCTACTGCAACGGCATCGAGAACTACTCGCGCCATCTGACCGGCCGGGCGGCCGGAGACCCACCCTACACCTTGTTGGATTATTTCCCCGAGGACTTCGTGGTCTTCCTGGACGAATCCCATGTGGCGGTTCCGCAGTTGCGCGGCATGTTGGCCGGGGACCGCTCGCGTAAGGATAGTCTGGTGGAGTTCGGTTTCCGCCTCCCCTCCGCCTACGACAACCGGCCCCTGGCCTTTGAAGAGTTCCTCGAGAAGGTGGGGCAGGTGGTCTTCGTCTCGGCCACTCCCGGGCCCTATGAATTACAGGTTTCTTCCACGGTGGTCGAGCAGATTATCCGCCCCACGGGTCTGCTGGAACCCGAGGTGGTGGTGCGCCCCGTGGAGGGGCAGATCGATGACCTGATCCATGAGGTCAAGGCTCGTGCTGCCCGCACTGAACGGACCCTGGTCACCACCCTGACCAAGAAGATGGCCGAGGATCTCACCGACTACCTGGCCGAGATGGGGGTAAAGGTCCGCTACCTGCATTCGGAGATCGACACCCTCGAGCGCATCGAGATCCTGCGCGATTTGCGTCTGGGGGTCTTTGATGTCCTGGTGGGGATCAACCTGCTGCGTGAAGGTCTGGACCTCCCCGAGGTCTCGCTGGTGGCCATCCTGGATGCCGACAAGGAAGGTTTCCTGCGCTCCAACACCAGCCTGATCCAGACCATCGGACGGGCCGCCCGGAACGTGAGTGGTCGGGTGATCCTGTACGCCGACCGGGTCACCGACTCGATGCGCCATGCCCTGGATGAAACCCGGCGTCGCCGGGAGATCCAGATGGCCTACAACGAGAAGCACGGGATCACTCCCGAGACCATCCGCAAGGCGGTAAACGACATCCTGGAGATGGTGGGCTCCTCCTCGGAAGGGGCGGCTCCGTCCCCACTGCGTTTCGAGCGCAAGTCCGAGTTGGATGTCCCGGCCCTTCAAGAGGCCATCGCGCGGGTCCAGGACGCCATGCTGCAGGCGGCCCGCGAGATGCAGTTCGAGACCGCAGCGGCCCTGCGCGATGAGATGTATGCCCTGAAGAAGGAGCTCTCCCGCCGCCTGGATGACCTGCCGATCGGCGCGGCCCTGGATCTGGCCGAGGGCGCCCCGCAGCACCGCCAGGGCGCCCGAACCGCTCCACCGGCTCCTTCCCCGGGTGAGCCCGGGTCGCGCGGGGGAACCCGGCGCCGCCGCCGCTGATGCCTACCTTCTCGATCCATACCCTGGGTTGCCGAACCAACCAGGCCGACTCCGAGCAGCTCCGCCAGATCCTCCTGGGGGCGGGATTTGTCGAGGTTCCCTTCGGTTCACCAGCCGACTGCGCCATCGTCAACACCTGTACCGTCACCGGAGAGGCGGACCGCAAGTCTCGTCAGATCTTGAGACGGGCCTCCCGCCAGGCCGGCACGGTGGTGGCTACGGGCTGTGGAGTCGCCCGACGCGGTGGACTCGAGTCGCTTCCCGGGGCGGTGTTGAAGTTGGCCCCGGAGAGCCGCGAGCAGATTCTGGAACTCCTGGGAGCTTCGGATTGCCTCGGTGGGAGCGCCCTTAGATACGGGCTTCAGGCAGGACGCAGCCGGGCTCTTCTGAAGGTCCAGGAAGGCTGCGACCACTTCTGCAGTTACTGCATCGTGCCCTATGTGCGCGGTCGCTCGCGCAGCATGCCGGCCGGATCGCTGGTGGAGCAGGCCCGAGCTCTGGAGGAGGCAGGGCACCGCGAGATCGTCCTGACGGGGATCCATCTGGCGGTATGGGGCCGCGACCTTCCCGAGAATCCGGATCTAGCCGACCTCCTGGACCGGCTGCTGCAAGGCACCCGGGAGGTCCGCTTCCGCCTGAGTTCCATCGAGCCGATGAGCTTTCCCCATCGGATTCTCGAGAGGATGGCCCACTTCCCCGACCGCATCTGCCCCCATCTGCACCTGCCCCTGCAGCACGCCAGCGATGCGATCCTGAAGAGGATGCGCCGGGACTATACGTGGGCGGAGTATGACCGGCTGGCCCGGGACTTCCTGGACTCGGTCCCGGGGGCTTGTTTGACCACGGACATCCTGGTGGGCTTCCCGGGCGAGACGCAGGGTGATTTCGAGATCCTGATGGGGCATTTGCGCACCCTGCCCTTCCTGCACCTTCACGTCTTTGCCTATAGCCCTCGGAAGGGTACGGCGGCAGCCATGTACTCGGATCCGGTCCCAGAATCCACCCGGAAATCTCGCTCTGAGCAGGTGATCCGCCTGGGGGAGCGTCTGGCTCGGGCGGTCCGGCGCCGTTTCCGGGGCCAGGTCCGGCCGGTCCTGGTGGAGCGCGCCGCAGACCGGGAAGGGGAGTGGTTGGGGACGGCCGACAACTTCCTTCAGGTCTGCTTCCCGGGCCCGCCCGCGCTGTTGGGACGGATCGTCCCGGTTCGGCTGGGACTGGGGGAGGATGGCCGTCTGTGCGGGCTCCCGAAGGGGGAGGAGTTCGCCTCAGGGCGGTAAACTCCAGAGCCCGCCCGGAGAGTCGGGGAGGAAGTTCCCTCCTGGACCCTGGCGCCCGGGCCGGAACCGGTCCGCACACTACTGGCTGGGATGGCGAATAATGGCGGGTCTTTTCGACAGTCTTCGGGCCCGGCGGCCGCGCGTGGACAAGGTGGCGGCCCCGGCAGTTTCTTCCGAGCATTGGGTCCAGTGCGCGGGGTGTGGAACCGCCATCTATAAGCCGACCTTTCTGGAGAACCTCAAGGTCTGCGAGAAGTGCGCGCACCACCATCGTATGACCGCCTGGGAGCGTCTGGAGTTGCTGGCGGATCCCGGCACCTTCCGGGAATGGGATGCCGATCTGGTCTCGGGGGACCCCCTGGGTTTTGGCCAGGACTACCTCGACAAACTGCGCTCTGACCGGGAGCGAACGGGTCTTTCCGATGGCCTGTTGAGCGGCTCCTGCTCCCTGGGCGGAATTCCCGTAGCCCTGGGGATCATGGACTTCGGGTTTCGCGGTGGCTCGATGGGTTCGGTCGTCGGTGAGAAGGTGGTCCGCGTCCTGGAAGGCGCGGCCGAAGCCCGAAAACCCGCCGTGTTGGTCACCTGTTCCGGGGGAGCGCGGATGCAGGAAGGCATGTTGTCTTTGATGCAGATGGGACGGACCTGTGCGGCGGTCCGTCGCCTCAACCGGGTGCCCGTTCCCTACCTGGTGATCATGACCGATCCGACCACGGCGGGGGTGGCGGCCAGTTTCGCGGCTTTGGGGGACGTGATCCTGGCAGAGCCCGGCGCGACGATCGGTTTCTCGGGACGCCGGGTAATCGAGCAGACCATCCGCCAGAAGTTGCCTCCCCGCTTCCAGTCCTCGGAATTCTATCTCGAGCACGGCTTCCTGGACCGGGTCGTCTCCCGGGCCAGATTGAAGGAAACGGTCTCGGCCATCCTGGGCATGCTGTGCGTTCCGGCGGAGGTCACGCGATGATTCTGGAAGTCGAGAAACCCCTGCTTGAGCTCGAACGCAAGATCCACGAGCTACAAGAGGTAGACCGCACTGCCGGGGTTGATCTTTCAGCCGAGATCCGGCTTCTGGAGCGCAAAGCGCAGCAGCTCAAGCAGAGCATCTTCCAGAACCTTTCGGCCTGGGATCGGGTGCAACTGGCCCGCCACGTCGATCGCCCCGGCACCTCGGACTACGTGGCCCATGTCTTCACCGACTTCATCGAGCTGCATGGCGACC
Organism: Burkholderiales bacterium; assembly: GCA_012799975.1. Classification (GTDB taxonomy): domain Bacteria; phylum Vulcanimicrobiota; class Xenobia; order Xenobiales; family Xenobiaceae; genus Xenobium. The sequence continues at coordinate 8,599 of JAAZKF010000426.1, forward strand.
GCTTCTACGCCGACGATCCCGCGGTGCTGGCGGGGCTGGCCCGCTTCCAGGGTCGGCCTTGTGTGGTGCTGGGCCACCAGAAGGGCAAGGGAACCCGCGAGAACCTGGCGCGCAACTTCGGGATGCCGAATCCGGAGGGCTTTCGCAAAGCAGGACGCCTGATGCGTCTGGCCGCTCGTTTCGGCCTTCCCATCTTCACCTTTGTCGACACTCCCGGCGCCTACCCGGGGATCGAGGCGGAGGAGCGTGGCCAGTTCGAGGCCATCGCCAGCAACATCGCGCTGATGAGCGAGCTGCCCGTCCCCATCCTGACCGTCGTAATCGGCGAGGGGGGCAGCGGAGGAGCCCTGGGGATCGCCCTGGCAGACCGCGTCCTGATCCTCGAAAACAGCATCTACTCGGTGATTTCTCCGGAAGGCTGTGCCAGCATCCTCTGGAGGGATGCGGCCCGAGCCGAGGAGGCTGCGACGGCTCTGGGCCTGACCAGCGATACATTGAAAAGCCTGGGCCTGGTGGACGAGGTTCTGCCCGAACCCTTGGGCGGTGCCCATCGCGACCTCGAAGTCACGTTTCGCACCGTCCAGGACGCGCTGCGGCGTCATCTCGATAACCTGCAGGACATGGAGGAAAATGCCTTGTTGGAAGCCCGTTACGCCAAGTACCGCCGGATGGCCGTGCTGGGAGAGGCCCGATGAGCCACCGCCGCCGCACGCGAATCCTGTGCACCATCGGTCCGGCCTCCGCCAGCGAAGAGGTCATGGAGGGCCTCTTTGATGCCGGCATGGACGTGGCCCGCCTGAACTTCTCCCATGGGACCCACCAGGACCACCGCGTCATCTTCGATCGCCTGCGGCGCCTGAGTAAGGCCCGCAGCCAGTTCCTGGCTATCCTCCAGGACCTCTCCGGTCCCAAGATCCGCTTGGGGAGCGTGGCTCCAGGCACGGTTCTGACCGAGGGAAGTCGATTCATACTGACCTCCGATCCGATCGAAGGCAACGAGGAGGGGGCCCAGGTCACCTACCAGCAGTTGGCCGACGAGGTGGCCCCGGGACACGGGGTCCTGTTGGATGATGGCCTGCTGGCCTTGGAGGTCGAGCG
>JAAZKF010000427.1 GCA_012799975.1 Burkholderiales bacterium
ACCAGCAAGGCCAAGCCCAGAGGTAGCAGGTTCAAGTCGCCTCCAGCCTCCTGAATCCGCCGCCTACCGTGGCATTCGGCCGTCGAGACGTTGAGACCCCACCCACACCAGGGTGTGGGTGGGAGGGGCCCGTCTGCGTCGTCAGGCGCACCTCTGCGGTGCTCACGTAGCTTCCAACTACGCTCCGCTCCTCAGAACGCACGCCTTCCTGGCATCCAGACCCGCCTCGATGGCCTCGGTTCTCACGCCAGGCGGCAGATTCAGGACACACGCATGCCGGCGCGCATCGCGCAGGCATGAAAGGGACCCCGGCGATGCCCGGCGAGCTCCTAGGCCCCCTGAAGCTTCTGGAGGATCCTTTCGGCCGCCTGGGGGATCACCGTGCCCGGCCCGAAGACCTCCAGGCAGCCCGCCTCGTGCAGGGCCGCGTAATCCTGGCGGGGGATTACCCCGCCGGCAACCACCAGGATGTCGGGCCGGCCCAGACGAGCCAGTTCCCCGATAAGTTGGGGGACCAGGGTCTTGTGCCCACCGGCCAGCGACGAGACGCCCACCAGATGGACGTCGGCATCCACCGCCTGACGGGCGACCTCCTCGGGCGTGCCGAAGAGCGGAGCGACGTCGACGTCGAAGCCCAGGTCTGCGAAGGCGGCGGCAACCACCTTGGCCCCGCGATCATGGCCGTCCTGGCCCATCTTGGCCACCAACAGACGAGGACGTCGACCCTCCTGCTCCAGGAAGCGGTCGGTCTGCTCGACCACCTTCTGGATGGCCTGCTGCTCGCCGGCCTCGCCCGCATAGACCCCACGTAAGCCTCGGGTCTGGCTGGTGTGCCGCCCGAAGACCTTCTCCAGGGCCGACGAGCACTCCCCCACCGTCGCCCCTACGCGAACGGCCTCCAGGGTCAGTTCCAGGAGGTTACCCGAACCCTCGGCTCCGGCGGAGAGAGCGGCCAGGGCCGCCTCCAGGGCAATGGAATCCCGCTCGGCGCGAAGTTCGCTCAGTCTCTGGAGCTGGCGTTCCCGGACGGCAGTATTGTCCACCTCGAGGATGTCCATGGGTTCGGCAGCCTCTTCCACCTGCCAACAGTTGACCCCCACGATCCGATCCCGGGAAGCGTCGATCCTGGCCTGTTTGCGCGCCGAGGCCTCCTCGATCCGGCGCTGGGGAAGGCCTTCCTCGATCGCTTTGGCCATCCCGCCCAGGGCCTCTACCTCCTGGATATGCTGCCAGGCTCGCTCCATCAGGTCGGCAGTGAGGGATTCCAGCGCCTGGGATCCGCCCCAGGGGTCCACCACCGACGTGATCTCGCACTCCTCCTGCAGCACCAGTTGGGTGTTGCGGGCGATTCGTGCCGAAAAGTCGGTGGGCAGGGCAATGGCCTCATCCAGCGAGTTGGTATGCAGCGACTGGGTGTGCCCCAGAGCCGCCGCCAGAGCCTCCAGAGCCGTCCGGGTAACGTTGTTTACGGGGTCCTGCTCGGTCAAGGACCAGCCTGAAGTCTGGCAGTGGGTCCGCAGGGTCAGCGACTTGGGATTCTTGGGGTTGAAGGGTTGGATAAGGCGGGCCCACAGAAGCCGAGCCGCGCGCAGCTTGGCCACTTCCATCCAATAGTTCATGCCGATGCAGAAGAAGAAGGAGAGGCGCGGAGCGAAATCGTCCACCGAGAGGCCCGTGCCCAATCCCGCCCGCACGTATTCCAGGCCATCGGCCAGGGTATAGGCCAGCTCCAGATCCGAGGTGGCTCCGGCCTCCTGCATATGGTAGCCCGAGATCGAGATGGAGTTGAACCGGGGCATGTTACGGGAGGTGTAGGCGAAGATATCCGCCACGATCCGCATGGACGGAGCCGGCGGATAGATATAGGTGTTGCGGACCATGAACTCCTTGAGGATGTCGTTCTGGATGGTCCCGGTCAACTTCTCACGCGGCACCCCCTGCTCTTCGGCGGCCAGGATGTACAGGGCCATGATCGGCAGGACGGCCCCGTTCATGGTCATCGAGACCGACATCTGGTCCAGGGGGATCCCCTCGAACAGGACCCGCATGTCCTTGATCGAGTCCACCGCCACCCCGGCCTTGCCGACATCGCCCAGGACCCGCGGATGATCCGAATCATACCCCCGATGGGTGGCCAGGTCGAAGGCGATCGAGAGGCCCTTCTGTCCCAGGGCCAGGTTCCGCCTATAGAAGGCGTTGGACTCTTCGGCCGTCGAGAAGCCGGCATACTGGCGGATGGTCCAGGGACGGACCGCGTACATCGTGCAATAGGGGCCGCGCAGGAAGGGAGGCAGACCTGAGAGATAGTCGACGTGGTCCAGTCGGGCCAGGTCTGCGGAGGAATAGCGGCGCTTGATGGGGATCCCTTCCAGGGTCTGCCAGGGGCTTCCCTGAACCTCCTGGCTGTAGTCCAGCGCTTCCGCCCCGTCTCGATGCGAAACCCGGGTGAAGTCCACGTTGTTCATCTACAGAGCCTCCAGGCGGGCGAGGATTCCACCCGCGGTCTCGACGCGGTCGGCGTCGCGGTGGATGAAGAAGTCGGTACCGCGGCTCCGCAAGCCGTCCGCCTCGGCGGGCATCCCCGCCACGGCGACCAGGGGTCGCTGCCCGGGAAGCCTGCGAAGCTCTTCGAGAAGCCCGGCGTACTCGGAGTCCTCGGCGCACAGGACCAGGATGTCGACCTCCGCGCGCTGGGCTTCGACCAGGGCCTCGGCCACGGAGGAGAGACCCACCGGGCTCTCGGTCCTGAAGCCTGCGGCGCCCAGGAAGGTGACGCAGAACTGGGCCCGCACGCGGCTGGTGGCCGAACCACCCAACGACGCCATCAGCGCCCGGACGGGCCGACCGCGTCGTTCCTCCAAGGCCCGGGTGCGCAGGCGCAAGGCTTCGAAGGCCGCGGCCAGGCGCTGAGGCTGGACCCGTCGGACCGTCTCCCCCGCACCAGCAGGAGCCTCCGGGGGCTCGGCTGAGGGGGCGGATGCCGGCGGCTCGGCCGGGACGGCATAGTGGCTGACGCCGACCAGAGAACCGCGTCCGCCGGAGAGGGCTTGGAGTCGGCGTTCGGCGGTGGCGGCGGCCTCCTGCTGGGGGATTCCCTCCCGCAACGCGGCGGTCATCCCGCCGGCCTTCTCGATGGCCTGAAGGTAGCTCCAGGCCTTCTGGGCAATCTCGTCGGTGAGAACCTCGAGGTAGGAGGAACCGGCCCCGGGATCCACCACCCGATGCAGCGACGCTTCCTCCAAGAGCACCAGGGCCTGGCTCACAGCATGACGCCGCGACGAAAGCACCCCTCCGCCGGCGGCCGCGTCCATGGGCTCGATGCAGAGCGCGTCGGCCCCTCCACAGATCCCCGCGAAAGCCTCCACCGTGGAACGGATCAGGTTGGTATAAGGGTCCCAGGCCGAGCGGTGGAACCGGCCCGTCCGGGCCACCAGGCGCACCGGGCCCTCACCGCCCAGCAGGTCTGCCACCCTCGTCCACAGCCGACGAAAAGCGCGCAGGCGAGCCATCTCGGGGAAGAGGCGCGGCGAGAGGGTGAAGGCAAACGCCATCCGGTCCAGCACTTGCTGGAGGCCCAGGCCGCGCGAGACCAACGAGCGCACCAGGTCCAGACCGGTGGCCAGGGCCCAACCGGACTGCTGGGCCACATCGGCCCCACCCTCGTGCCAGAGGCCCGCATCGATCCCCAGAATGGCCAGGTCCGGCACCGCCCCGATCCGGAGGAACGCTTCGGCGACTCGGTCCAGACGGGAGTCCAGCGAGTCGGTCAAGTTCCCCGTCCGGGCCAGGAAACTCAAGGGATCGCAGAAGAGGGCACCGGAACGCGGAACCTGGGGCAGAGCCTCCAGGGCTGTCAGGGGATCCTCCAGGCCATTCAAGAAGACCGGGACCTCAACCCCTTCCAGGACGGCCTTGAGCGCGGTGGCCTGCTCCGGGCCCAGGTAGAGGTCCAGGGCAGTCTCACCGCGGGCGAGTCCCTGGGCCACGACCTGTGCAGAATCCTGACCCAGCTCCAGGGGAACCGCCACCAGAGGGGCGCCGGGCTCACCCAGGGCACTGCCTGAAGCCGGTTGTACGGGCTTCCAGGCGGGCTGCGTCCAGGGGATCCCCAGCGGCCGATCCTGGAGGTCCTCCCGCAGATAGAGCGGACGGATCTCGACGCCCTCCAGAGAGAGACGGGTCAGCCTGGCCAGAGGTGTCGCCTTGAGTTCCGCCTGCGCGGCCTCTTCCCAGGTCGAACGGTTCGGGACCGGGAATCGGACCGCAAGTTCCAGAGCCTCGAGCGTGCTCATCATTCCTCCTTGCCCAGAAAACTGTGAACCGGGGCATTCCAGGCTCTCCGGACGGACCCTCCCACCCCGCGGCGAATCCTCGTCCGCAACGCGGAAAGCCAGGAAAACGCGCTCCTGCACGAGGCAAGAGGGCCACTTCCGTCCAGGCGTCCTGACCGGGATATTCGACCCTCCGTCGGGCGCAAACCTCTCCGACCAGGAATCGCGAAAACCCCGAATCAGATGCCCGAACGGCTTGCAGACCCCCCTGAAAAGAGAGATGCGAGCAGAGGGCTCAGGAGGTCAGGGCGACCCGGAGGGTTGCTCCGGTCCGGGCCAGGACCTGTTCGACCGAGACGCCCGGCGCCGTCTCACGCAGGACCAGGCCCTCGCGGTCGACCTCGATCACCGCCAGGTCGGTCACGATCAGGTCAACCACCCCGACAGCCGTCAAGGGCAGCGCGCAAACCTGATTGATCTTGGGGGTGCCATCCTTGGCGACGTGCGTCATCAGGGCCATCACCTTGCGGGCACCCGCGGCCAGGTCCATGGCTCCGCCCATCCCGTTGACCTTCTTCCCCGGCACCATCCAGTTGGCCAGGTCCCCCGTGGCCGAGACCTCCAGGGCTCCCAGCACCGCCCAATCCACGTGCCCTCCGCGGATCATGGCGAAAGAGAGCGAAGAATCGAAGAAGGAGCCCCCCGGTTGGACGGTCACCGTCTCCTTCCCTGCGTTGACCAGGTAGCGTGAGACCTCCTCCTCGGTGGGGTGCGGTCCCAGACCCAGGATGCCATTCTCGGAATGCAGCCGGACATTGCGTTCGGGCGGCAGGAATTCGGCCACCAGCGTGGGCAGTCCGATTCCCAGATTCACGTAGGTGCCCGAGCCCAGCTCCTGAGCAGCCCTCCACGCCATCTGCCGGCGCGTCCACCCCAAGACGCCCTCTTCACCCGGAGGACAGGCCCCGGTCCCGAAGGCGGGTGAACCTGCAGGTCGGGTGACAATCTTCTCGACATCCAGTCGGTAATCGACGCCTTGGAATATGCGCTGTACGAAGATTCCTGGAGTGTGGACTGCATCCGGATCGATTTGTCCGGGTTCCAGCAGTTCCTCGACCTCGGCGATGGTGCAGCGGGCAGCCATGGCCATCAACGGTGCGAAATTGCGGGCCGACTCGCGATAGATGAGATTACCCTCACGGTCTCCCTTCCAGGCCTTGATCATGGCGAAATCGGCCGAAAGGGCCGTTTCCAGGAGGCAGGGACGCCCTCCGAACTCCATGACCGTCTTGCCCTCGGCGACGGTGGTCCCCACCCCAGTCGGCGTGAAGAAAGCCGGGAGGCCCGAGCCGGCAGCCCTCATCCGTTCGGCAAAGGTGCCCTGCGGGTTCAGGTCGATCTCCACCTCGCGGTTCAGGATCTGTCGCTCCAGATCGGGGTTGCCTCCGACGTAGGACCCCACGAAACGTCGGACCTGGTGGCGCTCCAACAGCTTCACCAGGCCTTTGCCCTGGTTCCCGCAGTTATTGCTCATCACCGTCAAGTCACGGACATTGCGACGATACAACTCGTCGATGCAGTTCTCGGGAATGCCGCACAACCCGAAACCGCTGAACATGATGGAAGCTCCATCCTGGACGTCACGAAGCGCTTCGCGCGCTCCCGCGCAGACCTTGTCATTCATGGAAGACCGACCTCACCTGGATTGCCAGCGACGCGCACAGGGCCGCCGGAATAGCCGAGCCTTCGCGCAAGTCGGCACAGGGCCTGCCCATCCCGACCACACCCGAAGGAACCGGACCCGTCGGAGGGGAAGCACCGGCCACGATGAGCGACAAGGAAATCCTGGGGGCCGGCCGCTATCTGCGCCTGGTCCGCGCCGAAGACTGGGAATTCGTCGAGCGACCGGGGGTGAAGGCCATCGTGGCCATCCTGGCCGAGCACGACGGGCACCTGGTCCTGATCGAACAGTACCGTCCCCCCGTCGGCTGCCGGGTGGTCGAGTTGCCGGCAGGCCTGGTCGGCGACCTGCCGGGAGCCCAGGACGAGAGCCTGGAGGAGGCCGCGCGTCGCGAGCTGGAGGAGGAAACGGGTTTTCGTGCCCGGGACTTCAGCCTGTTGACGGTAGGCCCGGCCACTGCGGGTGCCACCTCGGAGATCCTGACCTTCCTGCAGGCCAACGGGTTGAGCCGGGTTTCGGAGGGAGGTGGCGACGCCACCGAGAGGATCCAGGTCCATCTGGTTCCCTGCGACGACATCGACGACTGGTTGAGGGACCGCCAGAAGAGCGGGGTCCTGGTCGACGCCAAAGTCTACACAGGGCTGTACTTCTGGCTCCGAGAGCGACGGCAGAGCGGTCGCTGATCGAAAGCCTCCGAGAGTCCCACCGACACGCAGGGGTGCCGGTCTCCTGGGCGAAGACTCCTGGGAGATGTTTCCGGTGCTGCAGCGCTTGTTCACGGTAGATGAGGCGAACGGAGCCCTGGTCCGAATCCGCCCGATCCTGGCGGAACTGGTCGGCTTGCGCCGTCGTCTGGATTCCCTGATCCGCGAGCTGCACCGGATCCACCGCGAGGTCTACTCGGAGGGAATCCACCCCGGTCCGGACCTGCGCCAGAGGCTGGAGACAGGGCTTACGGGGCTCTCGGCCCTGGACACCCGCATGAAAGAACTGGCTTCAAGGATCCAGGCCGAAGGAGCGGTCCTCAAGGACCTCAAAAGAGGCATCGTCAACTTTCCTGCCGTCATCGACCGTCAACCGGTCTACCTGTGCTACCTCCTGGGCGAGGACGAGGTCTCGTGGTGGCATGGCGTCGAGGAAGGTTTCCAGGGACGCCGTCCCCTCCCAGCCCGCCAGAATCGCGAGGAGACAGGTTTATCCTGATTCTTCCGATCGGTAGGATAGGCACGAACCCCCAATGTCTTCTTTTGCTTCTTCACCCCCCGAACCACCCAGGCGTTTCTGGTATTGGTGGGTTTTCTTGTTGGCCTTGCCCCTGCTTGTCGTCCTCCCCATAGTCGTTTCCGAGACGGGCATCCACCTGCAGAGCATCCGCCTTGGAAACCAGGCTTTCCCCTTGCAGCCCGACAACCAGCGGATCTGGATTTCCCAGGCTTCACCGGTCCTGCACCTGAAATTCGGGCTCCCGCCGCTGACCGGGGTCCAAGCGCAGATCGATGGACGCGACCTGGTCCTGGAAGGCACCTGGTTGTTCAGGCAAAGGACGGCCAACACGGGGCCGCTGGCCGACGGACCGCACGAACTTATCCTCCACGAAAAAAACCTGAAGCGAACCTGGGGCTTCGTCGTGGACACGCACCCGCCCGCCCTGAAGATCCTCTCGCCCATCCCAGGAGCCCATCTGGGAGGAGACCGGCTCCTCCTCCGTGGTCAGGCCGAAGCGGGCGCCCTGGTCGAGGCCCGGGCCGGCCAGGCCGTGGTCCAGACCCGGTCCGGTGCCGACGGCTCCTTCTCGCTGGAGTTGCCGATCCGACATGGTCCCAACACGATCCGCTGGGAAGCTCGCGACGAGGCCGGGAATCGCACGACCGGAGACCTGGAGGTTTCGTGCGACCAGACACCTCCCAAGCTCGAGGTCTCGCTTCGCGATCCCCCCCAGGAAGAGGGCGGTGAACGGCTGGTCCGAACCGACTCGCCGGTCCTGCGAATCCATGCTGACGATCGCGACAGCGGACTGGCCGAAATCGAGGTGCGCGTGGATTCCGGGAAGGCCCGCCGGGTGCCACTGCCGGCTCCCGGGAAACCGGCCGAGGTCCGCCTGGATGGACTCTACGACGGCCTGCGCAAGGTGGAGGTCACGGCCCTCAATCGGGCGGGGGGCCGTTCCCGGGACCGACTGGAATTCATCGTGGACACCACCGAAGAGTTCGGTCGGGCCACCCTGACCCTGGGCGCCCGCGGCCGGGACGTCGCGGAACTGCAACAACGCCTGGCCGACCAGGGTTTCCTGCGCACCGCAGATGTGGCCGGGAACTTCGGCGAGCCGACCCTCCAGGCCGTGCGGGCCCTGCAGAAGGGGCTGGGGCTGCAAGTCGACGGGATCGCCGGCCCCTACACCTTCGCGGCCTTGAGCTCGCGCATCTACGTGAACCTGGCAGAGTTCTCGCTGGTGCTGGTCGACTGGAAGGGCGAAGAGCACTACTGGTCCATCGCCCATGGGACCCCCGACCACCCTACCCCGACCGGTTCCTTCGTCGTGGTCGACCTGGCCCGCGACCCGACGTGGATACCGCCTGACTCCCCCTGGGCCCGCGAAGCCCAGGTCATCCCGCCAGGGCCCGGGAATCCCCTGGGCACCCGCTGGATTGGCCTGAACCATGGCCAGCTTGGCATCCACGGCACCCCGGCCGAGTGGACCATCGGCAGCCGGGCCTCCCACGGCTGCCTGCGGATGACGGTTCCCGACATCGAGGACCTTTTCGCGCGCGTAAACCTGGGAACCCCCGTCCGCATCCTCTCGGGTACCGAGAACGACCCCATCCTGGGCAGGTTCTGGCCTTGAACCTGCTGGTAACAATTTAGGCACATCTGCTTTGTTGGGCCAGACTAGGATGAAGTCATGAAGATCCATTCTGGCGCTGAACTGTACCGACTGGCCCAAGGGGCTCCTGCCCACAAGGCCCAGGATATTCCCTCCCCCAAGGCTGATGATTCCGGACCGGTGGACAGCCTGGAACGGACGAGCGATTCAAAAAGTCTGCTCTACAAGCGGGGAAGCGAATCCCCGGACAAGGGCCTCCTGGGGAAGGCCCCCAGCGCCGCCAATGTGATCAACCAGA
>JAAZKF010000428.1 GCA_012799975.1 Burkholderiales bacterium
AGGAATAGACCTGCAGGGTCCGGGCCTGGGGGAATCGGTCTTCGGTCTTGTCTGCCTCGGTCTTGGCAGTGAGCAGACGGGTCATCTCGGCGATCAGGGCCTTCTCCTCGCGGAGCATGGCGGCGTTGCTCTCGTCCCCGACGATCAGGATCGCCAGGTTGGGAGTTCCCTCCCGGGCCTTCTCTTCGGCTTGAAGACCGAGCGACGACACCAACAACGCCAATCCCAGGCCGATCACGAGGGCCAGCAAGCGATACCCCATCTGCAAAGAACCATACCTCCCGCTGTCTCGGGCGTTCCTCGAGCGCCCTGCTGCCTCCATCCCGGCCCGGGACAAGACCCAGGTTACCGGTGGGAGGAGGTGAAGTTCCGCTCCCCGACCGGGAGTCCTGCCGGGGGCTTCCTACCCCTGGACCGACGCCAGCCGGCTGGCCATCTTGCGCAGGCGGGGGAGCTCGTCCTCCGGGGCCAGCTCCAGAGCCTTCTCGAAGGCTGCGGCGGCCTCTTCCATCTGCGCCAGGCAGGCGCAGGCCTTGCCCAGATCCGCGTAAATCCTCCAGTCGTGTTGCACGGTCTCCAACGCCTTGCGGTAGGACCAGGAGGCCTCGGCAAAGAGATCTTGACGAAACTGGACCCGGCCGGTCAACCACAGGAAGTAGGCCTCCTGATCGGGGAAGATCCGGGCCGCGCGCTGGAAGACATCCACCGCGTCCTGGAATCTTCCCGCCTTGCGCAGCACTCGTCCCAACTCCTCGTGCAGGTCGGGACGGCGCGGGTTGTCCTGCAGGGCTTCCTGCATCAGGGTCACGGCGTTGCCCCAGTGCCCCTGCAGCCCCTGGATCCGGGCCTGGGTGATCTTCAAGTCGCAGTTCCGAGGCTCGGCCTGCAAGGCCCGGTCCAACCAACGCTGAGCCTTGACGTAATCCTTACGGGCCATGGCGACCTCGGCCAGGCCGTGAAGCGCCCTGGCATCCCTGGGATTGCGCTGGAGCGCGGCCTGGAAGACCTCTGCCGCTCGCGCGGGGTTGTTGTTGGCCAGGTAGGAGTGACCCATGCCCACGTAGGCCTCGCTGAGCATCCGGGTCTTCTCCTGATTACCTATCCGGGCCAGGAACTTGCGGAATGACTCGACGGCCAGTTCATGCCGACCGGCCTGCGCGTAGACCCGGGCCTTCGAGAGGTGCAGCAGGTAGAGGTCCGGGTTCAGGTCCAGGGCCCGCTCATACTCGGCGATGGCGAGGTTGGACAGGCCCTGTCGGGCCAAGGCCTGACCGAGCATCCCGTGGGCCTGGGCATCGGCCGGAGCCAGCTCCAGGCTGCGCTTGAGGTCGCGGACGGCCTCCTCGTACTCTCCCTGCTCGACATGCAGCAGGCCCAAGGCTTTGGAATAGCTGGCGTTGGTGTAGTCCAGGCGGGAGGCCTTGGACAGTTCGTGGATGGCCGAGGGGATCTGCCCCGAGCAATAGTAGGCCATGGCCAGGTCTTCGCGGAACTCGGGATTCACCGGGTGCAGCTCGACGGCTTTGCGATAGGCCTGAACCGACTGCTCGTCGTAGTGTTTCTTGAGGTAGATCCGCCCCAGCCGATGGTGCAGCTCGGCGCTGGTGGGGTCCAGTTTGACGACCTCTTCGAAATGGCTCAGGGCGTCGTCGAGTCTACCCGAGCGCATATGCAGCTCGCCCAACTGACGATGGATCTGCAGGTCATGGGGATGGAACTCCAGGGCCTGGTCCAGGCGGCGGACGGCCTCGGCGGAGTTGCCATGCCGTTCCAGGAGCTGGGCCAGGCGCAACGAGGCGTCTCGGTTGCCCCGGTCCAACTCCAAGGCCTCCTGCAACTCCTGGGCGGCCAAATGGTCCTGGTTCTGGGCCTGGTAGACAGCCGCCAGGTCAGCCCGCAGGGAGGCATCCCGCGCATCCAACTGGATGGCCACCCGCAGGGCCTGTTGTGCGTGGCTGTAGTGCCGTCGGCGGGCGTAGAGCCGAGCCAGCAGGCTGTGGGTGTGGGGGTCGCGGGGATCCAGCAGGCAGGCCTGCTCGAGGAAGGGGATCGCTTCATCCAGGCGATCCGAAGCAGCCAGAATCAGGCCCAGTTGCCGATTGGCCTCGAGGTGCTCGGGCTGGTAGCTGATCGCCTGAAGATACTGGTCGATCGCCGCGTCCAGGCGTCCCATTTCGTGGTAGAGGAAGGCCAGGCGACAGCGGGTGTTGGCATCTTCCGGTTCCCGGTCCAGGGCCGCATGCAGAGTCGAGATGACCTGCTCGGGCTGGTCGGTCCTCTGGAAGAAATCGGCCAGACCCAGATAGGGATCGGCGCTATCCTCCATGACTTCGACGGCCTTCTCCAGGCTCTCGCGGGCCCGACCGAACTCCTCGGTCTCCAGGTAGGCCCGTCCCAGGTACAGGTGGGCCTCTCCCATGAGCTCGTCTCGCGACAGGGCCTGGAGGAACTCGAAGATGGACTCCTTGTAGCGGCCGTTGCGGTAAAGGCTGAGGCCGGCCTCCATATGGGTCCGGGCTTCGCGATCCACGACGAAGTGCGAGGGGGAGAGGACCTCTCCGCACTCGGCACAGAGCTTGCGCTCGTAGGAGTTCTCAGCCCCGCAGCGGGTGCAGAGCGTCCGGGTGGCCTCGGAAGGTTCGGCCAGCAGGCGATTCTGCTGAGCCTCGTCGTCACGAAGCCTATCCATCAACTGATCGATCCGCCCGGTGACCTGTTCCTGACGCACGTTGGCCATCCAGGAGGTGCTGGCGATACTGCCGGTCGGGCTCTGAATGTAGGGCTGGTAGGTTGCCCTGGAACTGCTCGCGGAAGATTGCGAAATGGGGGTTGTCGAAGTCGCTGGGGTCGACGGGGGTGCCGGGGTCGGCGGGGATGCCGGGGTCACTGGGGCTGCCGGGGTCGGCGGGGGTGCCGGGGTCGGCGGG
>JAAZKF010000429.1 GCA_012799975.1 Burkholderiales bacterium
AACGCCGCCATGCTCCGCGAGGAGAAGGCCCTGATCGCCGAGATGACCCGTCTGCTCACTGCCAAGACCGAGGCAGACAAGACCGAAGACCGATTCCCCCAGGCCCGGACCCTGCAGGTCTATTCCTATCACTTCAATCAGCCCCGGGAACGGCAATACTGCGAGAAGCGCTTGAATATCCTGGCCGAGGACCTGCTCTTCGTGGGTATCGTCGAGCTCGAGGAGCGACTGCCCCGCAAGGTGGTCTACCGCCTGGACCGGATCGTCCGTGCCCGGCGCTCGGCGGATAACGTGCTGTCCCGTGCCGAAGAGATGTTGAACCCCGACAGACCGGTTCAGGCGCTAGAGTCCGAGCCGGCCACCTCCCCCCCGAAGGATTCGCCGTCCCCTTCGCCCTCGCCCTCACCCGCCGCTTCTCCCTCCCCGTCGAGCGGGACTGCCCAGCCGATCCGCCCGGCAGCCGTCCGCACCCCGACCGGCGCGGCCTCTTCCGCTCCCGCAGTGGTCAGCACCCCTGCCTCGGCCCCGCGGGTGACTACCTGGCGGGTCCAGGTCGGTTCGTTTGCCGCCCTGGCCAACGCCCAGGAGCTGGTGAACCAGCTCAAGGCCAAGAGTTACGAGTCCCGGATCGACCACTCCACCCGCAACGGGGTGAACCTCTTCCGGGTCTACGTCGGTTCCTCGGCGGACCGGCAGGGTGCCCAGACCATCCTGGACAAGCTGAAGAAGGATGGCTTCAACCAGGCCTTCCTGGTGGCTCCCGACGAGGGTTGATGCTGTCCATGAGTCGGTTCCCTACGGCCTGTACGCGCGGGTCGTGGTGGAGGTCACCGCCCGGGCCCTGAATCGTCCCTTCACCTACGGCATCCCCGACACCCTGCACGGGAAGGTCCAGGTCGGGAGCACCGTCGAGGTTCCTTTCGGGCCCCGGTCCCTGGTGGGGTTCGTGCTGGAAGTCGTCGCGGAGCCCGACCCCGAGGCTTCAGCCCATCGCCTGCGGCCGATCTCGCGGGTCTTGGAAGCGACCCCCTTCTGGGGACGGGATCTCCTGCACCTGGCGGATTGGATGCGCCGTTTTTACGGCTGCACCTGGCTGGAGGCCTTGCAGACCGCGATCCCCGGTCCGGTTCTTCGGCGGGCCCGCGCTGCCCGGACGGCGAAGCGTCGGCAGCAGCTACGGGCCCTGCCCCGGGTGGAATCGGTTCAGGACTACCCTGAAATCGCTCCGAATCATGCTCAGCAACTGGCCCTGGAGGCGATTCGGGAGGCCCGGGCCACAGGGGGGACGGTCCTTCTGCACGGGGTGACCGGGAGCGGGAAGACGGAGGTCTATCTTAGGGCCGTCCGGGAGGTGTTGGACGAGGGCCGTCAGGCCGTGGTCCTGGTCCCCGAACTGGCGCTGACTCCCCAGGCCGTCGAGCGCTATCGGGGCCGTCTGGGTAATACCGTGGGGGTGCTGCACTCGGGTCTGGCCGATCCCGAACGCCGCGAGCAATGGTGGAGCCTTCGTCGAGGCGAGCTGAACGTGGCCCTGGGGACGCGCTCGGCAGTTTTTGCGCCCCTGGAAAGACCGGGCCTCTTCGTGGTCGACGAAGAGCACGAGACTTCATACAAACAGGAAGGGGCCCCGCGTTACCATGCCCGCCAGGTGGCCTTCCAGAGGGCAGCCCAGCACGGGGCCGCGGTGGTGCTGGGCAGCGCGACGCCTTCCTTGGAATCCTATCACCTGGCCTGCCAGGGGCGATTCCGCCTGATCGAGTTGCCCGGCAGACCTGGAGGCCGACCGCTTCCGACGGTGCGGATCGTGGACATGCGCCGGCACCTGCGTAGGGGCAGACTCCTGTCTCCTGAATTGGGAGAGGCTCTTCGCGACCGGATCGCCCAGGACGAGCAGGTGGTGCTGCTCTTGAATCGGCGGGGGTTCGCCAGTTTTCTTCAGTGTCAGGAGTGTGGCTTCGTGCCGACCTGTCCGGAATGCAGCATCTCCTTGACCTGGCATCGCGCCCGGGGGGTGATGCGCTGCCACTACTGCCTGCATCAGGAACATCCTCCCGAGACCTGTCCCGTCTGCCGGGGACATCGCTTCCGCACCGGGGGAGCCGGGACCGAGCGTCTGGAGGCGGAGGTCCGGGAGTTGGTTCCCGGCATTCCGGTGGTGCGGATGGATAGCGACACGACTGCCGGGACGGGGGCTCATCGCCGGCTTCTCGAGCGTTTCGGAAGTGGGCAGGCCCGGGTCCTGGTGGGCACCCGCATGATCGCCAAAGGCCTGGACTTCCCTTCGGTCACCCTGGTGGGGGTGGTGCGGGCCGATGCCGAGTTGCATATGCCGGATTTTCGCGCCGCCGAGCGGACTTTTCAGTTGCTGGCCCAGGTGGCCGGCCGGGCCGGTCGGGGAGACCGTCCCGGCGAGGTCATCCTCCAGGCCATGAACCCTGAAAATCCCTGTCTGGTAGCCGCCGAAACCCACGATTTCGCTGCTATGTCCCGCAGTGAGCTGGAAATCCGCAGGGAGGCCGTCTATCCGCCTTTCTGTCGCCTGGTTCGTTTGCTTTTCAGTCACCCCGATCCAGAACGGGTGGAGGCGGAGGCCACCCGGGTCGGGAGCCTCCTCTCGGCCAGTCTGCGCCATGCCCGGGTCGTGGGGCCGGCACCCTGTCCCCTGGAGCGCGTGCGCGGGCGTCATCGCTGGCACCTGCTGCTGAAGGGCCCGAAAGTGCAGGAACTGATGGACGGGGTGCTGAACTATCTGCGGCCTCCGGAGGACCGGGACCTCCAGATTCTTGCGGATCCGGACCCCCAGAGCCTGATGTAGCCGGGTCGGCGACCTGGAGGGAAACTTCCTCCCTCCTCACGGTCTTTCATCGCAAGGGGAAGTATGAGGAGGGATTCAATGAACTGGAAATTTCGAGCTCTGGTCATGGGCCTGGCGCTCCTCGTCGTCAGCTCGGCGGTTCAGGCCGCAAACATGGAACTGTACGTCAAGAATCGCCCCTTCCAAGGAACCACCCTGACCCGGAGTGGTCAACTCCATGCAGAGTTGGGACCCCTCCTGCAGGCCATCGGATACTCCTGGACCGTAGACGGAACCCGCGTCAATATCTCCCGCAGATCCGGCGGAGGCCCCGCGTTGACCGGAGTCGGTCTGCAGCCCTACCTGGACGGAAAGCCCCTGGCCCTGCCTCTGATCGAGGTTCAGGGGAGTCCCTTCGTGCCTCTGGCCGACCTGGCCCGTGGCCTGGGCCTCTCGTATCGTCCCAACCCGGATCTGGGTATTGCGGACCTCAACGTCCCGGTCTCTCGAATTCCGGTCCGCGAGACGCCGGCGGATTCGGGAGTGACCGCAGTCGCGGATTCCGGCAAGCCCGCTTCAACCTCGTCGGATAAGGCCTCGTCTGCTAAAACCGGGATGATCGAGACCGATGGAACCAATCGGCTCTCGCCGATCCGGATTCTCAAGACCGACTTTTCGGACAGCACGACGCCCGGGACCAACTTCGTCGGTGAGGTTCGGACCTCGACCAGCATCCAGAACAGCTCGGACAAACCCCTGGAGAAGGTTACCCTGCGTTTGCGGCTGATGAACCTGGCCAACGAGGTAGTCCAGGAATGGATTCATCCCATCGGCCTGATGCGGCCCGGAGCGCAGGTGGACTTCACACCCGAACCGCCCGTCTGGTACAATTACAACCGGATACAGGTCAACCCCAGTGTGCTGGTTGAGCATCAGCCTCAGCCGGATCCCGAAGAGGAGGCCGCCTCGAAAGGCCAGGACGACGGAGGGAAGTAGGCTTTGGCCACCCTGGATATCAAGTTCCTCCCCGATCCCATCCTGCGTCGGAAGGCGCGTCCAGTAAGCCGGGTCGACGCGCGGATCCAGAGACTGTTGGACGACATGCTCGAGACCATGTATGCCTCCAATGGGGTCGGCCTGGCGGCGCCTCAGGTGGGGATCTCCCAGAGGCTGATCGTGCTCGACATCGGGGATGGACCGATCCGCGTAGTCAACCCCCGGCTGACCTTCCTGGGCGACGAGGAGGAACTGGCTACCGAAGGATGTCTTTCGGTCCCCGGAGTCGTGGGCGATGTCTGGCGTTCCCTGCGGATTCTGGTCCGAGGCCTGGACGAGAACGGTCGTTCCTTGAAATTGCAGGCCGAGGGCTTCCTGGCTCGTGCCTTTCAACACGAGGTAGACCACCTCGATGGGGTCCTCTTCGTCGACAAGGCCAGCGACGTCCGCCCGATTACTACCGAAGAGGCGCCTGAGGAAGACCTCGAGGAAGGCGCCCCCTTGGACCAGACCGCGCGCTCGGCCTGACCGGCGGGCTGGCGGGCAGGGGCCCGACACCGGCACCCCCGCTTTGGAGTCTCGGATGCGCGTTGTGTTCATGGGCACCCCGGAGTTCGCGGTCCCTTCCCTGGAGGGGCTGGCTTCGGCTTTTGAAGTCTGCGCTGTCGTCAGTCAGCCCGACCGCCCCCGAGGCAGGGGATTGAAGCTCAGGCCGACTCCCGTCAAGGCCCGAGCCCTGGATTTGGGTCTGCAAGTCCTGCAGCCGCTGCGGGTTCGTGAGGCCGGTTTCCTGGAGGAACTCTCCGCCCTGGCCCCCGATGTCATCCTGGTGGCCGCTTATTCCAGGCTTCTCCCACCCGCCATCCTGGAGTTGCCGCGCCTGGGCTGCGTCAACCTGCATCCCTCTCTGCTGCCGCGTTATCGAGGCGCCATCCCCATCCAGGCGGCCCTGATCAACGGAGACTCCCAGACCGGTTTGACGACCTTCTTGATGGACGAGGGATACGATACCGGGGATTTGCTGATGCAGGTGAGCGTTCCGATCGATCCGGAGGAGACCGGTCAGGAACTCTCGACCCGCCTGGCCCGGGAAGGGGCCAGGGTGCTGGTGGAGACCGTACGTGGACTGCAGGCCGGGAATCTGGTCCGCCGACCTCAGCCTTCAGGGGGCGACTACACCCGACCCCTGCGCAAGGAAGACTTGCTCCTGGATTGGGGACTTCCCGCCTCCAGGGTCCGGGACTTCCTACGTGCCCTGGCCCATGAACCGGCAGCTCTGACCTTCTGGCGCGACCATCCCGTGAAGTTGGGACGCGCCGAGGTCCGGCCCGATCTTCAGGGGCCGCCCGGGACTGTGTTGCACCTCGAGAAGGGGAAGGGCCCGGTGGTGGCCACCGGGCAGGGAGCTGTCCTTTTGAGGGAACTCAAGCCTGCCGGGAAGGGCTGGATGGACGGCTGGGCCTTCGTACAGGGACGCGACCTGCGGCCCGAAGAGCGCTTCGGCTCAGACTGAAGCAGGTCTGTTCCCGGGAGGGAATGCCCTGAATCCGCCGCCTGGCGTGAGAACCGAGGCCATCGAGGCGGGTCTGGATGCCAGGAAGGCGTGCATCGAGGAGCGGAGCGTAGTTGGAAACTACGTGAGCACCGCAGAGGTGCGCCTGACGA
>JAAZKF010000430.1 GCA_012799975.1 Burkholderiales bacterium
GTCAGGAGCGAGAAGAGCGGATCGAAGGAGGTGGGATCGAGCATCGGAGCCAGGGCCCCGCACCCCGCGCCCAGCAGACCGCCCAATCCGAAGGCAGTCAAAAGGGGTGTCTCGGCCAGCGAGGTGAAGACCAGCCAGACCATGACGCCGCCCGCAGCCAGGTAGGCCAGAATCTCCAGGACGCCCAGGTTGGTCCAGACCAGTCGCCCGACCACCAGGTAGGAGGCCAGAAGCACCATCAAGGCCGTCGCCCCGGCCCGGGATGGTCTCTCCCTGCGGGGTGTTCCGGCCCGCAGGATCAGGGTTGCCAGAAAGCCGATCAACCCCGCGGTGCAGGCGGCCAGCAGAGAGACGGCGGAAGGGATCAACTCGAATCCCTGGCCCATGACCGCACCCACAGTGGCTCCCGCCAGCAGACCGGCCAATAGACGCCATCCGCCTCCGAATCGGTTGTACATTTTCACTCGACTCCTTCAGGGGAAAGGATGTCCAGGGCTGCCAGGGCGCAGCCCTTGTGGCGGGTCACCCCGCCGCGGCCCTCCAGGACGATCACCGGTGCGCTGCGGCCGCAGGGACACCCGGACTCCAGGTGCCCGACGTCGGTGGTCAGAAGCGATAGGGCCGGGAAAGAGGAAAGGTAGGGGGTCAACATGTGGAAGATCCCGGTCTGCCCTGGGGGGAGCAGTTCGAGAGTGCCGGGATCCCTCACCAGGACCCGCGAGTGGATCGGGACGTGCATCCGACCCGCCTCGCACTCGGTGTAGGGCACTCCGTGCTCGACCATTCCGTACAGGTCGCGGATGTGTTCCTGGGGGATTCCGAGGATCCGGGCCACCTCCGAGCGGAAGACCGGCTTGGGGATTTCCCGATCTCCCAAGGTCTTCCAACCCCCGCCCGTCAGGACGTAGCTGCGCAGAGGAAAGCGCAGTGTGCGATTGCGCACGCGGACGTAGTCCAGCAGGACCTCCCAGGCGTGGGCCGGGAAACCCAGCATGCGAAAGGCGCTGCCCTCCCGCTCGAAGCGCTCCAGGGCTTCAAAACAGGCTTCCCTGTCCAGATGCCATCCTCCCTGGCCGTCCGGGCGGATCGCGTAGTGGACTTGACCGACCCGGGTCAAGCGCGTCAGGAGCTCGTCCGAGAAAGCGGTGCCCAGGTCCTTGGCCACGGCCGGGTCGTAGGTGAAGCACAGGTAGTTGGTGAGCTCTCGGGAGGTCATCTTCAGGTCCCGATAGATGTTGTGGACGATTCGGCGGATCCGGCGCAGGGAACGAGCGTCGAGGTGGATGGCGCTGCGCTCGCCCCCCGTCCCGCTGGAGGTCAGCGTCAGGCGGACCTTCTCCGGGCTGCCGGTCAGAAGGTCATTTCTCTTGAAGACCGTCACGAAGATATAGGGGATTCGGGACAGGTCCTCGACCCGCCGGATGTCTCCCGGAGTCACTCCCACCTGGAGGCAGCGCGCCCGGTACAGGGGGCATCCCAGGAAGTGGTGGGCGAAGTTCTCGTTCATCGCTTCCAGGAAGAATCCATCCTGGCGGGGACCGGTTGCGTAGGCTGCACGCTGGGCGATAAGGCGATCGGTGGCTCCCCGATTGCGAGACAGGACCCGTCGGGCACGCCGCAGCACGCGGAGTTCCGCGCGGTCGAGTGGCGTTCTGGAGGTGGGGTCAGGCATCCATGAGCTCCTCCCAGAGTCGGCCGGTATAGAGTTTGAAGTATTCCAGGATGAAAGGCTTGGCTTCCTCGGTCAGTTTGAGCCCTTTGAAGTGCAGGGGGACGAAGGTGCGCGAAGCCACCAGGTAGTCCTCCCGATAGCCATCCTCGCCCAAGCGGGCGGACGGGAACCAGGCACTGGGGATGAAGTAGGCCTGCCAGAGCTGAGCCTGCAGGACGGGATCATGGGCCGAGGCCAGGATCTCCAGATACTTGATATCCAGGGTTTCACAGGCTTTCCCAAGGGATTCCAGGATGTCCACCATGTCTCGTCCACCGGTGCTCATCCCCAGCAGGCTGGCGTGGCCGTCGGTCGGTTGGTAGTAGAGGAAGGCCTTCACCGAGCGGTCCTGGTTGGCCAGCATCAGGTTGGGCTCGTGCAGGGGGTAGAAGCCGAAAGACAGTTGCCCTTCGTGGCGCAGCCGTTCACGCTCGGCCTCGATCCCGCCGGGGAATTCTTCTGGTGGGACCTGCTCCAGGTTGATATGCTCGCCGGCCCGTGGCGAGAGTCGGACCGGCACGATCTCCGGCGGGTCCAGGCCCAAGCGGCTGGCGACGATCTGATAAAGGGTCTCGACCTGATGGAAGAGGCGGGGAGGTCGACGGCAGGAGTAGCCGGCAGGACCGGGACAGACCTTGAACCCATGGGTCTCGTAGTCCCGAACCCGGCGCACGTTGGGGAAGACCCCCGTGTCGACGTATCCCAGGCCGCGCAGGTCCGCATGGAAGTTCAGCGAGACGAAGGTTCGCACCACGGCGTACAGCAGGTCACACGGGCCATTCTCCACCAGCAGGCGGCGGTGACCCTCCTGGATCATGTGGGTCATGATCTTCTGCCCCCGGAATTCGGGTTCGATGACCCCACCGAAGGCCTTCCCCAGTCTGTGGAAGGGATCCACCGAGAAGATCACGCTGCCCACTACCCGGTCCTGGATCTCGGTGACCAACCACAGGTAGTTGGTCGGATCGGCCAGCGCTCGGGCCGTGTGCTCGGGATTGGCGACCTCCGGGACGGCGTAGCGGTCGCCATAGGTCCGGTGATAGAGGCCCCTTATGGCCTGAAGATCCTCCGTCCCCGCTGCGCGCAGACGAGCCGTGATCCCTCCGGGCAGCGTCCAGTCCTCGTCGGAGATCCTGGGAATCTGCATCGAGCCTTCTCCCTTGTGGCAAAGCCTCGATACGGCGTGCCGAGGCAGAATCTGGCGTCCGCTGACTTCGAGGCCTGAGCCACCTGGACCTTTCTGATGAAAGTTGCGGGAGGTCAGGTGGGTTTGCAGGATGCGTCGGTGTGCTTCGCGAACCGGATCGGCCAGGAGGTCGAGACACCATGGGGATGCGATCTGGCCCGGGAGCCCTGCTCCTTCTCGCGTTTGCGCTGGGAACCGTCCTTGCCTGGCACCTTCCGTCCAGGCCTCTCGAGGCCTCGCCAGCCGATGTGCGGGGCTCGGATAATGTCCTGGTGACGGGGTATCGCAATCGAGCCGGCACCTTCCTGCTCTGGTCCAGCGGTCGGATCACCCGTCCGAACGGGAGTGTGGCCAACGCCGCCGGGCGCTACCATCCGGCCGTGGGTTTCTCCAGGCCGAGCCGGGTTGCCGGACAGGTCGTCGGTTCGGGAAACCTGGCCTGCGGGGTCGTCCCCGACACCACCGGAACCCTCGTCGTATTCTCGGATGGCTCCGCCTTGCGGCCTGATGACCCGGGAGCCGGATCTCCGTGCCTTCAGACCCGGGTGGTCTGGGGAGTCGTCGATCCCGGACCGACCTATGGCCAGGGTTCCGGCGACTGGGCGGTCCGTTTGAATCCCAACCAGACCTATCACATCTCATTCGACCCGCCTTTCGAGCAGACACCTGCGGTGGTGACCGGGGGAAGCGGAGGCGACTATAAGTTGAGCAATCTGAGTCGCTCGGGTGTCGATCTCTTTGACCGCGAGGGGCACGCACCCGACCCTACCAAGGCCTTGACCTTCGTGGCGGCGGGTGGGTAGCAGCCTCCCGCAGGAGGGAGGGACCCCTTCCAGAATGGCTATGCCTGAATCCGCCGCCTGGCGTGAGAACCGAGGCCATCGAGGCGGGTCTGGATGCCAGGAAGGCGTGCGTTCTGAGGAGCGGAGCGTAGTTGGAAACTACGTGAGCACCGCAGAGGTGCGCCTGA
>JAAZKF010000431.1 GCA_012799975.1 Burkholderiales bacterium
CGTCAGGCGCACCTCTGCGGTGCTCACGTAGTTTCCAACTACGCTCCGCTCCTCGATGCACGCCTTCCTGGCATCCAGACCCGCCTCGATGGCCTCGGTTCTCACGCCAGGCGGCGGATTCAGGCTCGATACCGGGGCTTGCCGGGGAGGACGGTCTTTGGTACCCCCATAGACGGCACTTCTGCTTGTCGTGAAGAAGCTCACAAGAAGGTTCTGAAAAATCTGGGGGCTTGTGAGGTCATCATGTTGAGTGGTCCTTTCCCGATGCAGCAGTACGGAATGGGGATGCCGGGTATGACTGGCATGCAGGGGACAGGCATGACCGGAATGTCGGGAATGGGAATGATGCCCGGCATGACCGGCACGCAGGGGACAGGCATGATGGGCATGCCGACCATGAACACCACCATGGCGATGCTCAGCCAGATGATGATGGCCCTGCAACTGCAGATAATGCAGCAGATGATGCAGCTCCTGGCCGCCTTCTCCAAACAGCAGGGCACGACCACGGCCGATATGTCAAAGTTGATGACCGGTTTCCTCAACGGAGGGACCAATCCGGCCAACGCCTTCACCTCGGCGGCGGGGGCGGCGCCACTGAGCACGTCGTCCGTGGCCACCCCTCAGACCGGCCCGACGGCCAAGGTGCAGAACTTCATCAACATCGCCTGCGCCCAGCAAGGCAAGCCTTACGTCTTCGGTGCCGAGGGCCCCAACGCGTTCGACTGCTCGGGACTGGTTGCCTATTCTTTGCAGAAGGCCGGAATCAATGTCGGTCGGACTACGGCTCGTGGGTACCAGGCGATGTTCAAGAACTCGGCTGTTTCGCGGGACCAGCTGCAGCCGGGCGACTTGATCTTCTACCACTACAAGAATAATCGTGGCATCCCCTCGGGCCAGGCCAGCCACATCGAGATCTATCTGGGCAACGGCATGGCCATGGGGACCGACAACCCCAAGGAAGGGGCTCGCATCGAGAAGGTCGACTGGAATGCCTTCATCGGTGGGGCTCGGGTCCCGGGGCTCTACTCCTAGGGATTCGGTCTCCAACCTCGGAGCAGACATCGTCGAGGGATTTTTTGCCCCTGCCAGGTCGCAAACCTCAGGCTTGGCTTTGTCAAATTTTCGGCCGGATTCCTGGACGCCTGCATCGCTAGTTGTTCAACAGTACCGCCCCAGCAACAGGGCCATTCCACTCAGGCAGCGGGGTTATTGAGCCTGAATCCGCCGCCTGGCGTGAGAACCGAGGCATCGAGGCGGGTCTGGATGCCAGGAAGGCGTGCGTTCTGAGGAGCGGAGCGTAGTTGGAAACTACGTGAGCACCGCAGAGGTGCGCCTCTGACGACGCAGACGGGCCCCTCCCACCCACACCAGGGTGTGGGTGGGGTCTCAACGCCTCGACGGCCGAATGCCACGGTAGGCGGCGGATTCAGGGGATGCAGGGGCCTTGCCAGAATCGGTGCGCGCTGCCCTGGAGGAGGCCCCGCTCCTGCGGGTTTTGCCCGACCAGACCTGGGCCTGGCTGAAGTCCGCCGGCGCTTGGGTCGCAAGTCCCTTCTCCTGGTATCGCCGCGTCTTGGAATCCCTCGGGACGGCCGTCTGGTAGTGCAGGCGGATGCCGTCTGCAACAGGTCCTCCGGGCGGTCCTGAAGCAGAACTGCCGGGACGATTCCGAGAATCTGGCCCGAGACGCGCAGTATCTGACCCATCTCGAGAAGGCCTCGAGACCCCCCGCAGACTGTCCGATTGCTTGCTGATCCTCTCCGTGGAGGGGGAGTCCCTGACCGGAGAGATCGGCTTCCCCTCCCGTGCACGCCGGGGAAGCCTGGTGGTCTTGCGCCAGGGGCTGCCGCTGGGAAGTCCGGTCCGGGAGCTCTGTAC
>JAAZKF010000059.1 GCA_012799975.1 Burkholderiales bacterium
CTCCTCCACTGCAGGTGCTGCCTGCTCGACCGTCGGCTTGGGCTCCTCCACTGCAGGTGCTGCCTGCTCGACCGTCGGCTTGGGCTCCTCCACTGCAGGTGCACGTTTGGCGGGAGCAGACTTCCGGCTCTTACGCGGGGATTCCACCGGCTCCCGGGCCAGTTCCGGGAACTGCCCGAGCAGCCATTCGCCTTCCGCCGGATCCAGGCCGCCAATCTGCTTCATAACCTGGGCGGCCTGAAGCGCCTTATCTCGCAGACCCGCCTCCAGGCAGACCTCGACCAGGGCACGGTGCGCCGGGGCGAACCCCGGGTCCAGATCCAGCGCCCGTCGGGCCGCTCGCTGCGCCGCCTGCAGCTTGTCCAGCCGGACGTAGGCCCGGGCCAGGGAGAGACAGGCTTGAGGATTAGGGTCTCGCTTCAGCAGGCGCTGATAATTGACCACGGCCAGGGAATCCTTCCCCACATCCTCGAAGGCACGGGCCAGATTCCCCAACTGCGCGGGGGTCTCGGGATCCGCCTCCACCAAGCTGCGATAGAAGGTCACCAGCTCCACCGCGCGGGTACTCGGATCATAGATCCTGCGGATTCCCTTATGCGAACGGGAATTCGCGGGATCCAGCACGAGCTGGTTGCGGTAGAAGTCCCGAGCCTCTTCTTCGCGCCCCTCGCGGAAGCTCTTATCAGCCAGATCCATCCGGAGTTCTTCGATCAATGCCTGCGTCTCGCGATCCTCAGGCTGGAGTTGCAGGATCCGCTCGCAGACCCGGATGGCTTCCTCCGGACGGTCCTCCGCCTGGGCCCGGGCGGCCAGGGCGCGATTCACCCGCACCATCCCAGCCAGAGCCTCGCCGCCGGTTTCCACGGAAGATACCGCCTGGAAGATTGCCAGGGCCTCTTCCAACAGTCCTTCCGACTCCAGACGAGAAGCTTCCACGAGCTTCAGTTCGACAATTCGCCGACCTGCCTCCGGATGATCGGGTGCCCGGCGCAGCAGGTCCTCGAGAACCGCGACCGCCGCCAGGGGTTGGCCCTTCTCTTCCAGATCCCGAGCCCACTCCTGGCAGGTTGCAGCGATCTCCTCGGAAACCGTGACCCGTCCGGGGTCCGCCTGAAGGAGGGCATCCAGGATGGTGAGGGCATCTTCGAATTCCCTCCGGGCCCGCGCCTTTTCCGCACGCAACAAGTGCAGACGGGAGATGGCCTCCCGTGCCTGGAGGTTCTCGGGTTGAAGGGCTGCCAGGCGCTCCAGGAACTCCAGGGCCTGATCCAGTCGCCCCTGGGACTCCTCGAGCGACGAAGCCAGGCCATAGAGCCGAGCCATCTCCGAGGTCAGCTCCGTATCGTCGGGTTGAACCTGCAGGGCGCGCCCCAGAACCTCCAGAGCTTCCTCATACTGTTCGTGCCGGGCGTAGCGGTCGGCCCAACGGAGGAAGAGCTGCGTCTGCGCGCGGCGCGCTTCGTCCAGGTCCGGTTCCCTTCCGACGAGAGCCTGCAGGACGGCCAGGGCTTCCTCCTCGAGGTTCTCGGCCTGCAGGGCTTCCGCCCAGGCCAGATGGATTCTTCGGATCTCCTGGACCGGTCTCTGGTCCTCGGGGTCGAGTTCGGCCAGGCGCTCGAAAACCGCGACGGCCGCCTCGAACTCTCCATCCTTCTCCAGGCCCGACGCCCAGTCCAGGAAGAGTTGCAGACGCAATTCCTGAGCCTGTTCCGGATCCACGCCGTGGGTCTGGTACTCTGCCACCCGGGCCAGGGCCTCCTCGTGTCGTCCCACGGCCTGCAGCTCTCGGATCCACGAGAGGAAGAGGCGAGGTATCCTTCCCTGGGCCAGGGAACTCTCCGGCTGGAAATCGAGCAGATTCCGCAGGGCGACGATGGCCTCCTGGAAATCGCCCCGTTCCTCGGCGGAACGTGACCAGGCCTCGTGAAGCCGGAAGATCTCACCCCGCGCCATCTCATTGATCGGTTGGGCCTTCAGGAGTTCCTGGAAGCAGACTATGGCCTGAAGGTAGTTCCCCTGGGCTTCAAAGGAATCGGCCCAGGCTCCGTACGAATGCGCCACGGCCACCAAGGCCTGGACATTCTCGGGTTGGGCTGCCGCCCAATCGCCCGCCACGGCGATGGCGGACTGGAAACGACCCTCCCCGGTCTCGGCGCCAACCCAGGCAGCGTACAGACGGCCCAGCTCCTGCTCGATCCCCGGGGAATCGGGGTGTTCGTCCCGCAGCCTCCGATAGGCCAGGATGGCCGGTTCAAGGGCGCCTTCGGCCTCCAGGGCATGAGCCCGGACTCCGACCAGACGAACCATTTCCGCCAGGGCCTGCGCGTTCTCGGGCTGTTCCACCAGCAGTCGTCGCAGCACTTCCTCGGCTGGCTCGAGCTGCCCATCCGTCTCTAGCGCTGCCGACCAGGCCATATAGGTCCGGGCCACGCGCTGGCAGGCCTCTGAACTCTGCGGTTGCTCGGCGTGCAGGCGCTGGAGTATCTCCAGGGCGTTCTCGAACTCGCCCCGCTGCTCTTGAGTCGAAGCCCAGTTGTCGTACAGGCGGGCGATCTCGCGTTGGATATCCGGACCCGGTGCACGCTCGGCGAGCTTGTGGTAGACCTCGACGGCCTCCTCGAACAGGCCCTTCTTCTCACAATCATCCGCCCACTCTTCGTGCAGGCGAACGATCTCGTCCTGCCCGGTGGGGTGATCGGCCAGAATCCCATCGAGGACCGAGATGGCCTTTTCGAAATCCCCATCGGCCTCGAGGCGGGACGACCACTCGCCATAGATCCTGGAGATCTCCGAGCGGGCCCGTTCGGTCTGCAGACCAGCCGCTATCTGCTCGCGGTAGACCTTGATGACGTCCTCGAAGCGGGACTTTTCCTCCAGCATCCCGGCACGCTCGCCGAAAATCCGGACCATCTCCGACTCGGCGCGAGAACAACGGGGCAGAATCCCGCGCAAGCGCGACCATGCCGCCAGTGCACCGTCCAGGTCGCCCCCTTCCTCCAAGGCCAGGGCCTGGCCCGCCAGAATCCGCTCGATCCCAGGTTCCAGCCTTTCCTCATCAGGCGCAATCTGCTGCAGCTGCAACAGGGTCTCCAAAGCCTGCTCCGGATGGTCCATCCGCTCCTGGCTGGTCGCCAGTCGGAAGTAGACGTCCGGGCGCTCCTCCAGAGCCAGACCGCGCTGCCACCATCCGGCAGCGTTCTCCCAGTCTTCCTCGGCAGCGTGGCTGTCACCCATCAGGAAATGGGCGTCGGCGTTCCGGGGCTGCACCAGCAGCAACCTCTCCAAACGCTGGCGGGCCTTCTCGACGCGACCCAGTTCCAGGAAGTCGGCGGCCATTTCCAGGATATCCTGGATCTCTTCGAGCGAGGCCAGGGCAGGGCTGGGGACCGGGACCGCCGGTGTCGGGACGGGCTCTTCCGGCGCTGCCACCTGGGCGGCCGGAGCGGGTTGTTCCACGACCTGCGGAGCCGGTGGCGCAGATGCGGGTTCTGTTGCCACCGGGGCCTGGGGTTCTTCAGGCGCCGCGGCGGACGGGACCGGCTCGACCCATTCAGGTTCCGCGACGACGGCTTCCGGCAGAGGCTCCACTTCCGGAGAAGGAGCCACGGTCTGGGCAGACGCCGCTGCAGCAGAGCGCATCCCGCTTATCTCGTCGTCAAACATCTTCATCATGACCTGGTCACCGGCATCCTGGGCCAGGCGGCGTCCCTGTTCGAGCATGGCCTCGGCTCGAGAAGCCTCACCGGCCGCCGCCGCCAGACGCCCCAGATGCAGATAGGACGGGTAATGACGCGAGTCGCGCGACAATGCGCGCAGGAAGAGCTTGCGGGCGTGCTCCAGGCGACCCGTGGCCTGGGCCACCACGGCCTCCTGGAAGAGTTCCACGGCCGTCCGCTCTCTCGTCTCCGAGTCACGGAAACCGGGGGCCAGCGGAGCGTGGAGCTCCTCGTCCTCAACGACGGAGACTTCCTCGTCCTCGGTCCCTGCCGATATCGGGGTCACCGCGGACTCGTCGGCCGGAACCGGCTCGGGCTCGGGAGCGATCTCCTCCGGAGCTGCGAAGAGCGCCTCCAGGTGCTCGGTGGCCTCGGGGTGCTCCGGGTCCAGCTTGAGAACCTGCGAGAAGGATTTCTTGGCCTCCTCACGATGCCCCGCCTTCTCCTGCAGGAGTCCTGCTGCCAACCAGAAGTCCAGGTTGTCGGGAGCCATCAGCGTCAGACGCTGGTACTGATCCATGGCGTCGGCAAAGTCGCCCTGGTCCAGGGTCAACTGAGCCATGGTGGCTCGAGCGAAGATATTCTCGGGGGCCTGGAGCATGGCCACCTGAATCTCTTCAAAGGCTGCGTCATAGCGTTCCATCCGCCCCAGGACCTGGGCGTAACGGCTGCGCAGCTCGACGTTCTCAGGCTGGACCTTGATGGCCTTCTGGAACTGCTCGAGGGCCATATCTCCCTGGTCCACCTGGATATAGGCCTCGCCCAGATCGGTCAGGGCGTCCAGCAGATCCGGCTGGACGTCCAGGGCCTGCTTGAAGAAGTCGACGGCCACGCTGGCCTTGTCCAGGCTGCGGAGATACATCCGGCCGATGGCATGCAAGGCGCGGGCATGTTCGGGCTCGACCTTGACCACCTTCTGGAAGGCGTCGAAGGCATAGGTGGGCTCATCCAACTCCAGGTAGGCCATTCCGATGCGGAATTGAGCCTCCATCCGGGTCGGATCCAATTCCAGGATCTGTTCAAAGTATTGAATCGCCTGGTCGTAGTTGCGCGCCTGGAGATTGGTTTCGGCCAACAGGCGGTTGGTTTCCAGATCGTTGGGATTCAGGCGAAGAGCCGCCTCCAACTCGCTGATGGCCTCGGACAGGCGCTGACCGCGCACCAGGGCCTTGCCCAGACTCAGGTGGTACTGGGCATCGGCGGGCTTCAACTCGACGGCGTGACGCAGTGCCTGGATGGCATCCTCCACCCGTCCCAGCTCATCGCAGACCGCTCCCAGGTTGTAGAAGCCGAAACTGTCCCGGGGGTTCAAGTTGACTGCGCTGCGATAGGCGTCGGCCGCCTTCTCCAGTTCTCCCATCCTCTGGTAGGCCTGGGCCAGGTTGTAATACGCGTAGGGATCATCAGGATTGAATTCCAGGGCCTTGCCCAGGGCCTCTGCGGCCTTGGGTAGTTCACCAAGCTGCACGGCGATTTGCCCCAACTCCGCCAGGGCATCCACATGCTGGGGATTGAGGGCGACAGCCTGCTCGAAGCACTGCATGGCCAGGTCCGGGCGGTAGATCTCCTTGCAGCAGCGAGCCAGTTGAAAATAGACATCCGCGTTCTTGGGGTCGGCATCCAGGGACTTCTGGAACTGCATCATGGCGGGTTTGAAGCGCCCCGCCTTCATGAGGACCTTGCCATTCGCGGAAAGGAAGCGCGGGTTGGTAGGTTCCAGCTCCAGCGCCCGCTCCAACTGCTTCAGGGCCGGGACCATCATGTTTTCCTGGTCGTAGATCATTCCCAACTGGAAGTGGGATTCGGCGAAGCGGGGATTGGCCTCAACCGCCCGCTGCAGGTACATGATGGCCTGCTTGTTCTGACCCAGCTCGGCGTAGATCTGCCCGGCCTGGTCGAAGGCTTCCCAGAGACGCGGGTTGATATCGATCGACTTCTTCAGGTTCTGCAGCGCCAGCTCAGGGCGTCCGAAGAAGCGATTGGCGCGGCCCATCTGCAGATGTGCGAAACCGTCGTTGGGATTCAGCAGCAGAGGCCTCTCGAAAGCCTGCAGGGCTTCGTCGATGCGGCGTTTGTAGAGGGCCGCGGTAGAAGGGTCCGTGAAGAGGTTGTCCAGGTGGGGGTCCAGTTCGTAGGCCTTCTGCCACTCCTCCAAGGCGCCCCCCAATTCGGTGTTGCGGGCGAAGAGGAAACCTCGATGCAGGTAGGCCCGGGCGTAATCAGGGGCAAGCCTGGTCACCTGTTCCAACGAGCGGATGGCATCCGCAAGATTCCCCTGTTCCTCGTAGGCCAGCCCCAACCCGAAGTGCGCGTCGGGGTCATCCGGATGCAGTTTGACCATGGTCTGGTACTTCTGCAGGGAATGGATTGCCAGTTCTGCCATCAGTCACTCCTCACGGGCTTACATGACCCGGGGGGGAATGCCCCCTGGACCGGTCGATTCGCTCTCCCCGTCCACGCGGTTGGACCCCCAAAACCGGGAAGCCGACCATCCTGGACGCCTTCGCCCGGGGAAAGACGCTTTCCTTCCGTTCGACAGAGCGCCGGAGCAAGACCCGCTCCAAACCGGAAGGGGATTCCCTGAAGAGATGAGCGAAGGGGGGGAAGAGGCACGCTCATCCGCTCATCCCAGAAATCCCGGAGGTTCCCCCGTGATTCAAGGAGACCTGATCCGACTCTGGCCCCTGGAACGCCACGACCTGCTCAAGAACTACCAGTGGGCCAACGACCGGGAGCTGGCCCGTTTGGCGGGGATGAACCCCAGCCCGCGATCGGTCCTGGAAATAGAAAGATGGTTTGAGAGCGTCGCCAACAACCCGGAGATCCGGATATTCTCGATAAAGACCGCCGAGGGCGACTATCTGGGCAACATCGAGCTGAGCGAACTGGACCTGCGCTGCGGTCACGCCGAGATCGGCATCCTTCTTGGCGAGCGCACCTGGTGGGGACGGGGCTGCGGAACCGAGGCCCTCCGCCTGCTGCTCGCTTTTGCCTTCCAGGACCTGCGGCTCCACCGCCTTTCCGCGCGGGTCCTGGAGAGCAACCCTCGCGCCCTCCACTGCTTCGAGAAGTGCGGCTTCCTGCGCGAAGGAATCGAGCGGGAAGCGCACTTTCAGGATGGCCGGTTCTGGGACATCCATATGCTGGGGCTGCTGGCCTCCGAATGGGATGGCAGCCGCCCTGCCTGATGAAAATCTCCTCTCGGGAGGAAGCTATCCCCAAACAATGAAGGGGGCGTTCCCCCCGACCCAAAGGAGTCTTCGATGCGCCCCATCCTCTGGTGTGATGACCACGTCGAGATGATCGACCAGACCGCCCTCCCGGTGAGGGTGGTCTGGCTCAAGTCCCGGACCTCCCGCGAGGTGGCTGAGGCAATCCGTTCCATGAAGATCCGGGGGGCTCCCGCCATAGGAATCGCAGCCGCCTACGGAGTGGCCCTGGCCGCCCTGGGTTCTGCGGCCACCGAGGCCAGCGACCTGCGCCGTGAACTCGAGGAAGCCTCCGAGTTCCTGGCTGCCACCCGGCCGACAGCGGTAAACCTCTTCTGGGCCCTGCAGCGGATGAAGGCCACCTGGGAGCGCCAGACGGACGTGGCCGGGATGCGCCGGGCCCTGGTCGAGGAAGCC
Organism: Burkholderiales bacterium; assembly: GCA_012799975.1. Classification (GTDB taxonomy): domain Bacteria; phylum Vulcanimicrobiota; class Xenobia; order Xenobiales; family Xenobiaceae; genus Xenobium. The sequence goes on from JAAZKF010000059.1 coordinate 7,343, forward strand.
CGGGCCCTGGCCGCCGAGGACGAGCAGATGTGCCGGGACATCGGAAGGCATGGCGCCAGCCTGGTTCCCCAGGACGCGCGTATCCTGACCCACTGCAACGCCGGTGCCCTGGCCACGGGGGATTACGGAACAGCCCTGGGGGTGGTCCGGGCCGCCCACGAGGCCGGGAAGGTCCGCCTGGTCTGGGTGGACGAAACGCGCCCCTTCCTGCAGGGTGCCCGGCTGACGGCCTGGGAGCTGATGCAGGACGGCATCCCCTGCCGGTTGATCTGCGACAATATGGCCGGCCATTTCATGCAGAGGGGCCAGGTGGACATGGTGGTCGTGGGTGCAGACCGCATCACGGCCCACGGGGATGTCGCCAACAAGATCGGGACCTACAGTGTGGCCGTCCTGTGCCGAGAGCATGGAATCCCCTTCTACGTGGCGGCCCCCTACTCCACGATCGATCCCGAACTGGTGGAGGGAAGCGAAATCCCCATCGAGGAACGCAGCGGGGACGAGATGACCGAAATCGCGGGGCACCGCATCGCACCAGAGGGGGTCCCGGTCGCCAACCCGGCCTTCGACGTCACTCCAGCCCGCCTGGTCAGCGCCATCATCACCGAAAAAGGCGTCTTCCGTCCTCCCTACCCCGAATCCCTCTCGCATGCCCTGAAAACCGTGGGCCGGCCTGGTTGAGCGCGGCCGTGGCTTCGCCCAGGACCTCGCGAAGCGGAAGGGGGCGCCCGGCCATGGAGATCCTGACCGCGCCTCGCCTGCCGGAGGCCTCGCTATTCCTGTTGGCGGGTCCCGACGACTTCCTGCGTGAGCAGGTCCTGAACCGCCTGCGTCATGAAGTCCTGGATCCGGGGTTCGCGGACTTCAACCATTGCCGGATTCACTGCACCTCGGGGACGAAATCGGCCACCATCCTGGCTGCTCTCTTCGAATTGCCCATGATGACCGACCGACGCCTGGTAGAGCTCCAGGAAGCCCAGAGCCTACCAGCCGAAGTCTCCAAAGCACTGATCGAACCCCTGGAAGAAACCTGCCGCACAGGGGAGACCGTGGTAGCCCTGTGCTGGCGGCCCGTAGGGCGGGGTGGAGGGGCCTCTCCCCTGAGGGAAGCAGCCGCCCGGATGGGACTCCACCTGGACTGCACCCTGGCTGACGCCGACCGACCCGCCTGGGTTCAGGCCGAGCTCCAACGACTGCAGGTCAAGGCCGATCGGGCTGCGATCTCCGAAATCCTGCAGCGCACGGGTTCGGACCTGCGCCATCTGGCCTCGCAACTCGACAAACTGGCTCTGTACTCCGGCCCCGGAGCCAGGATCAACCGAGAGGATGTCCGCAAGGTCGTCTTGCGGAGCACCGAGGTCAAGACCTGGGAGCTTACCGCCGCGATCGGCAAACGCGACCTTCGCAGAGCGATCAGCCTGGCGGAGATCCTCTTGGAAGAGGGCGAACATCCGGGCGGGCTCTTGAGCTACCTCAACAGCTACCTGCGTTCCCTGGCCCAAATCCAGGCCCTGGCTGCCCGACACGGCTCGTCTGCTGCAAACCTGGCCCGAGAAGTCCCCGGCAAGAAGGAGTTCCAGATCCGCAAGACCCTGGAGGAGCTGCGCACCTGGTCGACCCGCGACCTGCAGAGGGCCTTCGAACTGGTCTGCCGCGCGGATCTGAGGATCAAGACCGGCCAGGACCCGCGATTGATCCTGGAATTACTCCTGGTGGACCTGTGCCACCGCCGAGGCCCGCAACGTCCGAGGTAGCTCCTCCCCTGAATCCGCCGCCTCGGGGGGAGACATGGTGTAAATGTCCCAGGGGTCATGAAACATCCGGACAAAGGAACGCCTCCGGGGACCCCGAACTCCTCCTTCCAGGCAGGGGAAGACGTGTTCCCCTGGCAGAGTACCTGGTCGTGGCCTCCCATCAGATCCCTCTGGTTGGAGGTCTACCTATAAGCAATCAGCCTGGGGACTTGAAGGTCACCCCTCGAGTCCGGACGGAGATTTCCCATGTCAGAAAGCCGGGTCCTGGTGATCGGAGCATCGAATCTGGACATCAAAGGCCAGACGGATTCCTATAGCATCGCCAAGACCTCCAACCCGGGAAGCGTCCAGAGCACCGCCGGCGGAGTTGCCCGAAACATCGCCGAGAACCTGGCTCGCCTGGGTCTGCCTACTGCCCTTTTGAGCGTGGTGGGTGACGATATCCACTCGCGTCACGTCCTGGATGTGACGGCTGCAGCCGGGGTCGACCTCCAGTATGTAGCCGTGATCCCGGAGGTCTCGACGGGGGTCTTCCTGGCCCTGCTCAATCAGTATGGGGACCTGGAATCGGCTGTAGCCGACATGTCGATCCTCTCCCGACTTACTCCGGAGTATCTGGCTTCCCATCAGGACCTCTTCAAGTCGGCCTCCTTCGTCGTCGTGGACGCGGACATCCCTGAACCCAGCCTCTTGTTCTGCATCGAAGAATGCGAGAAGAACCGCATTCCCCTGTGCGTCGAACCGATCTCGGTGGCCCGTTCCCGTCAGATCCTGCCCTACCTCGATCGGATGACCATGGTGACCCCCAACCGAGAGGAGGCAGAAGTCCTCGCCGGATTCCCCCTGCGTTCGGCAGAGGATGTCCGCCGGGCAGGCACCCGCCTGGTCGAGAAAGGGGTTCGCTGGGCGATCATCACCTTGGGCCCGGAAGGAGTCCTGGCAGCCACGAGCGAGTGCGTCGAATTCCTTCCCTCCATCTCGACCGTGGTCACCGACACCGTGGGGGCCGGTGATGCCCTGACCGCCGGAACCGTCTGCGGACTGGTGGAGGGTCTGGACTTCTTGGCGGCCGTCCGACAGGGCATCGCTTGCGCCACCTTGACCCTGACCACACGCCTGGCCGTGCACCCGGAGCTCAACAAGCAACGGGTTCTCGCGCACCGAAAACGCGAAGAGACCGAGCATTTCCCGGCTCACTGACCGGAACGGGATGATTTTCACGTCCTGGCAACACTTTCACCCCGGCCGAATGATATGATGTCAGTTGGGGGCAAATTCGGACGGAGCACCTACAAGGGAGAGCTGATTGATGTATACGGTTGGTAGCAAGGTGATACACCCCCTCCACGGCATGGGAACGGTTGAAAAGGTCGAAGAGAAGACCATCCTAGGCCAGATGAGCAAGTTCGCGTGTATCTCCTTCCAGAACGACCGGCTCAAGATCATGGTCAACCTCGAGCAGAGGAACTCGATGATCCGCCCCCTGGTAGAGGCCTCCGAAATCGACCGGGTGATGGATCACATGCGCAACTGTGAAGGCAACCTCCCCACCAAGTCTTCCGAGCGCTACAACATCAACCTCAAGAAGATCAAGAGTTGCGACATCTACCAACTGGCAGAGGTCGTCCGCGACCTGACCGGTCTTTCCCGCCAGAAGAAGCTCTCGCCGAAGGAGCAGCAGATGCTCAAGCAGTCGCGCAAGATGCTCTCTGTCGAGTTCAGCTACGTGACCAACCGCGACGAGGAAGAGATGGAAGCCCTGGTCGACGCCACCTGTCGCAACGAAGAGACCGAAGTCCTCATCGCCACTGCCTGAAGACCCGCCTCTCATGGCCTGTCCGAGCGACCTCCCTGGTCGGGAGGTCGCCGTGCGTTTCCGTCCCTTCAGCGAAGGCCTGCCAGCCAGGCCAGAGCCCGATCCAGAGCCTCCGCACCTGCCGGAACCACCTGGTCGGGCTGCAAACCGACCTGGTCCAACGAGGTTCCATCCCGCCCCCGATAGCGCCCTGTGGTGATGCGGACGCCGTAGCCTCCGGGAAGGGGATGGAGAGTCTGGATCACGGCTTTGCCGAAAGTCCGCCGGCCAAAAATCCGGATCCCCGGCGTCCCCTTCAAGGCCTGGGCCACGATCTCGCCAGAGCTGGCGGTACCCTGGTCGACCAGGACGGCCACGGGAGCCCTCCAGACAGGCTCGTCCGGGGCCAGGACCTTCCGGGTTCCGGCCCGGGTCTGGACCCGGATCAATTCTCCACCCCGAAACAAGCCCGCAACCTGGAGGCCTTGCTGGAAGTCACCACCGGGGTTCATCCGCAGGTCCAGGACCAGGCGCCTCGCCCCCCGGGCTGCCAAGGCTTCCAGGGCCTTCCTCGTCTGCCCCCCCGCCTCGGGCCCGAAGTAACCCAGGCGAACCAGCCCGACTCCGGGAGCCAGGATGCGGGCCTGTACTCCGGGAATCCGAAAATGCCGGCGCGTAACGGGAATCTTCAGGAAATGTCCCCGCCGCTCGATCTCCAGAAGTACTGAGGACCCCTCGGAGCCAGTCAACAGGTTGCCAGCCCGATAGAAGGACAACCCCTGTACGGCACGCCCGTCGACGGCTACGATCCGGTCCCCGGAGAGCACTCCCGCGGCGCGGGCCGGCGATCCTTCCAGACAGGCCACCACCACCAGGGTCGAATCCCAGGCCAGCTCGACGCCTATCCCGGTAAAGGCCCCCTGCTCGCGCGCCTGTCGGTCCACCATCATGTCCTGGCGGTTCAGCAGAGCCGTGTAGGGGTCGGCAACCGCCTCGACCATGCGCAGGATGGCCCTCTCGGCTGCTGCGCCCAGCGCTTGCGGTTCCCGAGCCTGCAAGGTCTGCAGGGCTTCCTCCAAGGCAGGCCATCCCCCCGAGGCAGATATGGGAAGGGGCCGGACTTCGCGGACTCCAGCCAAGGCACCAGCCGAGAGCCGGGCTTCGGAGGGGGCATCGACGTGCTCTTCCAAGAGCAGGTTGCGGACCTGGCGCAGGGTGGCCAGGACGTAGTCGCTGCGGAAATCCGCAGCGGCCCCGGAAGTTAAGGCCCCCAACAAAAAAAGGAAGAAGATACCCCACAGACCGAGAGACCAGATCCGCGCAAGCGGCCGGGATGACGGGGTCTGATTCAATTTTTTGAGGAAGAGCACAGGCCTTTCTGAGCGCACGGATGAGGTTTCTGCACCCGCCCCGGAGCCCCTGTGCTTGCCCACGGAAATATGAAAGGCGGGTCCAGCAACGTCAACGGATGCAGGGGAATCGCCACCCGGCCAGAAACCAAGGAGACCTGGGTTGGCTCGAGAGCATGCACCCGGACCCATGAAATAAAAACGCAGGACTTGCCTTTACAAGTTTACAAGAATTGAGTCTGAAACCAGCCTTGTAGCCCCGAGGAAGGCCCGATCAGCGAATGAGCGCCGCGGCGGAAGTGTTCAGGAGGCAGCCAACTCATTGACCAGGTGTCGGACACTGCGAATTGTAATTCTCGCCCTGACGCTGGCGGGTTGGTTTGTCTTCGCGCTCCCTGCAGGGGCCCGGACTTCAGACCCCGATGCCATTGAGGCCATCGCAGCCATCCACGCCAAATCCATTCGCATCACATCCTTCCAGGCGGACTTCAACCTGCTCCGCCAAGGCGAGAAATTTCTCGAGAAATTCTTCCCCGATAGCCCCTTCTACGACAACCTGAGCCTGAACGGAATCGTCAACTTCGACGCAAGTTCCGGCCAATACAACATGTACTTCCGTCTGTCCGGCGCAGACTACCACCATTTCGCTCTCCGTGGGAATGCCGTGACCTACCTGGGCGCAGAGCGGATCTACAACCTGATGTCGTCGGACCCCACCCCGATCCGGCTGGAACCTTCGCCTTCACCCTCAGCCTCTCCCGAGGGAGACTCCTCCCCTTCCCCCTCGGCCTCTCCCCAGGAGGAGCCATCACCCTCGCCGACCCCTTCCGACGCGATCACGGATCTCGACCCTGTGACCAAGGTCCCGGTCCCCAGGCACCCCTTGCTCTTCCTGTGGCCCTACTCTCTACATCCGTCCTCCCAGACCTACACCTACACCGTGGTCTCCCGGGATGAGATCGTCTACGGGCGCAAATGCCTGCGCATCCAGGTCACCCCACGAGATTCCCAGAATCCCTTCCTGATCTGGGTCGACCCCAAGGACGGGGTGATCACCCAGGTCCTGGTCACCGATTCCCGTACCGATAAGAAGATCCGAACGACCTACTCGGGATTCCATCCTCCCGATCCCAAGACCGGTTTCACCATGTACAGCCGGGCCCAGGTGGATGTCGAAGACCAGCCCCTGTTCCTGGTGGTCCTGAGCAACCTGGTGATCAACCCCAAGAAGATCATGATCACCCACACGGTGCAAGGCCACGCCTCCCCTGTCCAGCGGACTCCGGCTCCTGACACGGGACTCGGACCGGCCGTCCAGGTACTGACCCGCGGGCTGGTCGTCCTGGTCTCCATCCTGGCGCTGTGCCTGGCCATCCTGGGCTACCGCTATTTCCGTTTCGCAGTCTCGCGCCAGGAGTTCTCGGACGAATTGCTGGTCATCGACGAAGAGGATGGTCGCTTCACCGAACTTATGAACGATCTGGGCTACGCTGTGGCCCCTTTTAATGCCGAGATCCTGACCCAGGAACGCATGCTCCTGGGCAAGGGAGCAACTGCAGACACCACGCGTCGCCCCCGCGGACTCCTGGTCGCCCCCAACTCCTTCGCCGAGGCCAAATCCCACTTCTACTTAGTGCGTGCCTTCGTAGAAGAAGGAGGCCGGGTGCTGGTCATGTACCACTCACCCCGCTCTGCGGCCGGAATGCCCTTCACGGCTTCATTTCTGCCTATGTCCTCTTCGGACATCGCCACGGAATACGTAGCTAAATCGGGATTGTTCCGGAGCATCTCGGATGACGACGTGGCCCGGCTGGCTGGTTCCCTGGCCGCACCAGAGCTCTACAACCCGAGCAACCAGCGCCCCCCGATCCAGGAATTCCTGATCGGAAGGAACAAAAGTACCGGGGTCAAGGGTGTGGTGATCGGGATGATCCGTCAGGGCAAGGGCGAATACATCCTTTGCCAGATGAAATTCGAACCGGAGCTCGTCCTCAACAGCGCACCGGTTCGTCGGGTATTGAGCGATCTGGTCCTGTTCCTGCAGGCACGTAAGCCCGCCCGTGAAGACGAAGCTTCAAGCCTGACCTGATTCCAGGAAGGCCTTCAGGAGATTCAACGCGAAAAACCACCCAGGTACGGCCCCGTCCCTAGCTGTCGATAATGACCGTCGGGGGAATGCTGGTCTTCAGTCTGCGAGGAGGAACGTCATCCGTGCCGACCTACCGGTACCAGGCCCAGACTCGTGACGGCCGGCTTGTCACCAACACGATCGAAGCCGTCAATCTGAACCTGGCCATTGATACACTGACAGCCAGCAAGCTGAAGATCCTGGAGATCAAACCGGCCCGCTTCGACCCCTTCGCGGTCTTCGCGGCGCTGGGCAAGGTGGACCGCGAATCCATCGTCATGATGACCCGGCGGATGGTGGCCCTGGTCCGCAGCGGTCTGGCCGTTGATCGCTCACTGCAGGTCCTCCACGAGCAGGAGGAGGACCATAAGCTCAAGCCCATCCTGGCCTCGATCCTGCACGATATCCGGGTCGGTTCCACCCTCTCCTGGGCCATGGCCAAGCATCCCGCAGTCTTCGACTCGCTCTACATCTCGATGGTCAAGGTAGGTGAAACCACGGGCGACCTGGGCGGGATGATGGACAAGCTTGGCGAGTTCCTGGAACGGGA
>JAAZKF010000060.1 GCA_012799975.1 Burkholderiales bacterium
AGAGTCTTCGGGCGACGGGACCACAGGTCGCTGGCCAGCCCCTGACGGTCGTTCGTGGCCAGGACCAGGCCCAGGATCCGGTCTTCCCGAACTGCGACCAAGGCCAGGGCCAGAGGGCTCTGCAGGATGGTCTCCCAGGTGGATCGGAGCAGGGGCAGGGCGTCTTCGGGCAGGCCCAGGCTGCGAGCATGCCGGGCCACCACCTGGGGGAGGTCGGCGGAGCGGACGGGCCGCACTTCAAAACCACTGGGAGCAGGACTCATGATGAGGAGGATTCCGAATCAGCCGACCTGGGTTTCGGTTTTTTCCCCCGGAATACGTCCAGGGTCAGATAGAAGATCAGGTCCAGGCAGCGCAAATAGTTCCAGATGGTGGCCAGGTGCGTCAATTTGCGCAACTGTCGGCGCAGGGTCTGAGGCCTCCAGTAGAAGCGCCGATAGAACTCCTTGTGGGCGTTGAGCAGGTCTTCCCGGGTCAGCCCGTGGGGCACGAAGACGGCGTCGAAGAAAGAATACCTGGAATAGTCCACTTCATCAATGATTCCATACTTCCGAGCGTGCGAGAACTGGGGTGTATTGGGGAGAGGCGTGTTGATCTGGACCGTCACGTCGGTCAGGGGAAGCGAACAGGCGAAATCGATGGTTTCCTGGATGGTTTCCAGGGTCTCCTTGGGGTGGCCGACCATGAAGAAGGCCTTGGTGTGGATGCCCACCTTCTCGCAAAGTTCGATGGCGCGGCGTACCTGCTCCTTGGTTATGCCTTTGCGGATGAAGTCCAGGATCTCCTGGTTGCCGCTCTCCACTCCGAAGCGGATGGAGCAGCAACCGGCCTTCTTGAGCAGGCGTAGCAGGTCTTCGGTCACCATGTCCACGCGGGTCGAGCAGGTCCAGAGCAATCCCAGGTTCCGTTCCATCAACAGCTCGCAGAACTCCTCCGCATCAGAGCGGCGAGCGGTGAAGGTCGTGCCCACGAAGGCCACCTCCCGGGCTCCGAACTCGCGGACCAGGTGTTCCATTTCATCGACCATGTAGCGCGGACTGGGGGTGCGATAAGTCTTCCCCTCGGAGGCATGGTCGCAGAAGGTGCAGCGAAAGGGGCAACCCCGGGTGGCCAATTGGGTGAATTTCGGCAGGTAGCGGACGTCGGTGGGGAGCGAAGCGTAGAGCTTGGGATTCAACAGGTCCCGGGCGGGGAAGGGCAGGGTGTCGACATCCACCTGGGAGAGGCGGGGTGGGGTGAACCAGACTCCGCCTGCGGGATGGCGCAGGACCAGCCCTCGAACAGATTCAGGGGATTCCCCACGTCCCAGCGCCATGACCAGTTCGTAGAAGGCCTGCTCACCTTCTCCGGCACACCCGATATCGAAACACTCGTGCTGCATGCTGGAGATCGGCGCGGCGCTGATGTGCGGACCACCGACCACCACCGGCATCCGTGGGGACCATTTCTTGACGGCCCGGGCCAACTCGATGGCGCGATGGAAGACCGGGGTGGTCGTCGTTATGCCGACGACATCCGGATCGGCCTTCCGGACCCGGGCCATGGTCTGTTCCAGGTCCAGTCTCTCGGCAGGTCCGTCGATAGCCGCGACGTCGATTCCGCGCTCCCGGCAGTAGGAGGCGATATAGAGCAGCCCCAGCGGCATGGCGTTGGAGAAGAGGTTGGCCACCACCGGGTTCTTCATCTCCTCCCGTGACAGAGGCGGATTGATCAGGATCGCTTTCAAGGGCTGGTTGAACCTTCAAAAAAAAGAATAGCCGGTCCGCAGCGGGCTCCGCTGCGGACCGAGACCGAGGAATGCTCCTGGAATTTTCAGTAACCCGGGAGACGGCGGTCGCTCTCTGGTGCAGGTGTGGGGTAGCCGCCGTCGGTCGTCCCGGAGTCCAGCATCGAGCCGCTGCCCGAAGGCGAATCCCAGGGAACGGAGCCTCCATCCGGAGGAGGGTCGCCCGGAGGTGGGGAACCTGCCGGTCGACTTGGGTCGGCGGTGAAGGTCCCCGACTTGGTGTCGTCGTCGACATGGACCTGAGGAGGCAGTGGGCGGTCGGGTCGGATCAGCGGCGGGGGTTCGTGGGGAGGAGGCGCATGACGTGGCTCCGCATGCCTGTTATCCGGGTGCCTGGGCGGAGCGGGATCATGCCAGGGACCCGGGCGCCCGGGCTTTCGCGGCTGGATCAGGGGAGGCTCCGGCCTGTGTTCGGGGGGGGGATACGGTGGAGGCTCCATGGGGGGATGGTCCATTGGAGGCACAGACATGGGAGGAGGGGCTGGCGCCGCCATCGGTGCCGGAGGGGCTGGCTTGGTGGAGGTCGGAGATGGCGCGGACTGACGGGTTCCAGAGGTCACAGCCCGGGAAGGCGAACCGGCAGCACTCGTCCTGGTAGGGATACTGGCCAGATCGGTCCAACCTGAGTTCCAGGAAATCCAGTCGTCGGAGCGGTAGGGTTTGGGGTTCTCTATGACCTGGGCTCCTGCCGTCGCCTGTTCCTTGGTCTTCACGATCAGGTTGGCGGAGGTGTCCTCCAGGTGGGTCATCCGGACCGACCCCTCGACCACCTGGACCGTCGTCGTCTCGGTGAGGTCTTTCTTCTCGATCTGGTTGACCGAGAAGCGGGTTCCCACCGGAACGATGTTGACGAACTTGGTCTCGACCGAGACTTCGCTATCGGGGCCCTCACTGATGAAGACGCGCCCCTTGTACAGGAGCAGATGGATCTTCTGACCTTCGCCTTGGGTCCGGATGGAGACCACTTTGATACTGGTCCCACGGTCCAGTCGGATCGAGCCCCCGTCGGTCATGGCCAGAACGTTGCGGTTGTCACTTCCGGTCTTGAGCAGGGTGCCGGCGGGGACCGTGCTGGGGAGCGACAAAGTGGCCCAGTCGGCCCCCGAAAGGTTCTTGCGGACATCCCGCCCCAGGCGAAGCTCGAGATTGGATTCGTTGACCTGGGCCGGAGTGCGGTTCAGATTGGTCCACAACGCCAGGATCGCCAGCAACAGAACAGCACCGCCCAGGGAACCGAAAAGGATCCGCCGATCGACGTAGACCGGTTGGGAGGTAATCTGGGAGGGAGGGCTATATTTGATGGAAGACCCGGACCTGACCGGGGCCGCGATGGCGGAAGGAGGCACCCGGGGAGGGGTCGGCCGGGAGGGCGGGATCGGCCGGGAGGGCGGGATCGGAGGAGTGAATCCGCCAGGTTCCAGACCCTTCGTGGAAGGCTCCAAGCCTTCCATGGAGGGTTCCAGCCCCTTCATGGAAGGCTCCAGAGCATCGCTGAGGTCAGGTCGATGATTCTCCATGGAGTCCTCTCCATACTCATCTGGCCTCTCGTGAATCGGGAGGCCTGCGCCGTTGATTATACCACCCGATCTGTCGGACTGCATCCGCATCTTATTCCCTGAAATCCGGACCGGCTCGTGGAACGCGGTCGGGGATGCGCCTGGCGAACCAGGCGCTGCAAGCAGGTGGACGCGGCCTGAATCCGCTTGTCGAAAGGCTTCTGGTGTGTCATGTTTGTTCGCGTGACGAGCCTTCCCTCCCCCCGCAAGGACTCCAACCCTGGTATTCTGTATTCCCGGGGCCCGGTCACGTTGCGCGGACCGGTGCTGGAGGCCAGGCGACCTCCCCGCGATCCGTGCGCTGAGGTCGCCTCATGAGGCTCGTCCTGCTGATCCCCGTCTACAACGAGATGCTCCACCTCCCCGGTTTCCTGACCCGACTTCCCGACGAGGCCGAAATCCTGCTGGTGGATGACGGTTCCCGGGACGGCAGCAGGGAATTCCTGGCCACGTGGGCTCGAACCCGTTCCGGGGCGGAGGTCCTGCACCTCCCGGTCAACCAAGGGAAGAGCCAGGCCCTGGCCGCCGGGTTGGAGAGAGTTGCCGCGCGCCTGGAGAAAGGGCTTCTCCAGGCGGAGGACGGCCTGGTCCTGTTGGATGGCGATGGCCAACATCCCCCCGAGGTCTGTGCGGAGCTCAGCGCCGAGCGGGTGCGTCGGGGGCTGGACATGCTGGTCGCCTGCCGGGACTTTTCGCTATATCCGTTCTGGAAGATCCTCGGCAACCGCCTGCTGACACTGCAGGCCAGGCTCCTGACTCGATTCCCCTGGAAGGATACCCAGTGCGGGATGCGGGCCCTGTCCGTCGGACGAGCCTCTGAAGCGGCGGCCATCCTGGGACGGGAACGCTTCTGTTGTGAACAGGAATGGTGCGTAGCCTTACCCTTGCGAGGCTGGAAGGTGGCCAACGACTTCCCGATCCATACCCAGCACTATCGCTCCAACAGCACGCTCCTGGACGCCTTCTTGATCTTCATGGCCGCCCTGCGCGTCTGGGCCCGGCATCGCCTGGAACAAGCTTGCCGGATTTTCGATTCCTCCCCCTCGAGCTCCTGAGTTCAGACCATGGATTTGATCTTCCGCTGGACCCAGTCGCTGGTCGATAATCCAGAGTTCAGGAAACCGGCCGAATACTTCCTGGTCCAAGGCACCTTTCCGGTCTTCGTCGCCCTCCTGCTCCTGACCCTTATCTTCTGGCTGCCCCGCCTGACCGAGCTCCGCAGGAGCCTGAGGGAGATGCCTCGAGGCGTCCAACTGGCCCTGGGGGCGGTGTGTCTGCTCGGTGCGGGGCTTCGCCTGGGTTGGATCCCGCACACCCCCCAGGTCTACTTCGACGAATTCAACTTCCTGGAACTGGGCCGCGGGATGTTGAAGGGGGGAGAAGCCCTTGTCCCGGGGTGGTTCGGGGCAGGTCCTGCGCTGGTCCCCATCCCGGCAGCCTGGTCCTTCTTCCTGTCCCTGGTCTTCATGGTCACCGGGCCAAGCCTGGGAGCGGCGCTGGGATTGGCGTTGACCCTGGCCATCCTGAGCCTGCCCCTGGCCTTCCTGCTGGGTTGGAACCTGTTCCGGCGTCATTTACCAGCCCTGACCCTGACCTTGCTGCTGGCCTTGTTCCCGGTCCACCTGCGGATGTCCGGCAGTCTGGTTCTGGAGACCGGGTCCTTTTTCTTCCTGCTGGCTACCTGGGTCGCCCTGCTCCGCTACCAGGCAGACAACCATCCGGTGTGGCTCTACTGCGCCGGGACGGCGGCGGCCTGGTGCGCCAATTGGCGGATGGAGAACCCTTTCGTGGTCTTGCCCCTCCTGGCGATGTGCTTCCTGGTCCTGGCCCCCCAGGGTCTGCGGGCGCTGCGCGAGAAGCACGTCTACCTGGTCCTGATGGGGGTCTTCCTCTTCTCGCTGCCCGGCCTGGTCAGCTACATACTGGGCACGGGGCAGGGCTTCTATCTCTTCTATGATTCAGAGGCCGTGCGCCTGGAACAGGTGCGGATGAACCAGGTCAACAACCTGCTCTATTGGTTCGAAGGGCGGATTCACCCGCCGGAAATCACCGCTCTGGCCTTGCTGGGCGCCTTGGCCTGGCGCCCCCGTCGCGCGGCCCTGGCCTGGACCTTGTGGGTGGTCGTGTTGCAGGTCTTCTATTCGCAGATCCCCTCGGCGGACTTTGGTCTCCATCACGCCCTGGATTCCTGGCGCAATGCGCTCCAGCCGGCCCTGGGGTTCATGGTCCTGGCCGTCGCCGGTCTGGAGGTCCTGCGCGAGGGTCTCGAGCGGCGCTTCTCAGGGGGGTGGGTGGCTGTCGTGCTGGGAGTGGCGCTCCTGGTTCCCTGCACCTGGCCGATCCGCTATGGGGACTTCGTCCACTCCAGGCACGTCTGGCAGGAGGAGTTCTACTTCATGCAGGAGGTGGCCGCCCGTCTGCCCACGGGAGCCCGCCTGCTGGCGGAGGGGCATCGCGACCATCTGCGCTGCCCGGAGCTGCATACAGCGGAGTTGGGATACGCCACGGGTCGGGACTGGCAGCGCCTGGAACTCTCCGAGGAGGCCTTCGAGCAGCCGGGTGTCGGCGCCCCCCCGGTCTTCTTCGGAGAACTGGTCGACTCGAAGAAGGTCGGTCAACGCACGTTCCTCTATTATTTCGGGATGAGGAGTAGCGACTGGGACTACCGGAGACGGACCTGGCTACATGACCATCTGCAGATGCGGATCGTAGCAGGAATCGCCTTGCCCAACTCGGGAGGGATCTGCTTTACGCTCTACGAGGTGGTGGGCCTCTCTGAGCAGGGGCAGGCCTGGCTCAGAGCCTTCCCGAGGCCGAGAGGGGGGAGTCATTGATGCGCATCCTCCTGGTGTGGCCCTCACAACCCCACATAATCTCGCCGCCGCACATGAAGGCGATCCAGGAGGGTCTGGGAAACCTCCCGCCCATCGGCTTGATCTGTCTGGCCACTTGGTTGCATGAGCGTTCCGAGCATCAGGCAGAAGTCCTGGACGCCCTGTTGGAGGGGATGTCTCCCGAAGAGGTGGCCCGCCACGCGGTGGCCACGGAGGCCCAGGCAGTAGGGCTCTCGGGGATGACCCATACCTGGATGGATTGCCTGCTGGTCATCCGGGCGATCCGTGCGGTGGCCCCACAACTCCCGATCATCCTTGGCGGTCCCCAGGCCACGCTCTTCCCCCTGGAGAGCCTGGAGCACTCCGAGGTGGACTACGTGGTCGTGGGCGACGGGGAGGTACCCCTGACTTCTCTTCTGGACCGCTTGGCCCAGGGCCGCCAGGACACCGAGGGCCTGCCCGGAGTCCTACGCCGGGGCGATCCTGTCGGAGCGCGCTACTTCCACCCCGACATGGCGGACCTGCCGATTCCCGACCGAAGCCTGACGCCCTGGCGCCGCTACGCCAGCGTGGTCAGCCGCCACCCCCCCACCACGGTCGTGATGTCCAGCCGGGGTTGCCCTTATCGCTGCTCGTTCTGCTCGACGGCTGGAGGCAAGAAGTTCCGGGCCAACCCCGCCCAGCGCGTAGTGGACGAACTCGAAAGCTGCGTCGACCTGGGGATCCGCGAATTCCTTTTCTTCGACGAACTCTTCACCTTCGACCGCTCGCGGGTTCTGGAGATCTGCCGTCAGATCCGTGAGCGGGGCCTGGAGGTCTTCTGGGACGTGCGCTCCCGCGTCGACCGGGTGGACCCCGAGATGCTCCGGGCCATGGCTGAGGCGGGTTGTCAACGCGTTCAGTACGGGATCGAATCCGGCACCGAGCGGGTCCTGGGTCTGTACACCAAGGGCATTACGCTGGAACAGGCCCGCCAGGCCGTGCGCTGGACCCGCGAGGCCGGGATCTCGACATACGCCGACTTCATGATCGGCGCCCCCGGCGAGACCCGCGAAGAGGTCCTCGAGACCCTGCGTTTTGCCCACAGCCTGGACCTGGACTTCGTGCACTTCTCGATCACCATGCTGCTGCCCCAAACGCCCTTGTATGCCCAGGCCCTCCGCCAGGGCCTCCTCTCGCGGGATGTCTGGAGGGAGTACGTGTTGGAACCGACCGGGGATTTCCATCCGCCTTATTGGGAGGAGGTCCTGGACGCCAGCGAACTGGAGGCCATGCTGCGTCGGGCCATCCATTCCTTCTACTTCTCACCCCGCTTCCTGTGGCGTAGCCTGACCAGCCTGCGTTCCCCCGGGGAGCTGCTGCGCAAGGCCAGGGCGGGCCTGAAACTAGCCCTGGGGTTGTAGCCGAATCATGCTGACGACCTTCTTGATCGAGGGCGGCTATACCAGCATCCTGGGCTGGCATCTGCTGGCCCTGGCCGCGCTCAGCGCCTGGTCGCTTCTGCGCTGTGTGCGGGGCCTGGAGCGGGCTTCCCTAGCGACCCTTCTGGGCCTGGTCCTCTTCGGGATCCTGACAGCCGGTCGCATGGAAGCAAGCCCCGCGGTCTACTACGACGAGTTCTTCTACGTGGCCATCGCCCAGAACATGGCCACCAGCGGCCGGGCCGAACCGCTCCTCTTTGAGGGGCTGCCCCCGCGAGTGCAACGGATGGGCCATTTCCAGCCCCCCTACCCCCAGGGTTGGCCCTATCTGCTTTCCCTGGCCCTGGGTCCGGCCACCCCACCCCAACCCGGCCTTTGCGAGGCTTCTTCCTGGGAGCAGGCCCTTCTGGTCAGCCGTGTGCTGTGGGCTGCCCTTCCACCACTCTTCTTCCTGGCCGCCAGGCGGCGATTCTCGTTGCCCGTAGCGGCGGCCTCGGCACTGGCCCTGCCGCTGCTCCCCTTCGTGCTGCTCCTTTCGGGTTCCGTCGGAGCGGAGAACGGCGCCTTGTTCTTCCTGGTCCTGTCCTGGCTCGCCCTGGAGAACTTCCGGGACGAGCCATGTTCGTTGAACCTAGGCTGGCTGGTCCTGTCCGGGACTGCGCTGGCTGAGATCAGACCCGAAGGCCTGCTATACGTCCCCGGACTGCTCGGGTTGGCGATGGGCGAGATGAGGTCCATCAAGAGGTGGGACTGCGTCGCCTGGCTTCTGCTAGGAGGGCTCCTGCTCATCCCGCCGGGGCTAGTCATGGCTGGACACGACCCGACCTTGGCCCACCACTTCCAGATCATCCCCAGGGGAGGCTTCAGCCTTTGGGGCAATCGGCTGGCCAACCTGGCCAACAACGGATTTTACTTCCTGCTCAACCGCATATGGCCTGTCGGTCTGACCCTGTTGGCCCTGGTCGGTCTGTCCCCGCTGGCCCCTTCCCCCCAGCGCCGGGTCGCCCTCCTGGCAGCGGGATGGGTAGGGACGATCACGTTGATCCTCTCATGGCTTCCCTTCGGGGATTATGGCGCGGTGAATTCGTGGGACACCTGGAGGTTCGGATATCATGTGGCCTTGCCAGGGGTGTTGGCGGCGGCGGTGGGAGCAGAAGCGCTGATCCGGCGTGGAGGCCTCGTCCGCTACCTGCCCGGGTTGGCCCTCTTGTGGGTGGTGCTGGCTCCATGGACGCACAGGGCCTTCCTGCAGCAGTCCCATCCCCTGCTCCGACAGGACCGACTGGTTGCTACCTTGCGCTCGGAACTGGGCGAGGGGATGGCGCTGGCCGAAGCCCCGGAGTATTTCTGCTATCTGCGCTACCGGCACGGCCTGCCTGTAACCCTGACCCCCGTGGCCGAAGTCCCGTCGGGAGGAGCCGTTCTCTTCAGCGTGGACGAAGGGACCGGACTTCCCGACCTGGAGAAATGGGGGTCCAGCATTCTGGAGCCGCTGGCGCTGGACCTGGAGCTCCGCCCCCCGGCGGGTTTATTCCGGGTACACGCCAGTCCCGGAGAACTACGGAAGGGCGAAAAATGATGCTGGTACTTTGTTCTGACGGCTACTGGCGAATAGGTGCGAGAGGGGAAAAACCGCTGGCACGCCGAGGATATATGCTATAATCCCCAGGTTCCGGCAGCAGGCGAGGAGACCCCTCTTGCGGGCCGGACAGGATGGAGGGCCCGATGGCCAAGCCCGCCATGTCTCCCCAGGCCCCGGGAGTCCAACTCCAAGACCAGGTCCTGGTCGCTCGGACCGAGGGTGTTCAGTTTTTCCGCCGGGGGGAGAGGGTGCTGGTGATCGAACCCCAAACCGCCTCGTGGACGGTCATGGACCCCGCGTCCTGGGCGGTGTACGTCCGTCTGGACCGGCCTAAACCACTTGCGAACCTGTACCGGGACCTTCCCGATTTCCAGCCCGGATTCGTGTCTTCCGTAGTCGAGCAACTCCACCGTCTGGGCATGGTGGGACTCAATGGGCGCCCCTTTCACGACCTGGATCGTCTGTGGCCGGATCACGAGCCCCTGGGCCCTCGATTCCTGGCCCTGCACGTCACCGAGGCGTGCAACTTCGCCTGCGCCTACTGCTACAATTGCTCGGGGGGTGTCCCCGGGGCAACCATGACTCTGGACCTGGGACGCCGCATCCTGGAAAAGGCCTTCCGGGAACTTCCCGCCCCCCACCTGTCCTTCGACTTCATGGGGGGCGAACCGCTGCTGGCCTTTGAAACGATCCTGAAACTAATGGCCCATGGTCGCGAGTTGGAGCAGAAGCATCAGAAGGCTGCGTCTTTCCTGATGCAGACCAATGGGTCCCTGTTGACCCCCGAGAGGGTTCGGTGTCTGCGGGATTTCCAGGTGGGGGTCGGGGTCTCGCTGGATGGCCCCGCCGAGATTCATGACCGTAACCGCTACCTGTTGGGAGGACGCGGTACTCATCACACGGTCTTGAACAACCTCCTGCGGGCGCGCGACCAGGGGCTGAGGGTCACGCCCCTGGCCGTCGTCGAGAGGCCCTCCGACTATACCAGGGTGCTGGACTATCTGGTCGGAGACCTGGGCTTCGAGTTTCTGCATCTCAATCCGTGCAGTTCCCTGGGCCGGGCCCGGGAGACCCGACCGCCCCGGCCGGAGCGCGCCGAGGACCATCACCACGGTTTCATGGCGATGTTGGAACGGGCCTGGCACCATTCCCGGAAGCGCGGGCGGCCGCTGGTGATCAATAGCCTGTCGAGCATGCTGGCCAACCTGACCTCCAAGCGTCGGGACCTGATGTGCATGCGTTCTCCGTGTGGATTGGGGGACGCGATTCTGTCCTTCTCCGTGCAGGGAGAGGTCCTGGCCTGCGAGGAGTATGAACCCTCGACGAAGGGAACCTTCTGCCTGGGACAGCTCGAGGATCTCGACCTGGGCAGACTGGCCTTGGACTCGGCGAAGGTACAGGCCCTGAGGCAACGTCGGGTGGAGAATATCCCGCGCTGTTCTCGCTGCCCCATCCGCCGTTTCTGCGGGGGAGGGTGTGCGCACAAGGCGCTGGCCTGGTCGGGTGAGTTGCTGCGCGAGGACCCGATGTGCCGCTTCTACGAGTTGACCTTCATCGAGTTGATGTGGAAGATTGCAGACGAGCCGGAAATCGTCCCGGCTTTGGGAGGATGTAGGAATGCTTCAAGTTGAGCCACCCGGTGGAACCTGCAAACCTGGTTTCCCCGAGAGCGCCCTGCTGACCCGGGCATCCGGCCTCCGCATGCGCCGACGGGGAAGCCGGATTCTCTTCATCGAGCCTGAATCGGCGTCCTGGATCGTCCTCGAAGAACCCTATCTGAGCTTCTGGCAAAAACTGACCAGGGCCATGACCTGGTCAGAAGTCAGAAAGATCGAGCATCCGCTTCCTGAATCCCAACGCGAGGATTTCCTGATCCGGATGTATGAGTCGAATATGGTCCAGGTGAACGGCCGATCCTTCCTGGAACCTGCCGAATTGTGGAAGCCGGTCCAATACTACCCGGCCTACCTGTGCCTGCACCTGACGGAGGCCTGCAACTTCGGCTGTCTGTATTGCATGGCGGATTCCTTTCCCAACAAAGGGAAGATGCCCCTGGAGA
Organism: Burkholderiales bacterium; assembly: GCA_012799975.1. GTDB lineage: Bacteria > Vulcanimicrobiota > Xenobia > Xenobiales > Xenobiaceae > Xenobium. The sequence goes on from JAAZKF010000060.1 coordinate 11,239, forward strand.
CCTCCCGTCTGATCATCGAGAAGGTGCTTCACGAGATTCCCAGCGACGGGATCACGATTGACTTCCATGGCGGCGAGCCGCTGCTGGCCTGGGACGACATCCAGGAGCTGGTGAAATGGGCACGCCACGTCAACCAGCGCGATGGCCTGGGCAAGAAACTGTGGTTCATGTTCCAGACCAACGGTGCCCTCTTGACACCGGAGAAGGTGGAAGTCCTCAAAGAGCTGGACGTCATCGTTGGAGTCAGCCTGGACGGACCGAGCGAGGTACACAACCGCAATCGGGTCTTTGCCGGAAGCAGCCAGGGGACCTTCGAAACCGTCCTGCACAACATCCGCAAGGCCGAAGAGATGGGTTTCCAGGTCGGCCTGCTGGGAGTCGTGCACGAGCCCCAGGATTACCTCAAAGCCTTCCGGTTCATGGTCCACGAGATGAATCGCCGCTCCTTCCGGTTGAACTACTCGTCCTATATCGGGCGTTCCCACTATCGCCTGCGCTTTCCGGTCGACCGGACCGAAGAATTCGCCCATGCCTGGTTGGAGATGATCGATGAAGCCCTGGCCTGGTGTCGAGAACACGGCGAGTCCCTGAGCATCTCGGACGTCAACAACCAGATCAACAACCTGCTCACCAAGAACCGACCGTTCATGTGCTATCGCTCGCCATGCGGTGCCGGCAACTCGGTCCTGGGCTTCGGGATCGACGGAGGTATCCACGCCTGCGAAGAGATGGCCAGCCTGGACATGTTCCGCCTGGCCAATATCCACGACGAAGGCTTGAACCTGGCGCGCATGGTCGAGTCCAATCCGATTCATCGCTTCCTGCAGTCCCGGACCGTCGACAACATCCCCAAGTGCAGTCAGTGTCAGTTCAAGAGATTCTGTTACGGGGGGTGTACTTCCAAGACGATGGCCCGCTTCGGAAACGTCATGCGCGAGTCGCCGATGTGTGGATTCTACCAGGTGGTCTTTGAAGAACTGATGTGGAAGATCCACGAGAACCCGGACATGGTCGGATTTCTCGGGGTACCCGGGCTGGAATATCGGCCCTGGCCGGTTCCCAGCGCCGTCTGACAAAGACCCCGGACTCAATTCTCCAGTGCTCAGTCTAGGAAAATATCGTAGTTCCCGGATTTTCAGCCTTCCCGACGCGTCTCCGGCACCGAGAGTGCAGAAAAAGAAACGGACCCGAAAGATCGGATCCGCATCCTCGCGTCGGTGGCGTGCCCGGAGGGACTCGAACCCCCAGCCTTCTGGTCCGTAGCCAGACGCTCTATCCATTGAGCTACGGGCACATCTTTAATTTTCGGCGACTCAACGAGCCTGTCCGCATTCGAGCAGACCCGGCAGGAGCAGCAGAGCCAGGGGCAGCATAAGAACCTCAACGTTCGGCCCAGACGAGCGCCCTGACCAGGCCACCCGGCATCACGCTGGTCACCGTGCCCCCAAGCCCGCCCCTAATCGGAATCATCGAGCCGATCCAGAATGCGGAAACCCCACGAGAGAAAAAACCGCTCGATGGGACCGCCTGTCAAGCGGCCCGCTCGCACGTGACAATCTTATAGCACGGCCTCCCGAACTGTGTCAACACATGGCCTCGCGCCTGAATCCGCCGCCTGGCGTGAGAACCGAGGCCATCGAGGCGGGTCTGGATGCCAGGAAGGCGTGCATCGAGGAGCGGAGCGTAGTTGGAAACTACGTGAGCACCGCAGAGGTGCGCCTGACG
>JAAZKF010000432.1 GCA_012799975.1 Burkholderiales bacterium
CAGGAAGGCGTGCATCGAGGAGCGGAGCGTAGTTGGAAACTACGTGAGCACCGCAGAGGTGCGCCTGACGACGCAGACGGGCCCCTCCCACCCACACCCGGGTGTGGGTGGGGTCTCAACGGATCGACGGCCGAATGCCACGGTAGGCGGCGGATTCAGGGACCGGAACCCGAATCAGTCGGAGGCCGACTCCGTGCTCGGGGGAACCTGGGTCTGGGTGATCTGCTGGGCTAATTCCTCGATGGCGTGGCTGATCCAGGGCATCAGGCCGGTCGTGAAGGCGGGGGTCTCATCCAGGAAGACGTCCTCCACCAGCAGGCGCCGCAAGAGCATATCCATCACATACTGGATATCCACCAGCACCGTCAGGAAGCCGGGCAGGTCTACCTCGGGGTCGCGAGTCTTGAGCAGACGCAGGGCGCGGGCAAAACGAACGCAACCGTGGTAGGTGTCGGCCAGGCGCTTGGAGAGTTCCTCGACCACCTTGTCCGAAAGCCGGGCTTCGCGGAGTTTGACCTTCAGGCTTTGGCGCAGGGCGTCCCGCTCGGCGGCGAACTCATCCTCCTCCTCGGCGTGGTCGTGCTCGTGGACCTCCTCTTCTTCTTCCGAATCGGGGCCCAGCGATTCCTCGTAAACCAGGTCGAGGTACTGCATCATCCCTTCGACGGGTTCGGCGGCGCGTCGGATCATCCGGGACATCGTGCGCGCGGTCTCGCGCAGGTAGAGGACGGCCGAGAAGATGTGTCCGGGATCGGCCGGAGTGTCCAGCAGTTTCTCGGTGAAGTCCATGAAATCGTGGGTCAGGATGAAGAACCTGCCCATGTAGAAGGTGGGCTGGACTACGGCGACTTCGGAAACGCCGGTGGCCGTGATCAGATCAAATAACTCGTAGCTGATGTCGCCGGCCGTGGTGCGCTCCCGCACCTGGATCCGGAGTTCTTCCCAGAAGGTCATGAGGTCTCTCCTCTGCTTGGACTGTGTTTGGGATTCGATCCCGAGGGGGCAAGGTTCCTTCAGGATGGGCGCCCCGGACCCATTTCCTGAAGCAGTTTCTCGCGCAGGGTTTCGCCCCGGATCTCCAGGGGTATCAGGTCCCGCACCCGGGCCGCCAGATTGGGACGGCGCATCTCCGACTCCAACCACGAGGCGAAATCCCCTCGTTCCAGGTGGTATTCCAGCGAAGCCACCTCCACGTAGTGCAGGATGTCCAGGAATTCCCTCAGGCTTCGGGCCTGAACACCCAGGTAGCGGCCGGGGGTCCAGAAATGGAAGGCCCGTTCCTCCGGGAGGGACTCGGACTCGGGTAAGGGTTCGTGGTTATCCCTGCGGCTTGGCCGCAGGAAATCCTCGTCCGCCTCTTCCAGCGTCTTCAGGGTGCGGCGGCATTCCACCAGGATTTCCCGGGCTCTCTCGTCCGTCTCGGCTTCAACCCAGATATTGAGTCGTGCGCGGGTCGGGTGGGGAATGACCAGGAGCGAGCCTTGGTCCAGGTTGACGCGGACTCCATCGACCATCTCCGGTTCCCGCTCACGATACTGCTCGACCAGAAGGCGCATCACCTTGGCCTTGGCTGGCCAGGAACAGGTCACGGTCTCGTGCAGCATGTGGTGGGGAGGGATGCGGCGGGCCAGCTCAGAGAGTGGTTTCTTCTCCACAGCCATCATCTCCAGGAGCCTGGCAAAGGCGAAGAGGGCGTCGAAGCCCGGCGAGAAGCTGGGAAAGATGAAGCCTCCGCGAGGGGTGCCGGCCAGAGAGATCTTCCCTTGCCCCATGGTGGCCGTGTGCATCAGCGAGCGAGAGTCGGTCCGCGTACGGATTACCCTGCCGCCGTGTTGAACCGCCAGCTCATCCAGGATCCGTGGAGCCGTGATGGGGGCCGCCACCAGGGCTCCGGTGCCCTGCCGACAGACCATGAGGGCCATCATGCACAACAGCGCATTGCCCTCCAGGATATGGCCCTGCTCGTCGACCACGCTGAGGCGCTCGGCGTCCAGGTCCATCATGATCCCCAGGTCGGCCTTCAGGGTGCGGACGATATCGGACAACTGCTCGAGGGCGGTTTGGTGGGATTCCTGGACCTGGTGGGCCTTGACCGGGTCCATGTAAGCGTTCAGGCTGATGGCTTCGGTTCCCAACTTGCCCAGGATCGAGGGAAGGACCAAGGAGGCGTTTCCATACGAATAGTCGATGACGGCCTTGAATCCGGCCTGGCGGACCAGGTCGGTGTCTACATGGGCGGTGAATCCTTCCAGGTACTGTTCCAGGGTTCGGGCCGAAAAATCGATGGTGCCCACCTCGTCCAGATCCGTGCGCCGGAAATCCTGTCGGACGAAGAGGTTCTCGATCTTTCGTTCCATCGATTTTTCGATGTTGATGCCGCGTGAGTCGAAGAACTGGACCTGGAGGATCCGAGCATCGTCGCAATGGATCCGGGTGTGGATTCCCCCGGCGGGTTTGTCGTTGTGGATGGCGTAGCGGCTGATGGGGGCCGGGGTCAATTGCAGGTCGACCACCTTGACTCCCACCGAGCACAACCCGCAGATCAGAGCGCGATTGGTCAGGCGGGTAGAGGGGTGTGCATCCCGCGAGGTGGTCACCACCGAGCCCTTCTCCAGGAAGGAACCGTAGGCTGCTCCCAGTTTCATGGCAAATTCGGGGGTGATCTCGATGTTGCCCAGTCCGGTGACACCGTCCTGGCCGAAGAGGGCCCCCGGAGCCAGCAGGCCCCAGATCAGGCTCATCGAGACCGTAGCTCCGTCTTCGACGTTCTTGTCCGGCCAGACCTTGACCTGGGGGAAAATCAGGGCCCCCCGACCGACGAAGACGTTTTCGCCCAGGACGACTCCATCCGAGAGGGTCACGTTGGACTTGATGGTGCACTGGCGGCTGACGATCGAGCCTGAACTGCGGGTTTTACGCCCCATGTAGACGTTGTTCCAGAGGATGTCCCGATGCAGGGAGGTCTCCTCCTCCAGGATGCAGTTGTCCCCTATACAGGTGAACTGGCCGACGGTTACTCCTGCTCGGATCCGGCAGTTGCGTCCGATCACGACCGGGGATTCGATGCGTGCGCTCGGGTCTATTTCACTGCCCGAACCGAGCCACACTCCACGCGCGCGCTCTTCTCCCGGCATCTCGTGCAGGACCCGACCGGCAAACATGTCCTGGTGGGCCTTGCGATAGTGATCCAGGTCTCCGATATCGCACCAATACCCCTGGGCGACGTATCCGGAGAGGGGCTGGCCTTCCTTCAGGAGCCTGGGGAACAGGTCCCCCGAGAAGTCATAGAATTGGTCCGGCTCCATCATATCCAGGATCTTGGGCTCCAGGACGTAGATCCCGGTGTTGACCTGGTCGGAGAAGACCTCGCCCCACGAAGGCTTCTCGAGAAAACGCACGATCCTGTGATCCTGGTCGGTGATGACTACCCCATATTCCAGGGGCGACTCGACGCGGGTCAGGGTGACAGTGGCCATCGACGATGATTCCCGGTGGAATGCCAGCACTCGGCTCAAGTCGAAGTCCGTCAGGGCGTCCCCGCTGACGACCAGGAAGGTATCGTCCAGGTATTCCTCGACCTTCTTGACGCTTCCGGCAGTGCCTAGAGGTTCATCTTCGACCGAGTAGATGATGTGCAGACCGAAGTCCGAGCCGTCGCCGAAATAGGAAACGACCTCTTCCGCCAGGTAGTGGAGGGTGACAATGACGGTGTCCACACCATGGCGTTTGAGCAATTCCAGGACGTATTCCATCACCGGTCGATTGCAGATGGGAACCATCGGCTTGGGCCGGTTCACTGTCAGAGGACGCAGCCGGGTCCCTTCCCCGCCTGCCATCACGATGGCTTTCAAACTCTTGACCTCAGGGTTCTTATTTTTCCGTCGAAAGGGCGCACCCGATTCTGCGGGAGGAGGATTTTCCATCAAGGAGAAGTCAGTGCTGATCCTTCGCGATCAGTCCCGGAAGACCTCGAACCTCAGGTTCGGGACTCCAGGGGCGGGTCCATCCTGCTCGAATGGCGGAGCCTCATTGATGTTGAAAATCCTGCAGAAGCATCTGGTCGTCTCGCTGGACGAAGAGGAAGCCTCAAAGGTCCAGCAGTCCCTCCAGGCACGGTATGAATCCTTGCTGCACCAGGTGCGGCTGGAATACCTCCAGAAACTGGGACTGGATGCAGAAGCCTATGCCCTGACCCTTCCCAAGAAGGACTCCGCCCTGAATCTGGGCGAGGTCTTCTTGCCTGAGCCTGGCATCATCCTCTACCTCAAGGGCCTGCCTGAGGAAGGAATCCTGGAAGCGGGCGCGATCTGCCGCGAGGCCAATGGGGATTTTGCCGGGTTCTTCGAGGATGTCCGGAACGCGGTGATAGAGGCTCACGGCCCCGTCGAAGACTGGATTGGCCTGGAAACCGAGCACGCCCTGGTGGTCGAAGAGGCCAGGCCAACCTCGATCAGCGTGCTTCCGAATCAGCTCCAAGCGGCGAGGGTCCTGCTGGATGACCAGTCTCGGAGCCTGTTGGAGCGCATCCAGGAGGCGGGCTCGATCTTCTTCAACAAGATCGAGACCGACAATCGTCAGGACACCGAACAGCGCATCCGCACCTTCAAGAAGTTGGAACTGGTTGCCAAGGACTTCGCCGTCCTGTGTCGCCGGACCGGCCAGCAGATCCTGCGGGTCGCGGACCGGGCAACGATCGACGAGTCCTCGCAAAAGGCCTTCAAGTGCTTCATCTGCGGAAACCCCATCTCGCAGGAGGTGGTGGAAGAGATCCTGACCTGCACCGAGGTGTGTGGTGAGCTCCTGCGCGATCAGAAGTGGCTGCTGGTGCTGGTCCAGGGGATTCTCGGCGGCATCGGGGTCCCGACGGAGACCTTGCAGGTCTACCAACCCCCCGATGGACCGGTGCAGGTCTTCCTCTCCTTCAATGGACAGCGTTACCTGTTCGTCCTGGCGACGGATCGGCTCACCCTGGACCAGGCCTACCTGATCGGAGCCCATCTGGCAGCCTACGAGCTGGATCACGCGCTCGTGATCTCGACCGAGAAGGTCTCGACCCTGATGCGCCACCACCTGGTGCAGGCCAACCCCGACACCTTCTTCCACTTCATCGACGCCTTGGAGGATCTGGATGACCGCCTGCGTCAGACCTTGCTCCAGCAACAACGAGATTTTCTCAACGAAATCCTGGGCCCTCTTTCGCAGTTGACTCCGGTTCGGGTCGCAGACCTGGTCCTCCGGCGGATGGCCCCGGAAGAAGAACCCCTCGAGCTCGAGCCCGAGCCCCTTGCAGACAAGCGCCGCAAGGGATCTGCCAAGAAGGGTGAGGTACCCGGAAAGGCTCCGGAAAAGAAGACCCAAGGCGAGGCGCCCGGAAAGGCTCCGGAAAAGACCCAAAGCGAGGCACCCGGAAAGGCTCCGGAAAAGACCCAGGGCGAGGCGCCCGGAAAGGCTCCGGAAAAGACCCAAGGCGAGACGCCCGGAAAGGCTCCGGAAAAGACCCAAGGCGAGGCGCCCGGAAAGGCTCCGGAAAAGGCCCAAGGCAAAACTCCGGGGCCTACCACTGCACGCTGACCACGGCAACCCGCGAAGCCCGTCCTGGTTCTCTTCCCAACCAGGGCGGGCTTTCTTCTATTCATCTCCCAGCCGGAAACGGGATGCTGAAAAGGACTGACCAGGCCGCACCGCCTCCCCGGACTGCTCGGCCTCGCCGGGAAATATTCTGCCTGTGACTCGAGGGCCCAGGCTCTTCCCTGGCGCATGTCGCGAATGCTCCCGGTTTTTTCGATAGCCAGGGGATCGCCAGTGGCGGCACGAAGGGGGGGCTTCAGGCCGCTCAAGACCTCGATTCCCGAGACGGAGGCCCGGCGACAGGCTTCCTCCGCAGCCTGAAGAATGCCTGGGAAGAGGTGCTCGCCGAGACCCTGCCCGACGAAGCTCCGGTCTCGCTGCCTCTCCAGGAATCGAAGGGGAGTTTGCATTGCCGGTCGTCCCACCTCTCGAGACGCGCAACTATCCTGGCCACCCTGAACTCTGCGCCTACATGCAGAAGGTGGCCGAGGCTGTTCCACATCTGGTCAAACTCTTCAGCATCGGAGAGTCCCCCGAGGGGCGCCCCCTCATGCTGGCGGAGGTGACCAACCAGGGAACCGGAGCCGCCTCTCTCAAGCCGGCCCTGTGGGTGGACGGGAATATCCGGGGCGACGAGGTGGCCGGCTCGGTGGCCGCCCTGGCCTTGTTGCAGCGTCTGGCGGCAGACCATGGCCGCGACGAACTGGTGACCTTCCTTTTGGACACCCGTACCTTCTACATCCTGCCCCGGGTGGACCCGGATGGCGCCGAGTTCAGTTTGAAGTGGGGAGCCATCCGGACCCCATCCAAGCAGGCCCGCCGCGTGGTGCCCGGGGATGTCGACGGGGACGGGCGCATCCTGCAGATGCGCCAGAAGGATCCCCAGGGCGGTTGGAAGGCCTCCAGACGCGACCCCCGCCTGCTGCTTCGGCGTGCCCCGGACGACCGGCAGGGGCCTTTCTATCGTCTGGATTTCGAGGGTTTTCTCGGAGTGGATGGGACCTGTCCCGAGCGGAATCTGGCCCGGAACTTCCCCGGGCGGGAGGCCTCCGGGGCACTCCTTGAGCCGGAGGCCCGGGCGGTGGCTCATTTTCTGCGCTCCCATCCGAATGTGGGTCTGGGGCTTTCCCTGCGCAGTTCCCAGGGCAGAATCCTCACACCATCGGGGGCAGGGTTCTCCCCGAGCGACCGCACGTCGATCCGACAGTTGGGACTGCGGGCAGAGGAGATCACCGGATGTCCCCTGATGGAGGATGTTCAGGACGGGGATCTGGCAGACTGGATGGCCTTCGAGCTGGGAATCCCCTGTCTGCGCTCCAGCCTGTGGTCCCTGCCTCGGATGGCCGGTCTGGAGAGGGAATGCACCGAATTGAGCGAGACCGAGTACCTCGCCATCCTGCGCTGGCTGGACCGCGAGCGCGCGGGAGCCGGTTTTGTGCCTTGGAGATCGTACCAGCACCCTCAACTGGGGACCGTGGAGATCGGGGGGTGGGATCTCCTGACCACCTGGTTGAATCCTCCCCCGGGGGAAATCCTGGCCTTGGACTGCCAGCGCAGCGTCGATCTGGCCTTGAGTCTGGCGGGTGCCTTGCCCCGTCTGGTAGCCGACTGTCGTGAAGAGAAGGTCGGTTGGGCCGACGCCGACGAGAGCGGCCAGGAAGGCCTCCATCCTCCGGTCCCCCTGCGGAAAATAGTCCTGGAGATCGCCAACGAGGGGTACCTGCCGACCTGGATAAGCGAACACGCCAGGGTCGGCGTGGACCGCTTCGTGGTAGAGTTGACCCCGCCGGCCGGAGGGAGGCTGCTGGTCGGCTCTACCCGGACCCAGGTCGAGCCCCTGGCGGGATTCGCCACCAGCCACCTCTTCTCCGAAATCCAGGCGCCCTGGTCGGTGAGTTCCTCCGAGGGGCAATCCAAGAGTCTGGAATGGTTGGTTCGAGGAGACGGGGAGGTGCGGGTCCAGGTCCACCATCCTCGGGCCGGAAGCTTGGAATACCGGACCTCGGGCGAGGAGGCACCGGGCCTGCCACCTCCTCCCATCTATACGCTCCCGCCCCCTCCGAAGGTGGGTGGGACGCCACCTTCTCCGGTCATTACCCCGGTGCCGCCACTCTCCCAGACCCTCTCTGAAACGGCCACCCGGGACGAGTCTCCCGTCGTCCCGCCTCCCCCCAGTCCGGTGGCGGGCTATCGACCTACAGCCCGTCTTCCCCAGATCGCCGGGGAGGCTCGTCCGGCCCCCTCCGGAGCCCTGCATCGGGCGGTCTCACCTTCAGACGCGGCCACGCCTGAGCCGCCTGCTTCCGAGCTGACCGAGCTGCCCATGGCCTCGATTCGTGAGGACTCACCCCTGCGCAAGGAGGTGCCCGGCAGGGTCCTGGGAGAGACTACGACCGGTCGGGTTTTGGGGGCACCCCCGACCAAGCCGGGTCCGGTCCACCGCTCTTTGGAGGAAGAGCTTCCCGCTGCGACCATGCCGGAATCCCCTGGGGCTCTGTCCCCGTCGCGCCCGCTTCCGCCCGTGCGCCTTCCCGGGGGGGACGCCGAGCCGCCCGCGCCCCCGGTCGATGAAGGTTGGGGAGCGCTGCCTTCGAGCTCCCGCATTCCCGCACCCTTGCTGCTGCGCCGCAGCCGTCAGCCAGAAGGCAAGAACCCCTGAAAACCCAGCCGGAAACCCCGAACGGGCATCGTCGAGGGCCTGGGCATGCCCCGCGCGGATTCATCCCAGACCCACCTTACTGCCCAGGCAGAAAAGCCGACAGGGCACCGGTTGGGGTGCCCTGCCTGGAGTCTGAATCCGCCGCCTGGCGTGGCATTCGGCCGTCGAGGCGTTTGAGACCCCACCCACACCAGGGTGTGGGTGGGAGGGGCCCGTCTGCGTCGTCAGGCGCACCTCTGCGGTGCTCACGTAGTTTCCAACTACGCTCCGCTCCTCAGAACGCACGCCTTCCTGGCATC
>JAAZKF010000433.1 GCA_012799975.1 Burkholderiales bacterium
CCGCCGAGCCGCCTCCCCCTGCGGAGATTCCCTCCCCACCCCAGTATTGGGAATCCTACGACTATCCCTCGGAGCCTTCGACCAGGCCTGCCTGGCAGGATTTTGACTCAGGGCCTCCCCGGGACGCCTCCCGCCCCTTGCCCCCCCTCTCGCAGGTCCTGCCTCCGGATATGGAGTCGACCCGTGAACGGGCCCGGGAGATCATCCTGAACTTCTCGTTGTGGGCAGCGGGTATCGTTCTGTTCCCGGTCCCCTTCTCCGACCTGGTGCTGCTGATGCCGGTGCAGTCTGCGATGGTGATCTCCATCGGTCGAGCCTACGGCCTGAAGGACCCCCCCGAAAAGGTCCTGGCCATCCTGGCCGGGGCTTGCGGTGCCAGCGTCTTCGGTCAGATCACCGTCCTCTTCGTGGCCAACTTCATCCCGATCCTGGGGAAGTTCATCAGCGCCCCGTTCGTTTTCGGATGGACCTACGGCCTGGGCGAGGTGGCCATGCGCTACTTCGACTCCCAGGGGGAAGCCAGCCCCGACGAGCTGCGCACGATCTTCGAAAAAGCCAGCAAGGAAGCCAGTCGGAACTACTCTTCAAAACCCCGCATCCAGCCCGACCAGGCCCTCGACAACATCCGCGAGTACGTCTCTGAAGAAGAATACCGCAAGATCCGCGAGCGTTTCAGCTCCAACTGAAGGCCCGTCCGACAAGCGCCCGGGGCCATGAGAAGCGGATTTCCGACCAAAAGGTTCCTCGATAAGGTGCTGGCCCGTCCGGGTTCCTAGCGTCGGGACGCCAGTTCCAGGGCTCCCAAGGCGCCACAGAACTCGCCGTCCTCCAGGATGAGGGCTTGTCGTCCCAAGAGCGCGGTGACGCTGAGGAGGACCTCTGCCAGGACCGGGTTCCCCCTCAGCGTGGACCCGGCGAAGACGATCGGGCGCACCCGGGCCCAAAGGGCCAGCCCCGCCGTGATCAGGGCCACATTCTCGCCCACCAGACCCATGACGCCGGCTGCCAGGTCGGCGGGCTCCAGCGGAGTCTCCGAGGATTGGGCCAGGCGCCCGAAGTTCGCGGCCGTCAGGTCCTCCTTCAGGGGAATCTGACCAGGACCGTAGATATCCGAGACCAGCAGATCCACGCAATTCCGAGAACCGAGCCGGGCCAGCTCGCACAGGTCAGCGAACCCGATGGGACCGAGCAGGGCCCGCCCCAATCCCAGGACCGTGCCACCCCCCAGAGCCGTCCCCCCGATCCGAGATACCGACATGCCGTCCACCAGCATCGCCGAGGTGCCCGTCCCAACCGAGACCAGCAGGAAGGGTGCTTCGAGATCGGCCGCGCTGTGACGCAACAGGGCCCTGGCTCCAGATCCCCAGGCCGCGAATTCGTTGACCTTCAGGACCGATGCCGACCGGGCGAAGCGATTTACCAGTTCCGCTCCACCCCCGCCCGTCAAACCGAGGGTTCCTATCTGGGCGTCGTCCAGGACCCGCAAGACCGATTCCAGATCCTCAAC
>JAAZKF010000061.1 GCA_012799975.1 Burkholderiales bacterium
CACGGGGTCTTTGCCGCGGTCATGCACCTGGAAGGCGCCGAAGCCCTGGACCCCGACCTGCGCCGTCTGGAGTTCCTCTACGGAGCGGGCTTGCGCTCGCTGGGCCTGGTCTGGAGCCGCCCGAATGCTTTCGGAACGGGAGTGCCCTTCGGCTTTCCCGGCTCTCCCGATATCGGTTCGGGCCTGACCCCGGCCGGCCGACGGCTGGTCCGGGAGTGCAACCGACTGGGGCTGATGCTGGACCTGGCCCACCTCAATGAGCGGGGTTTCTGGGACGTGGCCCGGTTCTCCCAGGCTCCTCTGGTGGTGAGCCACGCGGCAGCCCACGCCCTGTGCCCCTCCTGCCGGAACCTGACCGACCGACAACTGGACGCCATCCGGGACAGCGACGGGGTGGTCGGCCTGAACTTCTGCGTCAATGACCTGCGGCCCGATGGCAAGCGAGATCCCGAGACCCCCCTGGAGATCCTGGGGCGGCACGCGGCCTACCTGGCCGAGCGGATGGGCCCCCGCCATGTGGCCCTGGGCTCGGACTTCGACGGGACCCTGATCCCCCGAGAAATCGGCGATGTGCGAGGCCTCCCCCGGGTGGTCCAGGCCCTAGAAGAGGCCGGATTCACCGGCGAAGACCTCACCGCCGTGTGTCACGGCAACTGGGTGCGGGTCCTGAGCGATAGTTGGAGGCCCCGAGGCGGGGCATGAAGAATCTGCCCGCCATGCTGCGCCGAATCCTGCTGACCCTCGCCCTTCTGCTCCTGGCCCTCGAACTGGCCTCCCCGCCCGGCCTCGCGCAGGGCGACCTCAGCGTCTACGGGGTCCGCCCCGGAATGAGCTCCGAGCAGGTCCGCAAGGCCCTGGGGACTCCCCAGGTCCAGCAGAAGGATCCCGCGGTCTGGGCCTATCGCCGCGAGCGCCAGGGAGTCCGCGGCCAGGACGATCCGGCCGTCCACTTCGACCCTTCGGGACGGGTCTTTTTCGTCACCGGCAGCCGCCTGGAACGCGAAGGTCAGCAGATCCTGCGCCGAGGTTCCAGCCTGCCGGATATGGAGGCGGCCCTGGGTGAACCTTCGGCCAGCCAGCCGGGCCAGGGGAAGACCGTCCTCTACCGATATGCCTCCGCGCGGCTCACGGTGGTGGTGGCCGGGAACCCCGCCCGAGTGGTTGTCTTCGGCCTGGGTGACGAACCACGCCCCTGAGCCCTCCCTCAGGAGCGGGCTTCAAATTCGCGATAAAGCGCCACCAGCTTCTCGCCCTCCCGCTCCCAGTTGAAGCGTTCTTCGGCCGCCCGACGAGCGCGCGCCGCACAGCCCGCCAGCCGCTCCGGATCCGCCAGCTCTTCCAGGGCGCGGGCCAGGTCCCGGGGACTACGGGGGTCGAAGAGGCTGCCCAGGTCCTCCCCGGCGATGAAGCGGCGAAGCTCGGGGACATCCGCCCCTGCCACGGCCACACCGGCCATCATGTATTCGAAGAGCTTGTTGGGGGTGCACAGGTAGTTGTTCAGGCAGGTGGGCAGGTAGGGGATCAGCCCGATGTCGGCCTCAGCCGAACCCTCCACCATTTCGGAGGCGGGAATCGGAGGCAGGAAAAGCACCCGGTCCCCGTGGCGGGTGGCCAGTTCGCGTAGGCCCGCCTCGAGCTCTCCGTAGCCCCGCAGGGCTACCGCTACCCGATCCTGTAGACCGGCAGCCACCACCAGCTCCTCCAGGCCCCGATCCGCCATGTAGCCTCCCTGGAAGAGCGCCACGGGCCGCCCTCCCGACAGTTGGCGAAGCCGTCCGCGCCGCTCCTCCTCGGGGGGCACCAGGCGCGGACAGTTCAAGAGGGGAAGGACCCCGGAGAGACCGTAGCGGCTCTCGAGCTCGCCGGCGATCGACTCGTTCACCGTCAGGACCCGGTCGGCTCGGGGCGCCAGCCTTGCCTCCAGGGCCTCCCAGGCCTCCACCTCCTCCCGGGAGGCGAAGTAGTGCTGCTCGCTCCACAACTCGTGGGCGTCGTAGACCAGCCGGGCCCCGGAACGTTCCGCTGCCTCCGCCGCAGCCTGCAGGGTATCCAGGTCGTGGGCGTGGCAGACCTGGGGCCTCCAGGAAACAGCCATCTCCGCCCAGATCCGGTTGATCCGGGCGATATAGGCCTGGTGCCGGAGGACCTCGGGCGAGGCCTTCAGAGGCAGTCTGCGCGGCGGCGGAGGTGGGCAACCTCCGACCGAGGGTTCCCGATCCGGAGGGTCCAGGAGGGATTCGGCGCCCGGCGGCGGTGTCTCTTCCGAGGTCGGATGGCGAGGGCTTTTCTTCAGCGGGGCCAGCAAGCGATCGTCGAGAAAGCGCCTCCAGGCGGGGCGCTGGTCGGTTCGGATCACCTCATAGCCGTTCCTGGCCTCGAAGACGGGAAGCCCGGGTTCGAGAAAGGCGTGCACCCGCACCTGATGCCCGGCCCGAGCCAGGATCCAGGCCTCCCGGTCCACCCGGGGGTCCCGGGTGCAGGGGTTGAACACGAACATGGCTATGCGCATCAAGAACCTCGGAAGAAAAGCCTCCCCTGCAGCCCGGGACGTCAGGTCCTTTGCCCGCCGGGCAGGCCAGCTCCTGGCTGATGGCGGGCAGGAAAGGAAACGGAGCCGCCCGGAGAGGGCGACCCCGACTCCAGGAGTGGAGGCAGGCTTCAGTAACGGAAGATCGCCGCCACCTTCGCGCCCCCCGGTACTTCCGCAGGGTCCAGGACCAGGACCCTCCCACCGGCAGACAAGGTCTGGACCGCCGCCAGATTCAACAGGTCGACATGACCGTTGGCCCGGGTCGCGGAGACCTCGATCTCCGAGGACTCGGGGAGGTAACGCCCCCAGACCTGCACCCCGACCGGGACGAAAAGGGTGTCCACCCGACCCTGACAGGCTGCAGGCACCACCTGGGCGGTTTCGGTCGAGGCCAGGCCGGTTCCCATCCTGTCCTGGAAGCGGGAAACGGCCTCGACGCGCTGCTGCTGCAGGTGGGTTTCCATCACCTCCCAGGCCCGACTGAAGAGCTCGGCTTCGCTCAGGCTCTCGACGTTGCCGTGCAGCCCCTGCTCGAAGAGATGGGGATAACGGTTGGCCTCGCGATAGATGGGATGGAGATACTCGACACCGGCCAGCAGCAAGGGAACCCGCTCCTGGCGCAGGACCTCCCAAACGGCGTTCTCAACCTCCCGGAAGTACTCGGCCAGGCGTTCCTTGTCCTGGTCGGCCGGGTCATGGCCGTGCCCCCCCCCGAGCGGTCCGTGGTTCCCATCGAGCGGGTCTGGAGCTTTCTTCTCCCCTCCCCTCCCTTCTGTTCGAGGAACTCGCGCAGACTGGGGGGCAGTCCGATCGGCTCGATCTCGGTCATCCCATCGCGGAAGGCCTCATAAAACGAGACCTGATTCTGGCTCAGGGTCAGCAGGAAGAAGCGCCCCGTCTCGGCGACCAATGGCACCAGAGGCTTGACGTGGAAGCTCCCGTCCAAGACCACGGCCATCTCGGGGAGCGTCAGCGGAACCCGATAATGGCGGCTGAAACCGGGGGCCAGGAACATCACCAGGCCGCGGCTCTGCTTCTCCCAGAAAGGGGTATCTCCCAACATCTCGGTGGCCGGCGCCATCAGTTCCTTGATCCGGGCTGCCGGAAGACCCCGGTCGGAGAGGGCCTCCTCGGCCGCGCGGATCTGGTTCTTGAAACGCACGGAATTCTGTCGAAAATGGGTCCCGCCCGCCAGGGTCGGCATCAGGAGGGTCACCGCCGGCCCTTCGCTCGGCTGAAGGACCTCCTTGAATTCATCGAGTCCGAAGTGTCTCATGGTTCATCTCCCCATTCTGGAGCGCATGCCAGGTACCTGGCCGGATCCGGCGAGCAAGAGCCCGCACCTGCCCCCCCCCGGCAACCGAGTCTCTCCCTATGAACCCGGAGCGGGGCAGGAAGCGCAGTGACGGCCTTGGATATGGCGAAAGGTTGCTTTCAGTCAGGCCAACCCTATGGGAAACAGGAGGCGTAGCGACAACCTTTGATGAAGCCGCCGTTCTCGACTCCCCAACAAACCACGAAGTTGCCGGCCGAGTCCATACCCACCGAGGGCCAGTCATGCTCGACCTGGTCGTCGTTGCTGGCTTGGAAGACAGGGTGGAGCGAGCCATTCGCATTGACAGGACGCCCGACGATCTGAGCGAGCGAGCTACCTTCCCAGTAGCGCCAGACGACCACGCAGTTGCCCCTGCCGTCCATGGCCACATCCGGGGCCAGGTGCGACTGCCCGGAAAGCCCCTCGCTGACTTTGATGGGTTCGGGGTCCAGCGCGACGGGGGTGAGGATGGTCGCGCCGGGGTCGTACTGAAAGCGCTGGAGGAAGACGGCCAGCCCGCTGCCCGCCGGGTCCGAGCTCCCCCAGACCACGGCGATCCGCCCATTGCGGATCGCCACCGAAGGACGGGAGAGCCAGCCCGTCCCATCGACCGTAGTGATGGTCGCCGTGTTGGTTTCATGATTCTGGGAGAGACGCAGTTGCAGGTTAGTAGCCTCGTAGAAGACCTGGGCACAATGCCCGTTGGCATCCACATCCAGGTTGGGGGCGGCGAGAGGCACGGACTGGGGGTAGTTGTCCCGAGGCCAGGTGTCTATGGGGTCTGACGCCAGCACGAAGAAGGAAGAGATGCTATTGATCGAGCTCGTCCGCAGCAAGGCCACTATGGGCGCCGGAATAGACGTCGACGAAGCTTCGCACATCCCAAACCCGACCCAGTCCAATTCTTCACCGGGCACGTCACTGGAGTTGTAGATTTCCTCGGGACCGCCTGCCGGGCTTCCCGTCTCCAAGTTCCTATAGGCCGCCATCAAACGCTGCGGACTTGGAAATTTGACGAGCCAGGCCACCCCGAAGAGTCCCGATGAGTTGATGGCCGGGGCCGGACTTTCACAATTCGTATCTTCGCTCACGACCACCGGCTGGGACCAGAGCGGTACGGGCGTGGGGGAAGCGTTGAAGCCGAGGGCCCGGACCTTTCCAGCCTGCCAGGAGACCACGAATTGACCGTCTGCCCGCATCGCGACTTGAGGTTCTGCGCCACTGTCAACCGTGAACGGAACCCCAGGCAAGGTTGTCGGCGTAGGTGTAGGCGTAGGTGTAGGCGTAGGCGAACCGCTGGGCCGCGGGGTGAGCCAGGTCGAGGCCGAGGCCAGCACTCCGGGGAGAATCTCGATATCCTCAACCATGAATGAGGCGGAATACTCCGTACTGGCCCCCTCGAAGAGGTAGCCGCGAACCTGATAGTGCGCCGGAGCAGGTATCTGGTCGATCACCACCTGCCCCCTCCCGTCCACCAGGTTGAAGCTGCGGACCACCAACGGAGCTGGCGGAGTCTGCAGGGGCAAGGGGTAGAGCTCGACCAGCAGGCGCTGCGCGCTGGAGGAAGTGGACAGCAGGATGGTTCCCTCCCGGACCTGCGCCCGGGTCGGGCCCTCCTCGCGGGTGACCCGGATATTCAGGTTCCCGAAGAGGTTCTGGGAGGAGGTTCCCGAGCTACCGGCGCCCCCTCCGCACCCGGCGATCCCCAGCGAAGCCAGGGCTATAAGCAAAATGAGACCAGTGCACCAGAGAGATAAACGCCGGATCATGCAGCATCCTCCCCGAAAGAAAGAGTGGGCGGTCCTTCGCCGGGAAGGCTCCCTCCCCCTCCGCCAGGGGGAAACTCGGTCGGCCCTCCGCGCCCATGAAACCCAGGAGCCCGGTCGAGGTTTCCGACCGGGCTCCTGGGTTCTGGCCCTTGGGGAGGCTCCTCAAACGGAATCTACCAGGTTGCCCACATCGAGCGCTTGAGCCAGACGGTACCCAGGTTGTTCATCAGGTTGCGCATATAGCTGGGGTCATAGGTCAGCCCCACCCGGCCAGCCTCCAGATCGATCCGCCCCTTGCCGGGTTCGGTCCCAGGTGCGGGGTTGATGAGGTCCTCGGGGCTGCCTCCATAGGCGATCAGGGTCCCGGTGATATTCAGGATGTCCCGCGGACCCAACAGGGCCTTGAAGTCTCCCCAGGTGTAGATCACGCCGGTCAGGTCCTGGTCGGCGTAGTCGATGTCGCCATACTTCTCCTGAAAGCGTTCCAGTTGCCTACCCTTCTTGTCTTTGAATTTCGAGACACCGCGTCCGGGAATCAATTCGCGAACCGACAGGGCTCCCCAGGCGAAATCGGGGTTGGTTCGGTCCTCAACGCTGAGAGTGGGACCAGAACTGTGGCCGGTGCTCCAGCCGGGGCCGTTCCCCCGGCCGTTCCCCCGGCCGTTCCCCGGGCCGAGGAAGTCGTCGTCGTCATCGTCATCGTCATCGCCAGAAGGGTTCTCCTCAGAAGGGCCGGGGCGGTCCTCGCCGGGTATGAGGATGGGCTTCATCTCAGCGCTCCCGTCGGGGGTTCCACCTCCGATGGCTTCCAGGATGATGTCTCCCTTGGCATAAAGCGAGACTCCGGTCTCGGGATCGGATTCCATGATGCTGGGGCCCTGGAAGCGAATCGAGCCCTCACTGGTGACCGCGCCCGAGCCCATGACCGCCCCCTGGATCCAGACCGAGCCGACGGAGGTCAGGACCGAGGCCCTCTGGCTACCATCGGGAGACACAAATCCCACGACGGGTCGCAGGCCGGCTTTCTGGATGGCCGGGTCACTGCGCAGGGCCAGACCCTTGACTTCTCCTTCCGCCAGTGGGTTGACGTAGACGTTCTTGGAGATCTGGATGCTCAAAGTCCTGGGGACCACCTGGATCCCTTCGCCGGCGATGGCGTTGGTGACGTTGACCCCTTCACCGGCGGGGGGCAATTCGGCCTCTTCAGAGAACTCCTGGGGGAAATACTCCAGGTATGTCTTCCTGTCTGCAGACATTCGCCAGACATAGGTCCCCGCCTGGAGCTGGGCGTCGGACGAGTTCGGCTTGGCCTTCACGATCGAATCCCATTTCAGGCGTTTGAACCGAGCCGACGAGTCGGCGCGCTCCACCTTGGCGTCAGCCGGGGTCGACCCGTTCACCAGGAAGTTCCGACCCTCGCCGACGACCACTTCTCCCTCGGCCCCGTCGTCGTAGCTGGCGTTCCCGGACGGGCTGCCCACCTGGATGTCGGCCAGGCTGCGAATGCGCGGAACGATCTCGTCATCCCGAGAAGAGACCGTGAATTTGCCATTGTCGCCGAGTCGGGCATCCAGGACCCCTCCCGCATAGGCCACCGAGTCGATCCCGGCGGTCTCGTCCAGATTCAGGTAGGCCTCGACCACCCTGCGGGTCACACCGCGGTTGACGCCGAAGGCAGCGGGGCGATCGGGGGAAACATCCCGGACGCCCCAGCCTGCCAGACCCTCGACCAGGATACAGGCAGTGGCTCGAGGTACATGATAGGGAGCTTCCTCGGGAGACAAGCCGATCCCATCGGGGTTGGCGCGGTGGGCCGGCACCGAAGCGACGCCTTGTAAGTTGTTGATGGAAACCAGGGGGCTGGCCAGGCGATTTTCGACCTTGGAGGTGTTATTGAGGCCGTCGACTCCACCGGGGCCATCCTCATAGTTGAACTTGATTCGGAACAGGGAACGGTTGCCGGAGGCGGTCTGCAGGAATCCGAAGACGTTGCCGTCGCACTCGAGCACCGAGAAGTCGGGAGTCCTCGGGGGGACCGTGGCAGGGTCGTCTCCCCGCCAGTTGGGATTGGCCTGCAGGCGGGTCATGGCGTACTGCAGCCCAGATTCGGCTGCCAACAGGGCAGCCTCGCGCTCGTAGAAGTTCCCCGTCAGGGCCATTCCAGCGGCTCCTGTACCCATCAGGGTGGTGATCAGCATGACCACCAGGACCGTGACCAACAAGGCAGTCACGAGCACGATTCCCGGGTTCCGGCCTTTTCTCATCTGGAGGACCTCGCGAATCTGCAGATTTTTTGCCCATAAAAAGTCGGACGAAGTGTCTGACCTCGACGTCTTGATTATAGCATCTCCAGGCGTCTCGGGGCAGTGTCTGCAGAAAAACATGGGAACCGGGTACAGGCCTGCGAGGCTCCTCCCCCAGGAAATTCAGGGGGTTTTCAGGTCTTGACAGGGATGATATCATTCCCTTTGTCGAAAGCTTTGGTCTTTCCGGTATCCCCTTCGAATCGAGCGCGGGAGTAGCTCAGCGGTAGAGCATCGGCTTCCCAAGCCGAGGGTCGCGAGTTCGAACCTCGTCTCCCGCTCCACTCGGAACCAGGCCCTTCGGGGTCGGCAGATGCGAAGGGTTTCCGGAGCACCGCGGCGATGTGGCCGAGTGGTCAGGCAAGGGTCTGCAAAACCCTCTACAGCGGTTCGATTCCGCTCGTCGCCTCCAATTCGACGGGCGCGTAGCTCAGTTGGTTAGAGCACTACGTTGACATCGTAGGGGTCAGCGGTTCAAGTCCGTTCGCGCCCACCAGGGCCCTCTGGTCAACCCCGAGGGCCCTTTTCCATGCGTGCCGGGACTGGCGCCCTCCCAATGCCGGTAGCCGCCTGGCCCTATTCAGCCAGACCAGTCCCGACCAGAAGGCTATCCCTCAGTCCCGGTGCAGCGTCCCGAGCGGGGGGGAATCGAATCCGTGCGGCGAAGTCGCGCCTCCCTCGCTGCGTGCCCTTCCGCACCTGGAAGGCCTGCTCCCGTGGCGGAGAGACATTCCATCGCAGGGTCGCCATGAATACCATCGATCTCCTCTATCGGATCTTCCGCACCCATTACAATCTGGACGAGCTGCGCCAGGGTCTGGAGAAGCCTTATCGCCTGGCCCTCCTGGGAGATGACGAGCAGGTCCAGCGTCTGCGGGCCTGGTTGGGGGAGCCCACCCTGGCCTCAGGGAGAGGTCCGGATGAGGGGCTCCTGGTGTTGGAGACTCCTTTGGTGGAAGAGTCCGAGCCGGCGCTGCGGACGGTGGATGCGGTGCTGTACCATCTGGGGACCGAGATGCCCGGTGAGGACTTCCTGCGCCGACAGGCCGAGTGTCTTCCCCCGGGTGTCGGCGTCTTGTATCTGTGCGAAACGGATTCGCTCGAGAGTACCCCGGCCTCGGCCGACCCGACCCTTCCCCGGGTACACCTGGTGGACCCCGCGCGGGCCGCCGAGCAGGTGCCTCCGCTTCTGCGCCGGACCTTCCCCGCGCTGGCCCTGAGGCTGGCCCGGGATTACTCCCGTACCCGCCTGGAGTATGCCCGCAGCCTGACCGCCAGGACCTCCGCCCGAATGGCCGTCCTGGCGGCTGCCTCCAGCGTGACCGTTTCCCTACCATTGGTGGGACAGATCCTCAGTCTGATGGCGGTGACCGGCGAGACCATGGTGATCACCGCCGAGCAACTGCGCCTGGCCTTGTTGATCGGTGCCCTGTATGGCCGCCCCCTGGACTTCTTCGATCGGGTCGACGAACTGTGGCCGGTGGTGGGAGGAGCCATGGGGTGGAGGACCCTGGCCCGGCAACTGGTCGGTTTCGTGCCCGTGGCTGGTCCCCTGGCCAAGGCCTCCATAGCCTGGTCGGGGACCTGGATCGTCGGGGAGCTCTGTCGGCTCTACTACGAGATGGGCGAGCGCATGCCCGAACACGTCCTCAAGCATGTCGAGCAGGAGGCTCGGACCCGGGCCGCCGCCGAGGCTGCCCGTTCCCTGGCGGCCCTGCGCCGCGGTCACCTGGAGGAGGGAGCGGAGTGGCCCGAGGAGGAGGGCTGGTCCGAGGCCTCGGACGAGGTGCCCCGGGACGATGTCTGAGCCTTCTGGGACCCCGGTCGGGCCGGGAGCCATCCCCAAAAACGCCGGCCACTACCAACGTCAGGTCCTGTGCTTCCTGCTTCTTCTCGGCCTGGTGGCAGCCGGGGGCATCCTCTGGGAGCGGGTCGGGCGGGAACAGGCCAACCGCCAGGTAGAGGCCGTTCTGGACCTGCGCAGCGCCCTGGTCCTGGCCCGTTCCCGCGGGGTCTCTGCAGACGAGGTCCTGCGCGGGTTCGCGGCTCAGGGGATCCGCTCGCTGGCCGTGGATGAACAGAATCTCGATGATCTCGCTTTGAGCGGCCGAGCCCGGGCTCTGCGGGGGCTGGAGGTGGCCGAGCTGCAAAGCCAGGGCAGTCTCCCCGCCACCCGGGAGCCCTCTCCCGAGCGACTCTACCTGCTGGCCCGGAGCCCCGAGCAGGCCCGGATCATCGCTCGGGAGGCCGAAACCAGCCTGGGGACCGAGCGGGTTCGTGTGTGGCCCGCACCGGGTTCGGAACTGGTCGAGGTGGTGGGAGAGCCCCGGATCCTGGCCCAGATCGGCCTGGGTCTGTCCGAAGATCTGCTGGCCCACCTGCACCGGGACCTGGGGTTCCGGATCTGGGTTCGCCCCGAGGGCATGCCGGGAGCCTCCGAGCCGGCCCTTCGATCCAGGTTGCAGGCGCTGGCTGCTGTCCCGGGAGTTCACGGCATTCTTTTCGCGGGGGTCCGCAACGAGGTGATGGGCTACCCCGACCATCTCGAGATGGTGGCCCGGACTCTGGCCGATCTCTCGCTGCGCCTGGGCGTGATCGAGCTCCCGGCCAAAGCCCAGCAGAAGGGCATCGAGACCTTGGCCCGCCATGCTCCCGAGCAGGTGGTCCGGGTGCTGGCGGTACCCCCTGCCCAACAGGCCCGCACCGACCCCGAGACCGTGGTGGCCATGTACAGCCTGGGGGCGCGCGAGCGCAATATCCGACTTCTGTATCTGCGACCCTACGACGATCTGGTCGGAGAGTTGTCGGCCGACGAGGCCAACGCGCGTCTCTTCACGGGAATCCAGCGTTTCCTGGAACCCATGCAGGACGTCCAGGCTTCCACCTTCCCGCCACCGCGAAGCGGATGGCTTGGCAGCCAGGTGTTGGTGGCGGCCGGCGCAGGAGCGGCGGTGGCCCTGCTGCTGGGGGCCTTCGCTTCCGTCCCCGCCTGGCTGGCGCTGAGTCTGGTCCTGGGTCTGGCGGCAGGCACGGGACTGACCGGACTTTGCGGAATCCTGGAAACCCCCTGGCGAGCCCTGATGGCCCTGGGGACGGCCACGATCCTGCCAGTACTGGGTCTGGTCTGGCAATTCCCCTCCCTGGAGCGAGCCAGCGACGAGCCGGGGCTGGTCCGCCTCCTGTTCCGAGCGACCGGGGCCTTGCTGGCAGCCTGTCTGGTCTCACTGGCCGGAGGTCTGATGGCAGCCAGCTTCCTGCCCGAGACGACCTACATGCTTTCCGTAGACGTCTTCCGTGGTGTTAAGGTCCTCAGCGCCTTGGTCCCGTTGCTCGTGGTCCTGGCCTGGACCGTGCGCCGAGGCAGCTTCCAGGCGTTGCTCCGCCTGCTGGATGAGCGGCTGCGGGTCTGGCACCTGGTGGTGCTGGTCGTGCTGAGCGCCCTGGGAGTCTTCTATCTGGCGCGCACCGGAAACGTCTCGGGCGAGCTGGTGGTCAGCGACTCCGAGAGGCTGCTGCGCCGGGGACTGGACGCTTTGTTGGGGGTCCGGCCCCGCTTCAAGGAGTTCCTGCTGGGCCACCCCGGCCTTCTGCTGGCCTTCACCCTGGCCTGGTTGCGCAGGCCGAACCTGGTGCTCCTGGGGTTGTTGGCCGCAGCGGTGGGGCAGGCCAGCCTGACCGGGACCTACGCCCACATCCACACCCCCCTGGCAGTCTCCCTGGCCCGCACGGGGTGGGGCCTGGTAGTGGGTTGGGGGCTGGGCTGCCTGGCTTCTCTGGGCTGCCTGGCCATGGCCGGCTGGTTTGGTCCCCGACTGGCAGTTTTGTGGAAACCAACGGACAGGGAACCGGGGGACAGGGTGGAATCTTCCGGGTAGGTCGACCGCGCCTGGCTCGGGCGGGGTTTCGGAGGCCTGATCGCAAAAGATCGGGGCCTCCTGTTTTCCAACACACATTTGGACTTTCCGGAGGCAATAAACCTCCGTGGAAGACGGAAGGAGGCTCGGATGGAAGACCTCAGGGACAAGTCTCGGGCAGGCGAGAACGCCCTCGAGACGCTGATGCGAAAGATTCCCGGGTTCAGCGGCTACTTCGACCGCGAGCGGCGCCGCGACACCGACAAGATCCAAAGGGAGTTCCTGGCCCGTCGGGTGGGCCAGCTCAAGACCGAGATGCAGGGGCTTCAAGAGGAGATCCTGTCCTCGGGGAACCTCAGCCTGGTCGAGCTTCTGGACCGGGTTTCGAACAAGATGGACCGGGTGATCGAGCGCCTGCGTCATGCCAGCTACGGTCAGGCCGGATTCTTCGATGTGGTCAAGGTGAACGAGGCCGAACTGGACCGGCTCTATGAGTTCGATCTTTCCCTGTTGACAGGCCTGAGCTCGGCCGAGGAGGCTCTGATGGGCTTGCGTTCGGTCCTCATGACCGGCGGTGAGGACGCCGCCGCCCGCTTGGCAGACTTCCGGCGCCGCGTCGAGGAGATGGACGCTTCTCTGGACGAGCGTGAGCGCATCCTGAAAGGGGTTGGCTGAAATTGGCAAAACGTTTGCTTGACGTCATCGAGTGGGTCCCTGCGGACCCGGCCGCCATCGTGGGCAAGGTTCCCGAGAGCGGACAGGCAGATATCCGGGTGGGCGCGCAGCTCATCGTCCGCGAGACCCAGTGCGCCGTCTTCTTCCGGGATGGCAAGGCCCTGGATGTATTCGGTCCGGGCCGCCACACCCTCACCACGGCCAACGTCCCCATCCTCTCGGAGTTCATGTCCCGCTTTACCGGCGGGCAGAACGTCTTCTCCGCCGAGGTCTATTTCGTCAACCAGCAGGTCCTGACCGACCTGAAGTGGGGGACGCCCAACCCCATCGACCTGAAGGATCCCGACCTGGGCTGGGTCCAGTTGCGGGCCTTCGGCACCTTCTCGGTGCGGGTCGAGGAACCTCAGCTCTTCGTGAACACCCTGGTGGGGGTCCAGGGGCTGTACAGCACCCAGACCCTGAACAATTTCCTGAAGGGCAGCATCCGCACCCGGCTGAACGACCTCCTGACCACCACCTTCCAGTCCTATGCCAGCATCCGCTCGAACCTCGACGAGCTGGCCGCGGCCATGAAGGTCAAAGTCCGCGACGACTTCGGCAAGTACGGGATCGGCCTGCGCGACTTCTTCATCCAGGATGTCTCGGTCCCCGAGGAGATCCAGGAGGCCTTCCGCCTGCGGGCCCGGATGGGCGCGCTGGGAGTGCAGAACTACATGCAGCTCAAGGCCGCCGACGCCATGGGCGACATGGCCAACAACCCGGGAGCCGGCGGTGGCGGCATGCAGATGGGTGCCGGGCTGGGGATGGGCATGATGATGCCCCAGATGATGCAGCAGGCCATGGGTGGCGCCATGATGCAGCAGCCCATGGCTCCGCAGCAACAGATGGTTCCCCAGCAGCAGATGCCGGCAGCCCCGGCGGCGGCCCCGGTCCCGGTGGCTCCGACCGCTCCGCCGATGGTCGAGTGCCCGAACTGCAAGACCCAGGTCCCCCAGGGAGCGAAGTTCTGCATGGGCTGCGGAAGCCAGATGCCCCAGGCCGCTGGACCAACGCCCTGCAGCAAGTGCGGAACCGAACTACCCGCGGGTGCCAAGTTCTGCTTCAATTGCGGTACACAGGCCGGAAACCAATAGCCGCCCGAAAACACACAAAGACATGGGACTTGAACCCTCCCAGAAAGAAAGCCCCCGGCAAAACCGGGGGCTTTATTTCTGGTGGCTTTTGAAAGCAGTCGGGGTGATCGCTATCCCAGGTCCTTCCAGGCTTGAGAAGCGGGTGCCTACCCTCGACGGATCGCCCTCTTCCGCGGCCTGGACGCCGACAACCCGTATCTGCGAGCCGCGATTTTTCCAGGTCACCGGCGGATCCGGCTTATGGTGAAACGGCAGCGGCGATCTCCCAGGCTCTCCACCTTCTCCAGGCGGACGCCCAGGATTCCCTCCACCTCCCGGGCCAGGTCGGCTTCTTCCTGTTCAGAGCGCCCCCCCAGAAGGACCAGTTCGGCTTCCTCAGGCGGCCCACCATCCCTCGCCAGGCTCTCCAACTCGACGGGTTCGAGGATCCTCAGGCAGGCCAGTCCGTCGACAAAGAACCAGAATTTCCGGTCGTACCCCAGTCTCTCCATAAATTTTTTCCAGGCCCTCTCGGAACGGCACGGGATCATGCAGACTGCATCCTTCCGAAAGGCTCTGGCCTGTAGGCGCCGGAGCAATACCGTGGGGACCGGGGACTGGTCGACAAAAAAAAGGAATGTCGTCTTCTGGAAGCGCAGGTCCCTCCATTGGTCCGGGGATTGCTGTTGCAGCAGGAGAGTGGTCAATAGTACGGCAGCCAGGGGAGCCAGGGAGGGAGAGAAGAGTCTGGAAATCCCCCCTGCCAGCGCCGCTGCCAGGGGAATGGCAGGGATGAGAAAGCGGCTATTGCCCGGTCCCTCACCCAGGCAGAAGAGCAGCAGCCATCCGACTCCACATACCAGGCAGGCCAGTGCCATGAGGGGGTAACGCCGCTCCGGCCGAGGCAGTTTGAAGACCCCCAGCAGTCCGAGGGGAACCAGGAATTTTTCGTAAGGGACCAGGGGCCTGTCGAAGGTCCAGATGTCGAAGCGCTGGATGTCGAAGCGCCACCAAGAGTAGATTCCCATCTCCATCCACCTGGAATAACCTGCAAAGAGATCGGAAATCGCCTGCCCCGCCGCAGCATAGTAGGGTCCGGCCACGGCCAGGGTCAGAAACACGAAGAGCACGTTGCCGAAAAAGCGGCGTTCCTCCATCCCGGTCCTATTCCCCAGACGACCAATCGACCACACAATGGTCGTCTGGATCAAGAGCTCACCGGCCAGCAGGGCCAGCCGACCTCCTCCGTGGGCCATGGTGCTCCAAGTCAGGAGGCTGATGCCGGCGGGAATGGCCAAACACGCCAGCCCCCAGACCCCAGGTGGGATGGAAGGGCCTGATCGCTTTCCCAGCGGACCAGAAGTCCTGGAGAGGTCTGGACCAGGTCCCTTCGTCCGGATCAATCGCCAAAAGCCTTCAAGCAAAACGGGGAATACGAAGAAGACGAAGGTGGGTTTGGACAGGAGACCGAGGCCCAGCAGGACCCCACTGAGCCCAGACCACCAGGGGCGCGTATGGCCTTTCGAAGCGAACCAGGCAGCCAGGAAGAGCGGGGTCCACAAGGCGACCATCTGCTCGGTGAGATAGAAGTTGGAATGAGAGATGAGCAGACTCGAAGTGCCTGCCAGAAAGAAGGCAACCACGCCAGCCGGCCGACCAAAGAGCACCCGAGCCAGCAGATAGGAGGCTGGAGCGATCAGCGCCGTCAGCACGCTGATGCTCAGGAAGGCCATCGCCGGGGTGATCCCCCCGACCTTGTAGAAAAAGCAGGTAAAAAGGTAGGTCAGCGGTGGGTAGGGGGGTTGGAGGATTTCCCAGACATCCGGGAAGGTCTTGAAACTGAACCGCAGGTGGCGAACCTCTGGAGTATAGATGGGAAGGGCCTCCAGATCCAGAAGAGGGGCCGACACGACCTGAATCCAGACCAGGCTGACCAGGAACAATCCGAAGGCCTCGAGCAGGACCGGCCAGGCCTGCGGGCCAGAAGTGCCTCCCGACCGCGAGGGCATGCAATTCACCCTGGAACACCTCGAGTGAAGATACCTTGTCAGGCCTTGCGATCTGCCACGACAGGCCGCTTCCCGGACACCCATCTGCCCCGAGCGGCCAGGACCTGAACATACGTAACGAAATTTCCACTACCTGCCCGCGCTTCCTGCGGCAATATGCGGCGCAAGACATCCTGCTCATTCCAGCACCGAGAGCTTCCAGGTGGCGGTATTCCGGGACCAACCCTTCCAGATTCAGTAATGTGTGCTGACTCAGACCGATCCCCCCCGGCCAG
This sequence comes from Burkholderiales bacterium, assembly GCA_012799975.1. Lineage (GTDB taxonomy): Bacteria > Vulcanimicrobiota > Xenobia > Xenobiales > Xenobiaceae > Xenobium. Next base: position 15,843 of record JAAZKF010000061.1, read on the forward strand.
CAGAGGGGGAGGTTGGCTTCCCGGGGAGGCGAAACCCTTCGCGCCATGCATGACTACGAGAAACTTGGAATCTTCTACCTGGGGCGGGTGCAGACCCCCAAGGGGGAGACCACTCCGGAGTGGATGCTTCTGGAGTCGCGCGACCTGCTGACCCACGGGGTGATCCTGGGGATGACCGGCAGCGGCAAGACCGGTCTGGGGATTGCCCTGCTGGAGGAGGCCGCCATCGATGGAATCCCCGCCCTGGTGTTGGACCCCAAGGGAGACCTGGGCAACCTCCTCCTGACGTTTCCGGAGCTTCGGCCCGCTGACTTCCTGCCTTGGATGGACCGCGAAAAGGCCGCCCGGCCTGGTCTCTCTACCGAGGCCCTGGCCGAGGAGACGGCGCGGAGCTGGCGTCAGGGTCTGGCCGATTGGGGGCAGGATCCCGAGAGGATCCGACGCTTGCGCGAGGCAGCCGAGGTGGTGGTCTATACCCCGGGCAGCACGGCCGGTCGCCCCGTCTCGGTGCTGGCTTCCCTGAGCGCTCCTGCGGAGGCGGTGCGGCAGGACCCCGAGAATCTTGGAGACCGGGTTCAGGCGACGGTCTCGGGAATCCTGGGCCTCCTGGAAGTGCCGGCCGACCCCTTGAAGAGCCGCGAGCACCTCCTGTTGTCGGCCTTGTTCCAGAAGGTCTGGTCGCAGGGCCGGGACCTGACCCTGGAAGAACTGATCCACCTGGTCCAGAACCCTGGACTCCCCCGGATCGGCGTGCTGGAACTGGAGTCCTTCTATCCCGCCGGGGACCGCTTTGAGCTGGCCATGCGCTTGAACTCCCTGGTGGCCTCTCCATCCTTCCAGGTCTGGTTGCAGGGCGAACCCCTGGACCCGGCCCGACTCCTGTATACTCCCGAGGGGCGTCCGCGTCTGGCCATCTTCTCGACCGCGCACCTGACGGATCCCGAGCGGATTTTCTTCACCACGATGCTGGCCCAGGCCGCCCTGACCTGGATTCGCGGCCTGCCCGGTACCAGCAGCCTGCGGGCCTTGTTCTATCTGGACGAGATCTTCGGATTCCTCCCCCCGGTGGCCAACCCACCTTCCAAGCGTCCCCTGCTGACCCTGCTCAAGCAGGCCCGGGCCTTCGGCCTGGGCCTGGTGCTGGCGACGCAGAATCCGGTGGACCTGGACTACAAGGCCCTGGCCAACGCCGGTATCTGGTTTGTCGGGCGCCTTCAGACCGACCGGGACCGGATGAAGGTGAGCGAGGGGCTGGCCCAGGCGCTGGGCAGCGCAGTCGACCCCAAGGGCCTGCAGGAGGCCCTGGGAAGCCTGCAGCACAGGTCCTTCCTGCTGCTTACCCCCGGCCAGGTTCCCACCTTCTTCAAGACCCGCCAGACCATGTCTTACCTGTGTGGGCCCATGACCCGCGAGGATCTGCGGCGGGCCCAGGAATCTTCTCCGCCTACTACGGCTACACCAACGGCCTCGGCCCGAGCTCTGCAAACTCCCCCACTCGTGGAGGAGGCTACGGAAACCGGGGGGAAGGCTGCGACCGAGGTCTCTTCCGGACGACCCGTTCTGCCCCCGGAAATCCATCAGGCCTGGTTGCCTGCTGACCCTTCGGCACAGACCTGGAAGCCCGTCTTTCTGGGAGTTGGCCGGGTCCACGTCGAGGACCGCAAGCTCGGAACCCGGGCTGATCGCGAGCTCCTGGTCCTGGTGCCGGTCACCTCGGGGCCTCTCCCCATGGATTGGTCCTCGGCGCTGGAGTCGGGGCTGGCCCCCGCCCGACTGGAGTCAGCTCCGAGCGTGGACCTGCCCTGCGAAGCTCTGGCGCCGAGTCTGGCGGATCCTCATTCCTACGTGCGCTGGGGCAAGGAATTCGCCGACTGGCTGTACCGTACCCAGAAACTGGAGCTATACAGGAGCCCTTCCCTCGGTCTGGTTTCCGCTCCTGGCGAGTCCGAAGGGGAGTTCCGAGCCCGTCTGGCCCAGGCCTGGCGCGAGCGCCGGGATGAGCAGATCGCCGCCCTCCAGGCCCGCTACGCACCCCGCATGGAGAAGTTCAAGGCCCGCCTGGAGCGGGCCGCAGAGGCGGCTGCCAAGAAAGAGGCGGATCTTTCCCAACAGCGGGTCAACACGGCCGTCTCTTTCGGCTCCACGCTGATGGGGGCGCTCTTCGGACGCAAGGCCCTCTCGGTCTCCAATGTCCAGCGGGCGGGCAGCACCTGGAAGAGCGCTTCGCGCGTGCGGGAGGAGGAACGCCAGGTGGAGCGGGCCCGGGAGAAACTGGCCGACCTTCAGGAGGAGGGGCGCTCGCTGGAAGCACAGTTCCAGGCGGAGGTTCAAGCCCTCCAGGAGCAGGTGGACCCGATTCGCGAGCCCCTGGAAACGGTGGAGCTGCGCCCCCGAAGGACGGACGTCGCCGTCCGCCTGCTCGGGCTCGGCTGGGCGCCCGTAGGCCCGACGGGGAAACCTGCCTGGAGGGTTTGAGTCAGCCGGCCTGCTCGGGCAGCTCCAAACCGGCCTCGCAGAGTGCACGTTTTTGCAGTTCCACCAAGCGCCCGATGGCCTCGCGGCCCCGGGCGATGAAGCGATCCAGGTCGGCCTGCTCGAAGGGGTCCCCTTCGGCCGTGGCCTGGACCTCGACCAGCAGGCCACGCCCGGTCATCACCAGGTTGGCGTCCACCTCGGCCCGGGAGTCCTCCGGATAGTCCAGGTCGACCAATATCTCCCCATCCACGCGGCCCACGCTGATGGCCGCCACATGGTCGGTGAGCGGCCAGTTCTCCAGCAGACCGCGGGACTGCAGATTCAGGCAGGCCTGGGCCAGGGCCACCCAGGCCCCGGTGATTGCAGCCGTGCGCGTTCCGCCATCAGCCTGGAGCACGTCGCAGTCCAGGATGATCTGGCGCTCGCCCAGGCGGGGGAGAGAGGTTACGGCCCTCAGGCTGCGTCCGATAAGGCGCTGGATCTCATGGGTGCGTCCGGAGGACGCAGCTCGTTCACGGTGGATCCGGGTGTGGGTCGAACGGGGCAGCATGCCGTACTCGGCCGTGACCCAACCGCGGCCCTGGCCCTCCAGCCAGTGGGGGGTCCTCTCTTCCACCGAGGCGGTGCACAGTACCCGGGTGTTGCCGGCGGAGACCAGGACGGAGCCCTCGGCGTAGGGAGCAAAACCGACCTCCAGGCGAAAGGGCCTCAACTCGGCCGGGCCGCGGCTTTGCCCCCTCCCCTTCAAGACGGGCCGGACTCCTGGGGGGCGGTAGCCTCGCGCATCCAGGATTCGTAGGCCGGGTTCCACTCCTGGATTTCGAAGGTAGCCAGCTCGGGAATTTCCCAGGTATTCAATTCCAGATAGCGTCGTTCAAGCTTCCAGACCAATTCGGCGCGGGTCCGCATTACCAGCAGGCACTCTTCCTGGGTCAGGACTTCTCCCTTGAAGCGGACCTTGGTCCGGACTGCGGGCACGATGTTTACACTGGCGACCAGACGCTCTTCGACCAGGGTATCGGCAATCTTCTCGGCATCCTCGATGCGGCAGGTGGACAGGATGATGCGCACGGGGGCCTCCTGGATGGGGTTGTACACTCCTTCGCCTGGGGACTGGGGATTCCCTGCGGGTCAACCACCGCGCAGACGACCCAGGAGGCCTTCCTTGCGAGGGGGAGTCGGCTCAGAAGGCTCGGGTGGGGCGGAGGGAGAGGGATCGAAGTCGACCTGGCCGGCGATTTCCACCCGCAAACCGGGGGCGATCTCGGTGGTAGCCAGAACGCCCAGGTTGGGGAACGGGCGGGCCAGGATGCGGCGGGCCCACAACCGCGTAGGCGGATCTGTGAAGAGCACCGGGGGCATCCCGTGCTCCTCCAGGGCCTTGCGGACCGCGCCGACGAGTTGGTCGGCCTCGTCGCGAGAGAGGTTCAGGACGCTCCCTGTTTCCCGATCCGCGATGGCTTCCATCAGGCGGGTCTCGACGCGCGGGGAAAGGGCCAGCCCGCGCAGGGTGCCTTCCTCGTTGAGGTAGCTCCAGCAGATCTGTCGGGCCAGGGCCATACGGCAGACCTCGGTGACCTGATCCACCCGCTGGATGTGGTCGAGCATGTCACCTGCCGTCTCCAGGATGGTCACCAGGTCCCGGATGGGCACCCGTTCGGTCAACAGGGATTGCAGGATGCGCCGCAGTCCCCGCAGGTAGGTCCGGTTGCTGAGGAAGTCCTCCACCACCACCGGATGGGTGGGTTGGAGGCGGGCCACCAGGTCATAGGTCTCCTGCAGGCCCAGCAACTCGGGTGCAGCTCCCAGGATGATCTGTTTGAGGTGGGTGACCAACACCTGCAGAGCTCCGAGCAGCAGGCAACCGATCTGCTCGGCCTTGTCCCGGTGTTCCATCTCGATCCACTTGGCCTTCATGCGGAAGGCCGGCTCGATGGTGGCCCATCCCTCCAATTCGCTGAGTTGTTCGTGGCTACCGACGGCCAGGAAGCGGTCCAGGAAGAGTTCCCCGGTGGCGGCGGGAGATTCCTTGAGGCGGATCAGGTACTGGTTCGGTTCCAGGGCCAGGTTGTCCCGAACCCGGACTCCAGCCGGAACCAGCCCCGACTCGCGGGCGATCTCTTCGCGCAAGCCTCCCATATTCTGCAGCAAGGGGGCACCGTGTTGGGGGTCCACCAGGGGCAGCAGGGCCTGTCCCAATTCGATGAGCAGGGGATCCTGGTAGACGTAGGGGTCGGTTCCGGGTTCGGCCTTGCCTTCGAAAGAGACCGTCAACTCGCCTTCGACGTTCCACCCATCATTCACCAGGCGCATCAGGCCCTGCTGGACGTCGGCATCCATGAGGCAGTGGGTCCCGGCGAAAAGCAGGGCGGTCTGGGTGCCCCGGCTCAGTTTGACGTAGATCTGCTGACCCCGCTCCTCGCGACGCCAGGGGGCGAACTCGGCCCCCAGGTCGCCGGTCTGGAAGAGGAGGAGGTCCTGATGTCGTTCTTCGATTCGTCCACGCGCCATGTCTACGGAGCTCCCTGGGTCTGGGGTTGGGCGGGAGGTTCGGGAGCCTGCATCTCGAGGGGGGTCTCGTTGTCGATCCAGAGCAACAGGCTCTTCTCGTCGCGGGCCAGGCTGATCCCGAAGCGGTCCTGGACGAAGTCGGCCAGTTGGGGGATCGCGACCAGTTGAACGTTTCCGGTGACCGTCACCATCCGGCTGGTCTGCTTGTAGAGCAGATCGAAGTCCACTGCGGTCCCGGCACGGACCAAGATCCCTTCGATCGGGTTGCGGGGATTCAGCAGGATGAAGAAGCCCCGAGAGCCGGCGGGAGGCTTCTCGGCAGCTGCCAGAAAGGAAGCCAGTTGTGGAGAGACCTCGAAGAGCGCCGTCCCTTCGACCTTCTCGAAGCGCGCTGGTACGACCGAGGTGGATTCGTATCGGGTCCCCTGGATGATCAGGGGGGGCGCCTCTTCGTTGCGGCTGCCGCAGGCCAGGAGCAGGAGGCAGAAGGCTGCGCTGAAGGCCCACATCAGCCGGGAGGGAAGGGCCTGAATCATGGAAACACCACCTGGGTGGGGCGGAGGTGAGGCCGCCCCAGGATCGCCCCGACGGGCGGGTCGCCCCTCCTGGCGAGTCGGCTGGCCCAAATAGCCTGCGACCCGGGAGGGCGTGGGCGCGTATTCCGGGCATAGACCCGGATTCCTCTCGCCGCTGCAGGCCCCAAAAGCCCAGGACAGGAACCACAAGCGGCCCCGGCGAATCTCATGCGCTCATGGCTAAGTTCTATACCCTGGACGAGGCGGCTCGAGCCCTGGAAATCCCTGCCGAGCAGCTACAAGCCTGGATCGTCGAGGGACGGGCCCTGGCCACCCGGCGCTCGGGGAATTGGGTGATCCGGGACTTCGAGGTTCGCAAACTCAAGAAGTCCCTGGTCTCCTCGTCTGCGGAGCAGGAAAAGCCTGCCCCCGCCCCGGGAGCTTTGCCCCTGCACAAGGAACCGCCGGCCGGCCGGCCGGCCTTCCTGCCTCTCCGGGAAGAGAGGCCCGATAGTAAACCGATTGCGTCGCCCCCAGGGGAGGGGAAACCGGCCGGGAGGCAGATCCCGTTACCATTACGAGAGGAAACGCCTCCCTCGAGGGTCTCGAAGTGGCCCCTGCAAGAGGAGGAATCAGACGCCGCGGCGACCCGCACGGCCTCCCCTCCGCTCGTCGAGAGAAGGACCATCCCCCCTCCGGTCGCTCCACCCCCTCCACTCCGCCCCCCTGCCCCACCCGGACTGGGATTCAACGAACGCCGGCAGGCCATGGGACGTCGCCGGGAGGATGCCCTCAATCTGACCAGCCTCCTGGCCGCTTTTGAAGAGCCCCTGCGCGAGGCCTTGAAACCGCTGACCGAGGGACAACAGCTCCTGCTGACGCGACTCGATTCCGGCAGGCAAGACTCAGCCAACGCGCTGGCGGAACTTCTGAGCCGGGAGTTCTCGCGCCTGGAAGAGATTCTGGAACGGAGACCGGCGGGAGAAGTGGAGGACCTGCGTCGGCAGATCGCCGAACTCGAGTCCCGGCCGGCCCGTGAAGAGGAGCTGACGCGCGCCCTGGAGGAAATGCGGCGCACCACCGAGGAGGCCTGGCAAAGCCTGCGAGCCGAGTTGGAGAGGATTCCGACCGGCCAGGATTCCGTCGTACCGGAGGCCTGGCAGAAGGAACTCGAGCGCTTGCGTTCGGAGCGAGAACGTCTGCTGGACGAACTGGCGAGTGCCCACACGGACCCTGCAACCCACTCCCGTCTGCCCGAAGAGCCTTGCGAAGAATGCACCCGCCTGCTGCGCGAACGCGACGAGCTGAAGGCGGAAAAGGACCGGGCCATGGCCGAGCTGGACAGCCTGCGCTCGGAGTCCGAACTCCCACCCGCGGATCCGACCGCTTCTGAAGGCAAGAGCGAACTCACCGATCTGATGCGACGCCTGGAGTCCCTGCGCAAGCCCTTGGGTGCGACCGGGGCTCGGCCGGCCGAACTGGCCGAGCGGGCAGCCAAAGTGCTGGAGGAGTCGCGAAGCGAGTGTAAGCGGCTGGAAGCTCGGCTTCAGGAGGCCGACCAGCAGCTTCAGGAGATGCGCTCACGCCTCCAGGAGACGCTGGATCGCATGCAGCCCCTGGCTGGTGACCTCTCGGCCGCACGCGCCGAGGCTGCCCAGTCCCGAGCTGAAGTCCAGGACCTGCAGAAGGCGCTGGACGAGGAGCGACGTAGTCGCCAGGAAGAGTCCCAGCACAAGGACCAGAACCTGCGCGAGAAGGAACTCTCCCTGGTCGAACTGGAGGAGGAATTCGCCGAATTCCGAGCCAGGTACGAGGCCCTCGAGTCCGAGTTGAAGACAGTCAAGTCCTCGCGCCCATCAAAGGCCGAAGCCGAGAAGACCCGGCGTTCGGCATCCGGGAACACCGCCCGCCTGCAAGGTCACATCAACAGCCTGCAGCGCGAGCTGGATGCCGCCCAGCGCCAGGTTGCCGAAGCCCGTGAAGCCCAGGCCCGGGCCGCGGCCGAGCGCGAGGCCGCGACCATCAAAATTCGCGAATACCAGGATCAGTTGAAGGACCTCAACTACAAGCTCTCGGTCCGCGGGACCGAGGAGGGCGGTCCGGATCCCCGACAGATGTTGGCTACCATCGCCAGACTGGAAGCCGAGACAGCCGAGAAGGACCATCTGATTCGGGAGGGCCATCGCCAGCGCGCCGAACTGCGAACCGATTTGGAGAAGGCCCAGCGTGCCTTCTACGAACTCCAACAACGGTTGGAACGCGAGAAGATGGAATGGTCGGAGATCCTGGCTCGCGAGATCGCCCAGAGGGAAGGGAACCAGCGCACGAACAACGCCTCCGAAGAGGATGCGGCCCGGCGTTCTTCCGGCTGGCGGCTCTTCAAACCCCGGGGTGGGGGTTCCTGAACCTCAAGCCTTCTGCAATGACCTGATCCGCCCCGTTTCGGAGACACAAGGCAGGGCACCCGGCCTGAAGCCACCTGGCGTGACATTCGCCCCCCGGTTCTCAGGCCAGGCGGCGGATTCAGGCTCCGGTCTGGAGTCGGGAAGGTTTCAAACTGCCCGGGTGGAACCCGGAGAGTCCATTCTACGTCCGGGAGCCCCTCATGAGCACTCCCTCTAAGGATCGCAGCGTCGGTCCCGTCGATATCCAGCAACTGGGCCTGGTCGCCTCGATCCTCAGCCTGGGATACGTATTCTGGGTGGTAGGAGCCATGGAGATGGTCGAGCGCCTGGCCTACTACGGCGTGCGCTCGGTTGCCGGTCTATATGCCAAGACCCCCCTCTCGGAGGGAGGTCTGGGAATCTCGCCCTCCGAGATCGGGACCATCCTGATGATCTGGTCGGGCTTTCAAGGCTTCGTCCCCATCTTCGTCGGGGGCCTGGCCGATCGCTACGGCTACAAGTTGATGATCGCCATCTCCACACTGGTCAAGATCATCGGCTACCTCCTGATGGCGGCCTTCACCAGCTTCTGGGGCTTCCTGGCGGGGGCCATCTTCCTGGCCACCGGCACGGCCATCTTCAAACCGGGAATCCAGGGGACCCTGGTCAAGTGCACCAATCGCCAGAACAGCTCCATGGCCTGGGGCGTGTTCTACCAGACCGTGAACCTGGGAGCCTTCCTGGGCCCCTTGATGGCGGGAATGATGCGCAAGATGAGCTGGCATTACGTCTTCTTGACCTGCGCCGGCATCATCTCTCTGAACTTCCTGCTGCTGCTTACCTATCGCGAGCCCGGTCTGGAAGAACGCCTGGAGCGCGAGCGCCAGCACAAAGAGTCCAAGAAGAAGCGCCAGAGCCTGCTCTCCGAGACCCTCAGCGAACTGCGCCGCCCTGAGCTGTGTGTATTCCTGGCCATCTTCACCGGCTTCTATTTCATGTTCAACGCGCTCTTCGACGTGCTGCCCCTGCACGTCGACGACTGGGTGGACAGCCGGGACGTGGTGACCCGGGTTTCCCAGACCCTGAATATCGAGAATCCCATAGTCGGATTCGTGATGATCCTGGACAAGACGAAGCAGTACATCCAACCCGAAGGGATCATCAACGTCAACTCCGGCATGATCATGCTGACCTGCTTCTTCTTCGCCTGGATTTCCTCGAAGATGCGGATCCTGCGCAGCATCGCCCTGGGAACCACCCTGGCGGCGCTCTCGCTCTTCCTGGTCGGATTGTCGACGGCGGGCTGGACGGCCTTGGGGGCGGTGGCGATCTTCAGTGTCGGTGAGATGCTCTCCAGCCCCAAATTCGGTGAGTTCATCGGGGGCCACCTGGCGCCGGACGACAAGAAGGCCATGTATCTGGGACTGGGTCAGATCTCCTTTGCCGTGGGCTCGACCCTGGAGGGCAAGATCGGCCCCTTCCTGTACGACCACCTGGCCTCCAAGGAGCGCTTCTCGCGCCAGATGCTGGCCGAGAGCGGCATGCCCGCCTGGAACATCGACCAGATACCCAAGGGCGAGGCCTTCAACAGGCTGGTAGAGTTCACCGGGCAGGCTCCAGACACCCTGACGCACCTCCTCTATACCAACCACCCGGTGAGCCATATGTGGTTCTTCATGGCCGGGGTGGGCCTGGTCACGGCGCTGTTGATCCTGCTCTACTCGTTCTGGCTGCAACGCCGGGTGGCGACCTCCCGCTCGGGAAGCGTCAGGTAGTGGACTCGACCCCGTCGGGTGCGACGACCCGGACCTGGGCCGAGATCGACCTGGGAGCCCTGCGGCAGAACTTCGAACTGGCCCGGGGCACCGGTCGGAAGGTCATGTGTATCATCAAAGCCGATGCCTATGGCCATGGCGCCGTGCCATGCGGACTCTTCCTGGAAGCCCATGGGGCTGATGCCTTCGGGGTGGCCTGCCTGGCCGAGGCCGTCAAATTGCGTCAGGCAGGTCTGAAACGCCCCATCCTGATCCTGGGCCACACCCCACCCCAGGAGGCCTCGGTCCTGGCCGAACTGGGTCTGTCCCAGACAGTTCTCGATGAGTCCTTCGCCCGGGAGCTCGCGGCGCAGGCCCGAGACGCCGGGGTCCAGGTCTCCGTGCACGTCAAACTGGATACCGGGCTGTCTCGCCTGGGACTTCCGGCCCAGGGACCCGACCAGGGCCTGGAGGCCGCCCGCGCGATGGAGCGGCTGGAAGAGCTCGGGGGGCTGGTCGTGGACGGACTCTACACCCACTTCGCCGCCGCCGACACCAAGGTGGAGGAGCCCTTCACGGCCTGGCAGCTCGAGAACTATATGCGGGTGCTGGAGGAACTGAACCGCAGGGGTCTCCGACCGACCTGGTGTCACACCTCGAATAGCGCCTGCATCCTGTCGCATCCCGAGACGCAACTGAACATGATTCGTGAGGGCATCATCCTGTATGGCCTCTATCCCGACAGCACCCCCCGATGCGGGCCACTGCGCCCGGTGATGACGCTGAAGTCGAGGGTCGTCCTGGTCCGCCGGCTTCCCGTCGGGGCCAGCGTCAGTTATGGGCGCACCTGGCGGGCTTCAACTGAAACGACCTGCGCCGTCGTAGCGGCAGGATACGCCGACGGCTATCCGCGGCGTCTGAGCAACCAGGCCTGGATCCTCCTCAACGGCCAGCGCCATCCCCAGATCGGACGGGTCTGCATGGACATGTCCATGTTCGATGTCACCGGTTCGGAGGTGCAGCCCGGCGACGAGGTCGTGCTCTTCGGCCAGGGCGGGATGAGCCTGGAGGAGGTGGCCAACGTGGTCGGGACCATCAACTACGAGATCGCCTCCCTGGTGACCAACCGCGTACCCCGGGTCTATCTGAACGGCCAGGAAGAAGGCACATGACCTCGCGCCCGCTACCTCCTCCCCAATCCCCTGTTCCAGACTCGAAATTCGGAAATTGTTTACAAGACACAGACCATTACCCCTGGACTTTCCCTCCATCTCCAAGCATACTGTAGGAGGGGCGATGATCGCCCAAAACAACCAGGAGCGTGTGACATGTACCTCGATATCGAAACCGTCACCACCGAAGAAGTCCACGGGATCTACGTCGTTCCTCCCGACGAGTGGAACTGAAGAAACCTATCAAACCCCGGATTTCCTGAGCCCGGATCTGCGATGACGCCACCAGCAGGTGGCTCTGGGAACGGGACGGGAGCCGCGGGCGGACGATAGCCAAGGCCTCGTCAAGAGGCTCTTTTTTTTAACCGACCAGGACCAGGGGGCACCAGAACCGGAACCCGAGGGGCTCCCCCAACACCCTGTAGACTGTAGCCACCCTTTCCGCCAACAGACCATGAAACAGTTCTTCACCCGGCGCGACTTCGCCCTGCTGTGGAGCGCTCATACGATATCCAGCCTGGGGACCTGGATCGACTACGTCGTCCTGAACCTGTACGTATACAAGCTATTCGGTTCAGCCAGCGTCCTGGGCTCCTTCCTGGTGGTCCGCCTCCTCCCGGCCCTGCTCTTCGGCCCTCTTGGAGGCTACCTGGCCGACCGGTTCCCCCGGCGCACGCTGCTGGTCCTGTGCGACGCCGTCCGGGCCGGACTGGTCCTGGGTTTCCTCGTGGCCCGTGAGATCCCGGTCTTCTTTGCCCTGGGCCTGGCTCTGGCTGCCCTGGACAAGATCCACCAGGCCGCTCAAGGGGCCTTCATCCCCGACCTGGTGGAAGACCGGGATCTGATGGAGGCCAACGGGATGTTCCGGGTCTCCACCTCGGTCACCACGGTGATCGGCCCGGCCACCGGAGCCCTGTTGGTCTCGTCCTGGGGCTTCCCGGTGGCCTTCATCCTGGACTCCGCGACCTTCGGATTCTCGGCCGTGGCAACTTTGCTGATCCGCAGTGGTCGGCGGGTTGCCGAGGAGCAGGGCGCACCCGGCTCCAAAACCCGGCCGGATTACCGGGTGGCCCTGGGCTTCCTGGCAGGCAGTCCGGCCCTCCTCTACCTGCTGGCGATCCGCTTCATGGATTCGCTGGGCAGCGGCGCCTACATGACCGGACTGCCGGTCTTCGCCAACAGCCTAGACGATAGCCAGGGGGCTTCCTACGGTTGGCTGATCGGGGTCTGGGCCTTGGGCACCCTCTGGGGTTCCCTGGGGATGGCCCGCTGGGCCCGTAACCGCCACCTCCCCCTGGCCCCGGGCTTCTCCGGCGCCGTGCTGCTCATGGCCGCCGGCATGGCCTGGACCTTTCACGCCCGCAGCCTGGCCCCAGCGATGCTGGCCATCTTCATCGGGGGTGTGGGCGACGGACTCTCCGGTCTGCTCTTCCAGACCACCCTCATGCGCACCGCTCCGCCGGCCGTCCGAGGCCGCGTGATCGGAACTTCGCTGGCCCTTCTGCACAGCGGATCCATCGTCGGGATGGCTGCAGCGGGCCCCTTCCTGGAGCGCTTCCCCCTCCGGGCCGTCACCGACGCCTCTTCGCTCCTGATCGCCTTGAGCGCCGTGGTCGGCTTCCTGGTGGCCTCGCGCCACCTGTCCCTCCTGGAAGACTCGGCGAGCCGCCCCGCGCAGGGGCCCCAGAGCCCTATATTGAAACCATCCCCGCCCAAGGAAAAGGAGAACCCCTCATGACTGAATTCCCCTTCAAGCCTCGCGTGGTCGGCTGGGAGCTGACCTTGCGCTGCAACATGCGCTGCCTGCATTGTGGTTCGATCGCTGGCGAACCCCGACCCGACGAGCTCTCGGTCGAGGAGGGCTTCGCGCTTATCGACCAGCTCGTCGAACTGGGTGCCGAGGTGGTCACCCTCTCGGGAGGCGAACCGCTGGTCCACCCGGCCTGGGACCAGTATGCCCGACGCCTGGTCGATGCCGGCGTGCGCACCTACATGATCACGAATGGTCTGCTCCTGGAGCAGAACATCGACCGACTGGTGGCCAGCGGGTTGCGCCGACTGGGGATCAGCATCGACGGTACCGAGAAGATCCACAACATGATCCGCAACCACCCCGACTCCTTCCGCCGGGCCATGGCCGGGGCCCGCAAGGCCCAGGAGGCAGGCATCCAGGTGGGAGCAGTCACCCACATCTCGGGGGCCAACATCGGCGAGATGGAGCAGATGTACCGCCTTCTCGAAGAGGCCGGTTTCAAGTTCTGGCAGATCCAACTGGCTTTCGCCGAGGGGCGCATGAAGGAAAACGACCAGTATGCCCTCCGCCCAGAACAGATCCCGGAAATCGTAGACTTCGTGCACGCCTGCCAACAACGGGACGGCTTGAAGGTGGTGGCCGGGGACAACCTGGGCTACTTCGAGGTCCCTGCGGTCCGCGACAAGCCGTGGAAGGGCTGTTTTGCCGGCCGCCACGTCATGGGGATAGACGCCGACGGCACCGTCAAGGGTTGCCTCTCGCTTCGTCGCGAGGCCTTCAGCGAGGGGAATATCCGCGAGGAACCCCTGCGCCAGATCTGGGAGGATCCCCAGCGCTTCCGTTTCAACCGCTACTTCAGCCCCGACATGCTGACGGGGCACTGTACCAACTGTCCCCACGCCATCCCCTGCCGGGCCGGCTGCGTGGTGACCGCCCACGGAGCTACCGGAAACCGCTTCGACAACCCCTACTGCGCCTTCCGAATCCAAAGCGGCAAGGGCTCTTGTGGTTGGGCCGAAGACCATGCCGCTTCCTGAGGGCCTGAAATCCTTCGCCAGGGCCTGGCCGATCCACTCGGTCCAGGCTCCCGGGCAGGTGCCGCTGGTCTTCCGTCCCACCCCCGGGCACCCCACGACCACGCTGCTCTTCTGCATGCGGGCGGGGGTCCGCTACGAAAGTGCCCAGCACTGGGGAGCCTCGCATTTCCTGGAACACATCTTGATGCGGGGCACCGACCGCTACCCCACCCTCTTCGACCTGACCCGGCGGATCGAGAGCCTGGGGGGGCGGGTCTCGGCCTACTCCACCCGGGATCTGACCGCCTTCTGGGTCAAGCTCCCGCCGGGCCAGGAACCGGTGGCCCTGGAAGTGCTGACCCAGGTCCTCTTCCACCCCACCCTGGCCCCGGAGTTCATCGAGGCCGAACGGGCCATCATCCGGCAGGAGCGACTCCGCGAACGCCACAACCCCGCAGCCTTCGTCTCCCAGGCCATCGAGAGCCTGCTGTTGCAACCTTCCCCCCTCAGCCGCCACCCCATCGGCGAGGATGGCGAGCTGGCCCGCATGACCCCGGAGTTCATCCGCTCCTTCCTGGACCAGTACTACCACCGTTCCAACCTGGTGATCGCCGCCGCGGGGAACCTCTCGGCA
>JAAZKF010000434.1 GCA_012799975.1 Burkholderiales bacterium
GCAGGCGGGTCAGTTCGCGCCGACAGTCACGGCACCGGAACCGGAGGATCGGGATCGGTGCAAGCACCTGCCCTGACTCCAACTGCACGTTCTCATTCCAGCGGGTCGGCCAGCGCTGGACCCGACAGGTGGGAGACACACACGACGGGCGCGGCACCCGGCCTTCCAAAACTTCTCGTCGATACTCCTTGACCTCCGGCGGGTCCTCACCTAGCCTCGAGGTGGCTGGGTGTTTGGTCTTGACAACTCAAACTGCCACAGCCAACCGGAGGGAGCAAGGACCTGGTCCTCTGCTCCCTCCCCCTTTTCCCGGGACTCTGCGGGTCAGTTCAGGCGGCCATCGTCATCGAGCAAAAATGGCCAGATCCCGGCCAAGGAAATCGAGCGGTAATACCTGTTCACGGCATGCGTATAGAATCCAGGCCAGGTCACGATCAGACAGTGCAAATCCGGACGAATCTCACGGGTCTGCCGGCACAGCGAGAAGATCGACATCACGCCACCATTGACCAAGGGAAGGGATGGCACCACGAACACGACGAGCTCCCGAGCCTCTCGGAGGCGGCTGAGATCCCGGGCATCCTGAAGCGCCCTGCTCCGGAGCGAGGCCCAGACTCGGGACAGGATGAGACGCAGGTTCACGCAGACCCCTCCGCAAGAAGATGATGCTCCTCGGCCGCTTGCAGCCGGCCTGTCTCCCCGGTCCCTGCGCGGCTCCGTTCAGACCTCAGGCCGTCGGCCTGCCCCCCCACAAATGAGGAGACCTCTTGAACAACCTGAGAGCATGTCTGCGAGGCGTTCATCGTCCGAACTGCTCTCGCGCCGTCCTCAAGAGGTAGCGGAAGCACTCGAATCCGAAAAGCCAGGCCCCGGCGACGTAGACCAGGATTCCGACGAGGACCTGGAGGGTCAGGGTCAGCCAGGCGCTCCAGGCCAGCAGCGTCAGGCTCCAGGTGATGGCCCCCATCGCCAGGGCCAGCAGCAGCGAGGGGACGACATCCCTCCATTGCTCCAAGGCCGAATAGCCCAACAGCTTCTTGTTCGGCCAGGCGTTGATGACCGTGCAGAGCAACGAGACCACCACTTGACTTCCGACCACGTAGTTCACGCCGAAAGGAATGCTGAGGAGCAGAATCCCGACGCCCACGACCTTCTTGAGGATCTCCAGCTTCAGGAACACGTCGCTGCGACCGAGGGCGTTGATGGCCTGAAGATTCGCAGTGTGGAGGGGGTAGAAGGCATAAGCCAGGCAACACATCTGCAGGAAGAAGACACAGCCGAGCCATTTCTCGGTCAGCAGCAACAAGACCAGGGGCTTGGAAATCGAGGCCAGACCGATCATGGCGGGGAAGACCAGGAAGCAACTGGTCACGACCGAGCGCCTCAGCAGCGCCTTGAGGCGTCCTGGGTCATCCTGACATGAGGAGAGTGCGGGGAACAGCACCGAAGAGATCGTCCCGTCCAGGCTGGTCACCACCAGCGAGGCCATCGTGTCGCCCCGGTTGTAGTACCCCAGAATCTCCTTGTCGAAGACCTTCCCGATGAAGACGGTCCGCAGGTTGGCGTAGGCGGTCTCGAGCAAGGCCCCGACCAGGAGCTTCCAGCCAAAGGAGAAGAGCCTGCCGACTTTTGCAAGTGAGAACGCTCGGGTCGGGACCCAACCCACGCTGACCCACAAAACCAGGGTCGCCACCAGGGCATTGGCAAGTTGCGAGAAGACCAGGGCCCACACCCCGTAGCCCCACCAGGCCATGCCGAGACCGACGACTCCCGAAGCCACGATTCCGCTCAGGCTGACATAGAAGTTCTTCCGGAACTGCATGGTCCGGATCAGGACCGCGTTCTGGATGCTTCGAAAGGCCCCGAGAATCAGGACCAGGGCCTGGACCCGCATGATGGGCACCAGCAGTGGCTCTGCGAAGAACTCCGACACCCAGGGCGCTGCGGCGAACAAGAGCAGGTAGAAACCCAGCGAGGCCCCCAGACCCAGGTAGAAGACCGACGAATAGTCCCCGTCGTCCACGTCCTTCTGCTGCACCAGGGCCGTGTTGAAGCCGGTCCACATCAAGACCTCGGAGACCGACAGGATGACCACGATCAGCGCCACCAGGGCGTAGTCCTTGGGAAACAGGAGGCGTGCCAGCAGGATCTGGATGATGAGTTGGATGCCGTGGACGCCGATCCGTTCGGCGAACTTCCAGAAAAGGCCGCTGAGGACCTTGGACTTGAGTCCGTCCCCCAACCCATTGAGTCGGTCCACCGTCAGTCAACCCCGGCTTGAACGATTCCCACGTCGGCCTGGCTCAAGCCCTCGGCTCCTGGCGCCACGCGCGCACGCGCTCGGCCTGGGCGAAGGCAGTCCGCACGATCTGCCCGATCCGATGGACATGCTCGGGATCCAGGGCGGTCCCGGTGGGGAACTGGATCACCCGTTCCAGCAGGTCCTCGGTCACCGGCAGGTCCCATGGGCCCCGCTCTGCATAGGGGGCCA
>JAAZKF010000435.1 GCA_012799975.1 Burkholderiales bacterium
ATAGGGCCAGAAGGCGCCCTCTCGGTCGCGAATCTTCAGGAAGGCCCGGGCGTTCTTCACGGCCGACTCGATCTTGCGACGGTTCCGCACGATTCCCGGGTCTTCCAACAAGGCCTGGATCTGCTTTTCGCCCATACGGGCCACCCATTCAGGGTCGAACCCCTGGAAGGCCCGGCGATAGTTCTCGCGCTTGTGCAGGATGGTTCGCCAGGAGAGGCCGGCCTGGGCTCCCTCCAAAACCAGGAATTCAAAGAGCAACCGGTCTTCCCGCACCGGGACTCCCCACTCGCGGTCATGGTAGGCCATGTAGAGGGGGTCCTGGCCGCACCAGGGGCAACGCAGTGGGCCCGAGGGAGAAGGCAGGGTGGAGGGGGTCATGGCATCCACCGGGGTGGAAGAGGGAGCGACTCGGGTTGAGGGGCCGAGGGCAGGTTCATGAACTCGGACTGCACCTCCAAGGTCACCGGATAGTTTGAACCCGACTGTGGGAAGGTCTCCAGGAATACCTCCCGGACTTCGCCGGGCGCCAGCGACCAGCGTCCCAGGAGGTAGGGGCTGGAGCTGGTGGCGTTATCCGTCTCGGCGAAGGCTCCGTCCACGAAGAAGAGCCCGCGGGCAGGGCCGCCACGGGGGCGGAAGAAGAGTCGGGCCTCTCGGGCTTCGGAGGTCGGGTTGCGCAGAAGCAGTCGCAAGCGATAGACCACACCGAAGTTGCCCGGGTTCGGTTCGCCCGTGATGGGGTCCTGGGTGAACGGGGCGTCGCCCAGGGAGATGAACGAGTAGCGAGAGCCCAGGTCGTGGGCGTGGGAGACGTAGACCTCGGCGGGGAAGAGGCCCCTTCCGGTGGAGAAGGGTCCGGGTCCGGCCGAGGCCAGGTCCTGGTCCGGGGCCCGGCCCTGAGCGTCGACGGCCCGGACGGTCAGGTCCAGTTCCACCTCCTGCAGAACTTGAAGCCAACCCATGGCACTGACGGTCTGGCCAGGCTTCATGCGCAGGCGTTCCAGCAGGACCGTCTCGCCCGCCGCCAGTTGCAGGGTTATCCCCTGCTGGTCGCCCATGCGCTCCAGGAAGCGGCGGCTGGCCAGGTGGCCAGCGAAGATCTCATCGGCGGAAGGCCCCACGCCCTCCAGGACCAGGAAGACCCTGGCAGGCGCATCAGAAGGGTTGCGCAGAAGCACCTCCAGGAAGCGTTCGGAACCTTGGGGCTGGTTGCAGTGGTGGATCAGCAACCGGACCGGAGCCGCCGGCAACATCTGGCGCAGAAGGGTTCCTTCCGAGCTGACCTTCTCGGGGCGGTTGCTCATCACCAGGGCGCCGGCCTGGTAGATCTGGATGGGAGTGGGCTGGAAGCGGACCTGCACCTTGGCCTTCGCGGTCAGGAGGCCCGGACCAGAGGCCTGGACCTGGACGGGGATGGGGGCTTCGGGGTTCTTGGGGGGGACCTTCGGGAAGGTGATTTCCATCCGGGCGGTGGGATGCGGCCAGGCCCGACTCAGCAGCACCCGGCGCAAAGCTTCCTGTCGGGGCATGTCTCCCGCTAAGGGTACGACCAGGTCTTTCGGGAGGCGGGCGGCCCAGGGGCGGACCACCACGGGAAGGTTGAGGCTGGTGTGGTCCCACGACAAGGTGATCGTGGCCTGACCTTGGCTGGTTCCGGTCACGCGGATCTCGTTGCCGGTCAGGAAGACCTCAGCGATCGAGGGGTCGGAGACCGTCACCTTGGGCGCCCTGGAAAAGTTGAGCCAGCGAGCCGGGCGCGTCTCACCCAGGGGGACGGTCAGGTTGGTCGGTTCCAGGGTCGGGAGGGTTGAAGCCTTCCCCGTACGGGCGGCCTCCAGTCGCATGGTAAAAGTCCGGGCCAGCGAATAGGGGGTTGTGCCCCAACGCGCCGACTGCTGCTGGGAGATTTCCGCCAGCAGGTCTTCTCCGCTCCAGACCAGGGCCCGGTCCTGTCGAATGGTCACCCGCAAGGGAAAATCCGCCCGCAAGGCCAGGTCGGCAGCACGCCTGCCCTGGGCCGGCGTCGCCCCCTCGATCTCCAAGGCCACCTCCGCCTCCCGGCAGAGTTGGACGCGGACCGGATCGGAGAGGGCACGCACGGTCAGTACGGCGGGCTGGGCCAGCAGAGGGGAGGGCAGCAGTAATCCGAGCAGGATCAGCAGGAAAAGTCTCAGGATCGTGGCTCCTTCAGGCGGCTCTCCAGATTGTACAGTTCGTCGCGTTCGACCCGGTCCACGTAGGACCTCAGGCTGCGGAGTTCGGCTAGGACGTCCCAGAGGGCCAGAATCGCAGCCAGCCCCACCAGAGCCAGGGTCCCCATCCAGTAGTGGAGGCGGGCCAGAGCCTGCTCGGGGGATATCTGCTCGGGTAGCGTGGTCTCACCGAACTGGAACATGGCGGCGATGCCCATCAGCAGGGCAGCGCCGAAGAGGCGACGGATAAGGCGGTGCCAGGGTGGATTTCCTTCAGCCAGATGGGCAAGAAAGTAACGGATTTCAACCAGGGCCAGCCAGACGGCACCCCCGACGAGCAGAAGGGGAAGACCGTAGAACCGCAGTTCCATGGCCAGGACTCCTTTCCTGGAATACCGCCTGCGTGGGTGGCGGTGGGTTCTCGAGCTTCAGGCGTCGACGACCCGGAAGATCTGCACCGGGTCGCGGCGGCCACGGACGAAAAGGGTACGTAAGGGCTGCACCGGGACCCGGTCATCCAGGCTCTCGGCGCAGATCAGGGTGGCGTCCGGGTGTTCTCGGGCCAGCATCTCCAACCGTTGGGCTCCATGCATCAGCTCCTTGCGGGCCATCTCCTCCCACGAGTCCCCTGGCGCGCGAGCCGGGAGGTTCCCGCCGAAGATTCCAGCAGAGAGGGTTGGAGACGGAGTCAAGGCATAGCGACGCAGCAGGGCCTGCACCCGGGTCCGCATCCGGCCCACCGCCTGGACTGCCCGAAGTCCCGGCTCCCGACCCGCAAAGGCGGCGACGATCCGGGTTCCGTGGCGCTCCAGCAGCCGACCGGAGTGGGCGAGCAGGGCCTCCTCCAATTCGCCCGAGAGGTCGGCCATCATGGCCGAGACCTCCAGCGGGCTGAGCTCCAGCCCCAGGCGGGAGAGGCCCGGAAGGTCGGCGGTCAGCAGGCAGACCCGGTCACCCTCGGAGAACGGGTCGCCCGGCGCCGGCCGCACGGTCGGAAGAGCAGGCGAGGGGAGGCGCCTGGCCGTGAAAACCAAGGTGGACTCTGCCGACTCTACAGAACCCGCGGCTACGGGGACCGGCAGGATCTCACCGCGCAGGCGGGCGGCTATCCGGCGCATCTCCAGGGCCAGGATCCGGGCACTGGCTGGTCGCCGCGCGGGGTCTTTGTCCATCAGGCACAGAATCAGGTTCTCGATGTCACAAGGCAGGTCAGGGTTGACCGCCCGGGGGGGTTCGGGAGCCTGGTGGACCTGCATATAGAGCACGCTGGCCGGTTCGTCAGCCGAGAAGGGGACCATCCCGCACAGAAATTCGTACAGCATCACACCGACGGCGTACAGGTCGCTGCGTTCATCGGCCTCCTTGCCAGCGGCCTGCTCGGGAGCCATATAGGAGCAGGTGCCCAGAGCCGTCCCGGAGCGGGTCAAAGCCGAGAGTTCGGGGATGCGCAGCATCCTGGCCAGCCCGAAGTCCAGCACCTTGACCCGGCCATCCGGGGCCACGTAGACGTTGTCGGGCTTGAGGTCCCGGTGGATGATGCCCCGGGAGTGGGCGTGCGCCATGGCGTCGGCGATCTGGGCCATGAGCTCCAGCAATTCGGCGGGGCTCGGCTTGGCCCGCCGAACGTGGCGACGCAGCGAGAGTCCTTGCAGCAACTCCATGACCAGGAAGGGGCGGTCGTCCTGCCCGTGGTCCAGGATCCGGACGATTCCAGGGTGGTCCAACAGACCTGCGGCCCGGGCCTCCCGGGCGAAACGCCGCCGCGAATGCTCCCGCTCGCACAGTTTCCGACGCAGCAGCTTCACCGCTACGTCCTGACCGGTGCGCAGGTCCAGGGCTCGATAGACCGAGCCCATGCCCCCTTCGCCGATCCTCTCCTCCAACTGGTAGCGGCCGGCCAGGATCCTTTCGCTCATGCCGCGCGACCCTTCTGGGATCTCGTGTGAATCCCCTCCAACTCAAGAAAGCCAGGCTTTTCAGTCGATGCGGAACTCGGTATTCTCCAGCAGGACCTCCAATTTCTGGCCGGGGATGGCGATCTTGACGACCTGATTCTGATCGTTCAGGAAGAAGAGCATGCCCTTCTCGGTCTCGTATTTTCGGGCCAGGATCTCGCTGCCGTCGGCCAGGGTCAGGTTCTCCGAGTCCCGGGACTCCAGAACCAACTCGCGTGTGCGCAAGTCTTCAGGGACGAAGACGTGCAGGGTCTGCTTCTTCTCCGGCGCCACGGTGTCTCCCGGCTTGGGTTGGGGAATCTGCCCCACCACCAGGGCCCACTGGCTCAGGAATCTCTGGTCGGTCAGGTAGGTGCCGCGGGCGAAGGGGACGTCGCGCTCCAGCGGGCGAGTCCCCCCCTTGACGGACTGATGCAGGGTGTCGGACTGGAAACGCAATTCGGTCTCGACCGGCACCGCGGGGTCCCCGGAGACCATGTGGAAGCGGACCGGCAGGCCTGCCGGGTCGACCAGCAGCTCAGACTTCATCTCCAGGGTTTTCTCGCCATCCTGCAGGGTGGCCCGGGCCTCGAAAGTGTAGACCTCCTGGTTGCCCAGGAACTGCATGTCCCCGACCCGGGCGACCTCGGTGCCGATCCTCTCCCCGTCGCGGAGGATGGCGTACACGCGCTGTTCACCTACGGGCCAGGTCAGCTCGGTATTGAAGTAGGCGACCTTGCGGGGAGCCCGCGGGGCATAGTTCTTCACCTGGATGGCCGTAGACTGGATGTCTCCGCTCTCCCACAGGGCGATATGGCTGGCGCCGATCTGACCAGCTTCGTTGGTGGTGGGGTCGAAGGGGGTCCAGGATTCCTGGTCTCCCAGCCAGATCTCCGCCCAGTGGTGGGGCACGAAGTCGCCGTCCTGGAAGACCAGTCCGCCGATCCGCCGGGCAGGAAGCCCCGAGGCCCGGGCCATGGCCACCAGCAGAAGGGCGCGGCTCTCGGAGTTGCCCACACCACTCTCCAGGCAGAAGCGGGCTGAGGGCAGGGCCATTCCGGTCTCGATCTCCCCGGCCACGAAGGAGTTCAGGCGACGCGCGGCCTGGAAGGCATTCTCGGCCTTCCAGGTCAATTCGGCAGCTTTGGTGGTCAGCGGCACGAAGGCGCTCTCCACCCCGGGGCCGGGTTGAAGGTAGGGCTGAATCTCCGTCGGGATCTCCCCGCGCAGGGGGAAGGGGGTTCGTCGGGAGATCTCCAGGGGGACCGAGCGGACCGTCACGCGACCCTTCATGAAGCCTTCCGCCATCTGTCCGGTGAAGTATTGCCGGTAGCCCGAGATCTGATGATCCGCGAACTGCCCTCCGCGCAGGTTCAGTTCGACGTCAGCCTCCAGCGTGGTCAGCTTCTCGGGATTCGGGAAGAAGATATTCGAGTGGCCGGTCTTGGCAGTCCACAGGTCCAGGCCGGCCACCTTGTCGATACGCCCCACGATCGCGGGGTCGGCGCGCCGAAAGACCAGACCCCGGCCGACTTCACGAATCTCCAGGGGCTCCATGTTGGCATCCAGGACCCGGACCCGAGCCAGAAGGGTTCCCTTCAGATCCGTCACGGGGTAGACCCGCGTAGCCACCTCCCGGCCGTTCCAATCCCATTTCTCGGTCTTCGGGGCGTATACCACGACCTGTCCGCCCCCGCGGAGGATCGGGTCGTAGGCCGGAAGCACCCCGCCCGTGGAAGCGGCGCGGACCAGCAGCCAATAGTGCTCGGCAAAGGTATCCAACTCGCCCCAGAGATTGTTGAAGACCAGGTGCGGTACCGGGCCCTCGAAGTTGTGGAAATGGGTCTGTTCGAATTGCCCCACGTGGTTGCGTTGGGCCACCATGGTGGGAGAGTAGACGCAGTTGACCTCCAGGGCGCCCTCGGTGGACTTCTGGACGCACTGGAAGAAGGAGGGTGCCAGGGTCTTCTTGTCGACCTCCAGTTGGGAGGAGAACTTCAGGTCCTGGACCCCGCCCACCCCGATCTTGATCCGGGTGGCGGAACTCAGCAGGAAAGATGACTGACCTCCCA
>JAAZKF010000436.1 GCA_012799975.1 Burkholderiales bacterium
GCAGGAACGTATTCTTCGATGCCACTTGGGGACGCCTGACCTACCTCGGTCCCACCGGTCGGTTCAAAGGCTTCCGGAGCATGATTATCGGAACCCGCGAGACGAGGGTGCGCGTGGATGAGTTCCTCTTTCCCGACTTCGATCGCCTGGTCACCTTCCTGGACCGGGTGATGGAGACGGGCGGCAGTGGGAATTCCGAGGACTACTGAACCTTCGTGACCCCGGCCCCCTAGACCCGGGGCGCCTCAGGGTTCGGGGGGCGAGAGGGGGCAGGAAACCAGCTCTAGGTAGAGCGGTCCGGGTCGGGCTTCAAAGTTGCGGAAGTGTTGGTTGAAGAGCTCTTCGAGCCCCGCCTTGTCGGTTCCGTCGAAGTAGACCTTGGATTTGGCGTCGGTCCCGGAGGGGCGCAGGCAGATGTCGCGCACGCACCCGCCGGTGGCGAACCACAATTGCAGGCCATCCGACCAGACATCCACGCCTTCCAGGCGCATCCAGTCCTCGCGCATTCCGGGCATGGCCTCGGCCAGGATTTCACGGATCTCCTGCAAGGTCAGGGGGAGTCCGCTTCGGGTCAGTGACGGGTCGCTTATGGCCCGGGCCAGGGTCCTGAAGTAGTTGTTGAAGCGGTCCTTCTCTTTGATGCCCTCGGCCTTGGCCCGCGCCAGCTCTTCGGGGTCGAAGATGGCCTCGTTGTAGTGAACCTTGTCGCCCCGGAATTCCATCGGGTGGGCGATCCGACTCTCCTGGAAGAGGCGGTCCAGGTTGTGGTGCAGGTAGATCCCCTCCTGCTGGCCTGGCTCGCGGGATTCCAGGTAGAGACGGGCCATCAGGGCCACCGCCGAGATGCAGGCCTCGCCGCTGCTCTTCTCGCGCATGGCGATCACGCTCTGACCCAGCAGGTTGTGGATCGGCTCCCGGGGGCCGCCGATCTTTCCGCCGCTCTCTTCGCCGGCGTGATGTACCTTGGGCCGCGCGCCGATTCGGATCCGGTTCCCCAACTCGTCCTGCACCTCGATCGGTTCTCCCGGATGGCGCTGCATGGCGGCCTCCACCTGCCGCTGCACGGCGGCTATCTCCTTGAAACCGACGGGCGTGCGGACCACGGGGATTCCGTGGAACTCGGCCCATTCATCCCATGAAAGTGCCGAGACGTAGGTGTGCACGTCGAAGTTGGAATAGTCGTCCCAGGTACCTTCTCGGACCATCTGGACCCGGTCGTTCTCGGCCAGCATCAGGAAGAACTGGTTGGGAGAGTAGATGGCGAAGAGCCGTTCCGGGCTCAGCGACAGGCTGGTTACACCCAGGCGCTTGAGGTTCTCCGCCTCCGAGGCCGGCACCACCTGGCCGACCACGAAGCGGTCCGAATCCGGGTCCACGTTGAAGAGGGTCTGCCCCAGGGGGGCGTCCTGCAGCAGAACTTCATAACCCGCTGAGCGCACCACCTGGGGAAGGCTGGCGTCGACGCTGTCATGGACGACCTCATATCCCCCGTTCTTCTTCCGGGCCACCCGGAATCCGATGTTGTGGAAGAACGGGTCCTCCTCGGTGCGCAGGAAGCCTCCCTCAAAGGCCTGGAGGATCCCCAGATCCTTCAGGACCGGCTCGAGGGTCCGGTAACCCGCGCCTCCGAAGAAGTCCAGTTTGAGCCGCATCCCCTGGTCGATGGCGCGGCCGATCAAAGTCAGGGCCTCCTCCGAGGCGGGCCCCTTGCGCAGGTAATCGGCGTACAGGCGTCCCATCCGGGGATAGGTCAGCGAACGGTGCAGGTGGGCATCGTCTCGCGCAGCCAGCCGGATGGTGTAGCCGGTGGTCTCGACCTGGTGCAGGATTTCCCGCATGTGGGTCACGATGCGGGCATACTCCGGGGGCAGGTACTGCGAGCCGTCCGGTCCCAGGATCTTGTCGCTCTGCTTTTGGGGCGCGCCGTGACTGGAAGTGTAGTAGTCCCCTCCCGACAGTCCCAACATATAGGTCAGGAAGCTCCAGAGGAAGATTGTGGAGGTGTCCTGACAGGAGGGATCCTCGGTCAGGAAGACGTGCAGGCCTTGAGCAGCATAGATCCGCGAGGTCAAGTCCACGAAGCGGGGGGTGTTGGAGCGGACCTCCCCTCCGACTATACGGATCGGGTTCTGGCGGGCGAAGCGCATGGCCTCCGCCAGGTCCATCCCGAAGATCTCCTCGATGACCTCCACTCCTATCGGTCCCAGACGAGTTGCGACCTCTTCCGGAGATATCTGCGGCAGGGCGGCGACCCGCTCCGGGTGGAGTTCTTTGACCAGGCGGCTTAGCGACTCGCTCATCAGGGCCAGGATGTATTCGTTGATGCGATAGCGGTGGTCCCAGGGGCACAGGACGTTCTGGTTCTCGCGGACCCCTGCCGTAGAGACCCGAGCCTCGGCGGCAAAGGCTTCGACCTGGGCGCGCAGGTCGATCTTCCGGGCCAGCTCCGGAGTCAGGAGGACTTCCAGGTGACCTGGATCCTCCAGGCGGAAGGGAGGCGAATCTTCAAAGGACCAGTTCCTGGCTTCCCATTCCACCATGCTTAGGCGGGTCTGCTCGAGGAAGTAGGCTCGCATCTGCTGCGGAGTCATCTCAGGGGTGACCTCGACGGCTACGGGAATCTGGGCCACGGCTCTTCCTCCTTGGGTTCCATGGAATCACATCAGGAGCAGGTCTCCAGGCCCTGCCTGGGAAGGCGGACCGATGGGGGCTCCTTCGGGACACGGGAGACTCCCCCTGCGGGCCTTCCAGGTTCAGGGATACACGGAAAAGGAGGCACCGGGCCAGGGCATCCGATCCATCAGGAGACCGGTTGCAGCGCTCTCGGGCACGGCTCAGCTCTTCGGCGCAGGCTTGCGTGAACGCGTCGGTTTGGTGGCCGAGTCGCCTGGAACTGGCTCGGAGGTCTTCTTGGCGGCCCTGGTCGTGGTCGACTTCGCCGCCTTGGTCGCGGTCGTCGCCTTGGTGGCCTTGCGGGTGGTCGTCTTGCGGGTCGACGACTTGCCTGTGGTGGTTTTCCCAGCCGCGGTCTTGCCTGTAGTGGTCTTGCTAGCCGCGGTCTTCCGGGTGGTGGTCCGCCCTCGCGCGGGGGTTGCCTCCTTCTCGGTTCCCTCCGCGGTCCGGGTGCGCGCACCTCGACGCCCTGCCGAGGAGGCCCGGGGAGGGAACTCAAATCCGTGCTTGCCCGTGTCCTTGAGCAGCAGATAGGCCTTGAACGGCTTGCCGAAGCGCGAGATGAAGTTTTCCAGCAGAGCGGTCTTTCTCTCGGCCATATAGGTCTGCACCTCCTCGCGGGAGAGTTCCCGCTGGCAGACCACGCGGGGCAGGACCATCCCGGCCTTCCTCTCGGCCTTCTCGAGGCAGATTTCCTGGCAGCGATAGTGGGTCGGGGTCTCGATCACCTGACACTGCGGATGGAAGGGACATGCGCCCAAGGGCTCCTCGTTGACGGGGAGGGTCGCCGGGGTGTCTGGTGCGTCGGCCGAGCGCTCGGGCTCCAGCACGCACTCGCCAGTCGGGGTCAGGTGCAGACGGGCCCGATAGGTCTGGCCCGAAGAGGTCGCGAATCCTTCCAGGAAGCCGGTCTGACCGGCCGAGAGCAACTCTGCGACCGTGCGTCGATCCAGGTAGCGTCCCGAGCGATCCTTCCAGAGGATGAACCCGCATTCGCCATCGCCTTTGCCCTGATTGCCTTCACAGGCGTAGAATCGAGCCTGCTCCCGGACCTTCCGCACCTGGCACAGAGGGCAGGAGCCCAAGGGGGGCTCCTCGGCAAAAAGCCCGGCGTATTCGAAATTGCGGGCCCGCTCGACGATATCGATGGTGTAGTCCTGGATCTCGGACATATAGTCGTCGCGCTTGTGGGTTCCCTCTTCGACCTGGTGCAGGCGGAACTCCATCTCGCCGGTCAGCTCGGGTGAGGCCAGTCGGGAGACCTCGATGCGGCGCAGCATGTCGATGAGCAGGATGCCCTTGGTGGTCGTCTTCAGGGCTCCCTTCACCCGTTCCACGTACTTCCGGGCGATCAGGGCCTCGATGATCTCCGCCCGGGTGGCTGGGGTTCCCAGACCCTTCTCGTGGAGTAGTCGAGAGATCTGCTCGTCGTCGACGCTCTTCCCGGCGTTCTCCATCAGGCTGAGAAGTCGGCCCTCGTTGATGCGGGCAGGGGGGCGGGTCTCGTCGGCGCGGGCCTCCAGGGTGAGGTTGCGGGCTGGGACATCGTGCGTCTTGTCCTGACCTGGGACCAGAGTCGGGGCCAGGGCGGGCAGCTCGCGGTCCTTCTCGGCCTCGGGGTCGCGCTCGTAGACTTCATACCATCCGGCCTTGGCCAAGTGGCGGGAACGGGTGCGGAAGTGGTTCTCGGCCACGACGGTGATCCGCTCGACCTTGATCCAGGTGGCCGGAGGGTAGAAGGCAGCCAGAAAACGCCGGACGATCAGGTTGTAGATCCTGGCTTCGTCGGGTCGCAGTCCGGCCGGAGCCACCTCGGTGGTGGGGATTATCGCGAAGTGGTCGCTGACGCCCTTGGCATCGAAGATCCGGGCCTGGTTTTGCAGACCTTCCTTCTGCAGGTGGCGGGCCGCCCTTCCATAGAGCGGGAAATCCAGGAAACCTTCCGCCGGTCGATTTGCCTTCTCCTCCAGCATGCGCAGGACGTTCTGGACGGGACCCCGATAGTCGGGAGGCAGGCAGCGCGAGTCGGTTCGCGGGTAGGTGATCAGCTTGTGGGCCTCGTACAGCCTCTGGGCAGCACTCAGGGTGTTCCGGGCCGACATCCCGAAGCGGCGGTTGGCTTCCCTCTGCAGGGTGGTCAGGTCGAAGAGCTGCGGAGCCGATTCGTTCTGCGGCTTGCGGGTCTCTCGGGCTACCCCCGGGTTGCCGCGCACGGCCTCGAGGATCCGGGAGAGTCTGGCCTCGTCGGGGATCCAGTCGTCCTTGCGCGGGTGGTCGGGGTCCCCGCGAAAAGACGGGTCGAACCAGGTGGCCTCGTACTCGTGGGCGCCGGAGTTCCCGTCGGGAGCCAGGAAGCGCCCCTGGATCCGCCAGAAGGGGGTCGGGCGGAAGGAGAGTATCTCCAGCTCCCGGTCCACCAGCATGGCCAGGGTCGGGGTCTGCACCCGGCCTGCAGACCAGGAATTCTTCTCGGTGCGGGTCTTCATCCGCCGGGTCAGGGCCCGGGTGGCGTTCATGCCGATCAGCCAATCGGCCTCCGAACGGCATCGGGCGGCGTCGCCCAGGCGATCATACTCAGAGCCGGGCCGCAGATTCTGGAAGCCCTGGCGGATGGACTGGGGGGTCATTGACTGCAGCCAGAGGCGCT
This sequence comes from Burkholderiales bacterium, assembly GCA_012799975.1. Classification (GTDB taxonomy): domain Bacteria; phylum Vulcanimicrobiota; class Xenobia; order Xenobiales; family Xenobiaceae; genus Xenobium. The sequence goes on from JAAZKF010000436.1 coordinate 5,321, forward strand.
GGCTGGGCTTGTGGACCTTCAGATAGTCCAGGATCTCGCGGAAGATCAGCTCGCCCTCGCGGCCGGCGTCGCAGGCGTTGACCACGCCCGTGACGTCCTTGCGGTGGAGCAGTTTCTTGAGCATCGTCAGGCGGGCCGAGCTGCCCTGCTTGGGCTTGAGTTCGAAGGGGGAGGGGAGGATCGGCAGATCCTCGAGTTTCCACTGCCGGTAGCGGGGGTCGATTTCGTCTGGGTCCTTGAATTCGAGAAGGTGGCCCACGGCCCAGGAAATCACCCAGGCCTCGCTTTCCAGATACTCCTTGTGGTCTTCAAAGCCGCCCAGGACCTTGGCGATATCGCGGGCCACGCTGGGTTTCTCGGCTACGATCAGGGACTTGGACAAGAGGGACCTCCCGAAAAAGCGAAAGCAGACGGTCTTCTGCGTGATTCTACAGGGAACCGGTCATCCGTCAAGGCGCCGGAGGGACCTGAATCCGCCGCCTGGCGTGAGAACCGAGGCCATCGAGGCGGGTCTGGATGCCAGGAAGGCGTGCGTTCTGAGGAGCGGAGCGTAGTTGGAAACTACGTGAGCACCGCAGAGGTGCTCCTGACGACGCAGACGGACCCCTCCCACCCACACCCTGGTGTGGATGGGGTCTCAACGCCTCGATGGCCGAATGCCACGCCCAGACGCTGGTAGTGATTCTCCGAACCATTGGTATCAGGCCTCACGTCTCCTCCAAGGCTCTCAGCAATGACTGGTTGCGCTCGCTGAAGATGGGGCAGTATTCCCTCAGTTTCCCGGC
>JAAZKF010000437.1 GCA_012799975.1 Burkholderiales bacterium
GATGAAAGCCCTTCAAGGCCGGGGCCGGAAGGTCTCGGGTGCTTTCGGGACCTGGAGTATCGGCCTCCAGGACCAACTCGCAGATAGGATTGAGGTTTGAGACAACCATGTCGAAGGAACTGGCCTTATTCGGAGCCCAACCAGAGTTCGATTCGCCCCTGCACGTCGGGCAGCCCAACCTGGGCGACCGCTCGCGTCTCCAGATGCGATTCGATGACATCTTGGACCGGGCCTGGTACAGCAACAACGGCATCCATCTTCAGCGTTTCGAAGAGGCTGTGGCCGACTTCTGCCAGGTCCCCTACGTGCTAGCCGTGACCAACGCCACCTTAGGGCTGCAGATAGCGGTGCGGGCCCTGGGGCTGACCGGCGAGGTCATCGTTCCCTCGCTGACCTTCGTGGCCACCGCCCACTGTCTGGAATGGGAGGGGGTCCGGCCCGTCTTCGCCGACATCGGGCCTGGGACCCACAACCTGGACCCCCAGGCCGTCGAGCGCGCGATCACCCCGCAGACCTCCGGGATCCTGCCCGTCCACCTCTGGGGCCGTCCCTGCGCGGTGGAGGCTTTCGAGGACCTGGCTCGGCGGCATGGCTTGCACCTGCTGTATGACGCGGCCCATGCCCTGGGCTCGAGCCATGCCGGCACCCCGATCGGGAACTTCGGTGAGGCCTCAATTTTGAGCTTCCACGCCACCAAGATGGTCAACAGCTTCGAAGGTGGCGCCATCCTGCTGCGGGATGAGGCCCTGGCCGAAGAATGCCGCCTGCTTCGCAACTTCGGCTTTGCCGGGAAGGACCGGGTCATCTCGGTCGGCACCAATGCCAAGATGCACGAGTTTTCGGCTGCCATGGGGCTGACCTCGCTGGAGGCCTTTGCGACCTTTGCCGAGGTGAACCAGAATCACTACTACCAGTACTGTGAAGAGTTCGCAGGTCTGCCGGGCCTGAAGATGGTCGAGATGGATCCGCTCGAGGTCCCCTCCATGCACTATGTGGTCGCCATCGTGGATCCCGCAGCCGGAGGGCTGACCCGGGACGACCTGCTGGCCGTCCTGGAAGCCGAGAACGTCCTGGCCCGCCGCTACTTCTATCCCGGGTGTCATCGGATGGCCCCCTACGCAGACCGGGGGCCATGGGACCTGCCCGTGACCGAGGACCTGTTGGAGCGCGTGATCCAGTTCCCCACGGGAACTGCCTTGGATTCCGGGCATGTCCACCGGATCGGGCAGATCGTGCGGAAGGCCTTCGCCCAGGTGGACCGTGTGCGGGCCTGGCGTCAAAGGCTGGAGGAGTGAGCCCTGGAGGCGGGGGGGCAGGCATGAAGGCCTTGGGAGGCTTGGAGAACGGACGCGACCCGGGCAGGGTCTGGCCAACATGAGCGTCGATGGTGCGACGGGAGACCTGAAGTCCAGGGTCCTGTCCGGGCTTTTCTGGAAGTTCTCGGAGCGTCTGGGAGTCCAGGGAATCCAGTTCCTGGTCCAGGTCCTCCTGGCCCGTCTGCTTTTCCCCAAGGACTATGCCCTGGTAGCCCTGGTCTCGGTAGTCATCTACATCTCGGATGCTTTGATGTGGAGCGGCTTCAACATAGCCCTGGTCCAGCAGAAGGAGGTGGACGACGAGGACTATTCGTCGGTCTTCTACCTGGGCCTGGGGGCCTCGCTGGCTCTATACCTGCTCTTGTTCGCCACGGCACCCTGGATGGCGGAGTTCTTCTCGGAGCCACTGCTGGTGCCCTTGATGCGGGTCCAGTCCCTGGTCCTGATCCTCGGGGCTTTTCGAAGCATCCAGAACGCTATCCTGATCCGGACCATGCAGTTCAGGAAGAACTTCCTGGTCAGCTTCGGGGGCGTCGTGGCCTCTGGGGTGGTCGGCCTGTTGATGGCCTTTGGCGGGTTCGGGGTCTGGTCGCTGGTCTTCTCGCAACTAGCCAATGGCCTCACGGCAGCCGTGATTATATGGCTCACCGTCGCCTGGAGACCGACCCTGGTCTTCTCGGTGGCGCGGGTGGGCCGGCTCTTCTCATTCGGCTGGAAGATCCTGTGCGCGGTCTTGTTGGATACGGCCTACAAAAACCTGTGGACGCTGGTCATCGGGAGGTTGTTCGGGAAGGACCTGTTGGGTTATTACAACCGGGGAGATAGCCTGGCCTACCTGACGGCTACCAGCATCGACGGAACCATCGCCAGCGTCCTCTTACCCGCCCTGTCTTCCTGCCAGGAGGATACTGTCCGTTTGAAGGGGATGCTCAGGCGCTCCATCGTGACCAGTTGCTTCCTGGTTTTCCCGGCGATGTTCGGGTTGGCCGCGGTGGCTGAACCCTTGATCGTCCTCCTGCTCACCCAGAAATGGCTCGGCGCCGTCCCCTTCCTGCAACTGTGCTGTCTGGCCTACGCCTTCTACCCCCTGCACGTCGCCAATACTCAGGCCATCAACGCGGTAGGCCGCAGCGACATCTTCCTGATCCTGGAACTGATCAAGAAGGTGCTGGGCATCACGATTCTGGTCCTGAGCATTCCCTTCGGTGCCTACTGGGTGGTGGGGAGCAACATCCTGATGTCCCTGCTCTGCGTCACGATCAACGCCTGGCCCAACAAGAAACTGTTGGCCTATGCCCCGGCCGAGCAATGGAAGGACATCGCGCCGTCCTTGGGCCTGGCCCTGTTCATGGGAGGAGCGGTCTGGTCCCTGACCCTGACGAACTGGAGTCATGAGCTGACGCTGGCCGTGCAGATTCTGGTGGGGATGGCATTCTATGTCGGCGGTGCCTGGTTGCTGAAGTTCGAATGCCTCGAATACCTGGCCCGTTCCCTTCGCGAGTGGGTTGCCCGGTAGGAACCGTGGGGCTGTGCCAGCAATCCATTCGACGTCCACCGGCTCCTGACCAGGTCTTTTTCAAGGCCTCCAGGAACGGATTGTCTTCGTGGCGAGGCTCAGGAGTTGTCGGAGGCGTGGACACAGCCTTCGCTGCAGGAATGCCAGGTAGCCCATGACGGTGCAGAGCAGGGGGTGCTCCAAGCGGGAGCGGGCGTGTTTGACGAACTCCGGTGTGATGCCGTCGCGTCGGTTCAGGCGCGCGCACAGGACCCGGAAGAAGTACAGGAACTCTGCGCTGATCAGCGCTTCCCGGCGAAACCGGCACTTTCGGGCATATTCCAAGAATTCTTCGTAGAATTCGATGTAGTAGAGGTCGTCGTGTCTGGTGGTGGCTGAAAAGCTTGTCCCCAGGAACGGGCTGAAGCGATAGCTGCTCATCACTTCCGGAAGGCAGTGGATTCTGCCATTGGCTGCAAAACTGAAGTAGACGCGGCGGTCCCCCGGGATGGTCCTGCTGTCCAGGATCAAGGAAGCATCGAAGGGCGGGTCGCGGAATTCGTTCCTGCGAAGAAATGCCGCGGTCTGGCTGGGCAGGATGTCGCGTCGGACGTGCTTCAGCGTATATTCGGGATCCGTGCAGGCGGGGTAGACCCAGGAGGAAGGCGTGCCGTCCTCGTTGACCACCTGCACCTGGTGTGCGACTGCCAGGAAGTCGGGGTGCGCCTCGAGGAAGTCGACCTGTATCTGGAGCTTGTCCTCGTGGGTCCAATAGTCATCGGTTTCCAGCCAGGCCAGGTATCTTCCTCGCGTGCGCCGGCCCAGGTCCAGACCGTTGTCGACCATCCCCAGGTTTTGTTCGCGGTAGAACACGGTGAAGACACCGGGATGGTTCCGTTCATACTCTTGAAGAACGGCTCGCGAACCGTCGCTGGAAGCGTCCTCTCCGATCAGGATCTCGCAGGGAAAGCTCACCTTCTGCATCAGGATGCCGTCCAGGGCCTGACGGAGGTAGGCCTCGTGGTTGTAGGTGGTGCAGCAGATGCTGAGGAGCGGCTCCGGGCGGATCCACTCCTGGATCGGTCTCCGGGTCATGGACGGTGCAGGTTTCCTTCTCTCGGCCCCAGTTTTGTTTGAACCCGGAGGCAGGGGGTCATGCTCCGGCCTCGATGCGGTCGAATCCATACTTGTGGATCGGGATGACCGGGCTGGTGCAATTGTTCATCGGGCAGCACGTCTGGCAGCCGTCGAAACAGTAATTCCAGATGTTGTTCCGGATCGTCCTGAATTCCGGCGAGTTCAGGATTCGACTCCAGTCCACCGAGTCGTTCTCGATGAAGTCACGAAGGTTCAGCGTCTCCTTGTACCAACCGCAGAAATCCAGCCGTCCGTTGGGATATAGGTCGATTTCCTTCCAGGGAGCAAAGCAGACCTGCTTGCCGCAGACCTCGATCATCCTGATGGTCGGGGTCCATGCCTCCTCGAATAGGATCACCTTCTTGCCGCGTTGCGCCCGGATTTCGTTCCTCTGGCGCAACTCTTCGGACATCGAACGGTCTCGGGCCAGATCCAGCACTTCGCGGTGCTTTTCCTGAAGTTCGGCCAGGGGGGTGGCCTCGACCTCTTCTTGAAGAGGTGCAGCTTCAGCAAATGGCAGCCAGAGCCTGAAGTAGATGAAGAACCTCCTGGCCAGGACCCGCTCCAATTCCATCAGCGTCTTCAAGGCCGGGCGGCTGGTCTCTGGCTGGCCGAAAGAGCTTCCAGCCATGTCGCTCTCGGTGTAGTCAAAGAAGAAGCTGGCGCATCGGGCGTTGAGTTTGAGGGCCAGTTTGATGAAATCGATGACGTCGTGGGCCGTATCCTTGTTGATGACCATCGAGACGCTGGGGCCGAAGACATCCAAACCCCGGGACTCCAGCAAGGCCTTGTAGGTCCACAGGTTGTCCAAGGCCTTTAGGTAGGCCGTCTCGCCGGGCTTGCCAGCCCAACAACCCTTCTGGAAGACTTCGGGGCAACTGGCGTTGAGCGAGAAGTGGGTGATGAACAGGTTCTGACAGGCCAACTCCTGGAACCTCTCGCTGAAGGCCTGGCCGTTGGATTCGGTCATCACGGTGACCTGGGGGTAGTTCTCGCTCAGGAACTTCATGTAGTTGAAGCTCTCCCGGGCGACGAAGGCATCCCCACCGGTGATCAGGACGATCTTTAACTTTTCATACAGTGGCCTGCAATACTCATAAAACCACTTGGGCTCCATGGAACGCTGCTGTTCTTCCTTCGACCAACTGCGGAGCCCACAATAGCGGCATTGGGCGTTGCAGAGGTTGGTGATGCGGATCCTCAGCAGGCCGTCCTCGATCTGGTCCAGGCAGACCGGGTTGTCGGCCAGAACACGTGACGTGGCCTGGAACAGCACGTGTCGGATGGCCTTGTTCAGCCCCAGCCGAACGCTCAGGCGCACGGCAGCCTGCCCCAGCCGCGAGCGCTTGAGCTTCTCCAACCGGATTGAGAGCGAGCTGGTCTGGGGACGGTCCATCATCTTCTCCGTTTCGGCTACTGAGGGTTGGATCTGGGAAACCGGTGGGTTGCTCGTCGCCTCCCTGAGCGGAGGCAACGCGCTGCCTTCGGGTCATCCCTCCAGCCTCTCGGCGTACTGCTGTTCGTAGAAACCTAACGTTTCTGGCGCTTGCGGCGCATGTCCTCTCGGGGTGTGTCTCGTCAAGTGGTGTAATTTCGTCGGCGTGGCTATAATCGCTCGATCTCCCTGGCCGGAATCTGGCCGTTTCTGCTCGATATCGATGGCCACCTGAACTGACCCACGAAGTCTTGGAAAAGGGGGAGGGAGCACAGGACCAGGTCCTTGCTCCCTCCGGTTGGCTGTGGCAGTTTGAGTTGTCAAGAAAAAACACCCAGCCACCTCGAGCCTAGGTGAGGACCCGCCCAGAAATGGCGCTCTCGGATCGGCCATCGGCAGGGCCCTCCTTGGTAGTTTGTTTTGTTTTCAAACCACCAGAGACCACACCGATGGCCTTTTGGTTAAGTTCCAGAATTTACACCACCTCTTGAGACACTACCGTCGCCTGGGCGGCAGGATGTGGAATTCCATCTTGAACTAACCCTAGGCCAGGGCCGAGGTCGCGATCCCCACCCGAGGCAGAAAGGACTTCATGAGCGCCATCGCGGATTTGAAGAAGTTGCTCAGACCCTACGACAGTTACCTCGCCGAGTTGAGGAAGCACGCCCGCTTGATGTACGGGCAGCGGGAATACGCAGGACAGATCGCGTCTTTTCTCGCCAGGAATGGGATCGGGGGCGATGGTTACTTCGCCGATTCGGGATTCGATGGCCAGCCCGCGGCCCCGACCTTCGACGACGTTGTCAACCGATTCGGGCTGCTCTGAATCCGCCGCCTGGACCCCGGCAACGGCGCGCAGGGAGTCTTCCGGGTGGGACAGGGGCCTCCCGAGCCCGGCTGAGGGGGTGTATGGGCGGCTGTTGATGGTAGCCCCAGGCCGCGGAGGGGCCCTCGGGCGCCAACTGGCCCGC
>JAAZKF010000438.1 GCA_012799975.1 Burkholderiales bacterium
CAGTCTGCCGACCGCGAATCCAGAGTGTGTCAGGGCTTTGAGGATGGGACCGCGGGGACGTCTTGTCCCTGCTGTGTGTTCGTGGCCCGCCTTCTCCGGGCCAGCGTTCTCCTGTCGGCTCAGGTTTGAGGAGGCTGCGGCCCGGCCAGGGCGGCCCGGGCCAGCCGGTGTTCCAGGAAGAGGGCGGTCAGGATGATTCCGGCCTGGGCCCCCAGGGTCAGGCCGGGGCAGGCCACCACCCAGGGATGGAACCAGCGCAGGCTGACCAGGAACACCCCCAACATGCCCAGCCCGCCCGTCAGGGCCTGCCTTCGAGCCGGAGACTTCCAGGACAACCTGTTGGCTGTGAGGGCCTGGAAGCTCAAAGCCAGTGGGAAGGCGGCCACCAGGTCGATCCAGTAGTGACCCAGATACAACGTGGACAGGACCGTGAAGCAGACCGCGACCAGGGCCGCCATCCGAACTCGGCGCCCCATCCGGAAGACCGCGAAGGTCAGGCACAGGATCCAGGACATGTGCAGCGAGGGCATGCAATTCCGGGTGCCAGGCAGTTCCAGCAGGTGAGGGGGACCGTCCCATGGAGGTGCGGGACCCTGGGGGAAATTCTCGGGGAAGAGGATTACCAGCCCTGAGGCCGGGTAGAGGTTATATAGCAGGAAGCCCGCCAGGCCCATGCCGGCAAAGGACGAGATCACCTGGTTATAGGTGCGTTCGGGATGGTCCAGGGACAGGAACAGGGCGAGGAACAATAGCAGAGGCAGCTCGTTGTAGACCAGCATGGCCAGGCTGAGCAACAGGGGGCTTCTCTCCAGCAGGGCTCCGACCGCGAAGCTGGGCTGGAAGCCTGCCAGCCCGTCCACCTGATAGGCGAAGAGGTCGTAGACCTGAGGGTTCCAGTCGACGACGGCGAAGTGGGCCCACAAGGTGACGTGAGGGAAGAGCATCATGAAGACCGCCAGGATCAGATAGCCTCGGGCCCGCTTTCGCACCTGGGGGCTGCCCAGCACGGCCTGCATCGCCAGCCCCAGGGCAGCAGCACTGCCCAGGCCCAGGCCCATGGTCAGGAGACGGTCCGCCAGATTCCAGTTGGGGGGGCGCAGGCTCCACAGGATCGCCTCGAAGAGCAGGCCCAGGGCCACCACCCAAGCCTGGTCGCGCCACTCGGTCCGCAGTCGGCCATAGCAGAGGAAGATGCCCAGGAAGCCGGAGTTGGTGATCAGGTCGAAGCCAGCTGTGGAGAGGCTGAAGTGGGACTCCACCCGGCCCAGGCCCCAGTGCTGGGCCACCTGGCTGACTACACCTAGGGCTACCAGGAGGATCAACCAGGTCAGGCTGGTTCGGAAGAAGACCCGCTCAGCCGGGGACAGGCCATCGGGGAGGGGACCGGGCCTGAAGGGTTGCGCTCGGCGGAGCCACCTGGGAAGGCCGGACATCAAGGGATGGACCGTTGACAGCCGGTCTTCAGTCTTCCAGGTGGACACCCAGGATCAATTCCACGCTGTCCACCAACTCGCGCGGCTCGAACGGCTGGGTGATGTAGTAGTTGGCGTCACTCTTGAAGCTCTCCAGCATGTCGAGTTCGGTGTTCTGGGCCGTGATCAGGAGGACGGGCAGGTTCTCGGTCTCGGGACGCTGGCGGATCGCCCTCAGCACCTGCATTCCGTCCCCTTCGGGCAGCATCAGGTCCAGGACAATCAGATCGAATTTTTCCTGCCTCAGCAGTTCCAGGGCCTGGCGCCCGCCGGGGGCCTCGATGACCTCCAAAGGGTCGCAGGTCAGGATCAGGGCCTCGACCTTGCGGATCCGGTCATCGTCCTCCACCACCAGCACGCGCTTCTTCGCCATTCCGGCCTCCCTGATTTCCAGGTGCGCAGGAACCTTCCCGGGTCTGTGGGGAAATCCTACCAGCCAGCCGGGGGGACGAGGCAGGCCCGGAGGTGCGCCCGTGGCGATTCAGCCCGCGGCTCGGTTTCAGGACATACTGGTGGTCGAGGATGACGAGGTCTTGCGCGAGCTAATCGCGCTGCAACTGGGAAATCAGGGGTACAAGGTCCGCCAGGTCGGGACGGGGAACGCAGCCCTGCGCCAGGTGGCCGACAAACCGCCCGACCTGATCATCCTGGATATAAACCTTCCCGACCTGGCGGGCTGGGAGATCTGTGCCAGTTTGAAGGCCGAGGCCCGCACCCAGGTCATCCCGATCATCATCTTGACTGCGATGGACTCGCCGAGCGATCGCTGGAAAGGCCTGGAAGCGGGGGCTGACGACTACCTGGCCAAACCCTTCCGTTCCCAGGAACTGCTGATCCGGGTGCGTTCATTGTTGAGGATGTACCATCTTTATCGCAGCCAGATAGAGGCCGAGCAGTTGCGCATCCGCCTGGAGGCCCAGCAGGACGCCGATCGCCTCAAGGAGTCCTTCGTGGCCATCGTCTCGCACGAGCTGCGCACTCCCCTGACCGTCCTGAAGGGTTACCTGGGCCTGCTGGGAGGGCTGCGGGGACAGCCTTCGTCGGTCAAGGTCCTGGAAGACAGCCTGAACGATATGAGCGGGGCCCTTTCCCAACTGGAGAGCCTGATCCAGGAACTTCTGGATTATTCGCGCCTGAGCGCAGGGGTGCTGACCCTGCGCCGGCGTCCACTGGAGTTTCGCGAACTGATCCGCAAGGTGCTCTCGGGCCTGGCCTGGGCGGCTGACGAGAAGGGGGTCCGGGTGGAGTTGGATTTCCCCCGCCGGGAGGTCCGGATGCGGGCCGACTCCGAGCGCCTTTCCCAGGCCCTGCACCATCTGGTCGAGAACGCCATCAAGTTCAGTCACCCCGGAGGGCGCGTGGTGGTGGGCTGCCGCGACCGGGGCAGCCACATCTTGATCCGTGTGCAGGATGAAGGGGTGGGGATTCCCCCCGAAGAGATACAGCGCATTTTTGACCCCTTCTATCAGACTTCGGACTACCTGACCCGCAAGGAAGGCGGGGTAGGCCTGGGGTTGGCCACGACCCGTCACATTGTGGCCGATCACGGAGGAGAAATCCGGGCCCGCAGCCGACCGGGCGAGGGCACCTCCTTCCTGATCCGGCTACCCCGCTCCTACAGCGATGCCCGGGAGGTGTTGACCAGGTTGCGTCGGCGCACGGTGGAGGCCGGCCAGCCGGAAGATCCTCTCTCCACGGAAGCCTTGGAGGTCGAAAAGGAATGATATTGCCGGAATCCGGTTGATCCTGACCGGTAACGATGGCCACCTGAACCACCCCCTGGTTTGCTGGTTTGCGGAATCCCTTGACGGGGGATGGCGGCTCTGTTATAGTTCCATCTTGTGACGGGGCTATAGCTCAGTTGGGAGAGCGCTTGCATGGCATGCAAGAGGTCGTCGGTTCAAGTCCGACTAGCTCCACCAGGGGTTCATTTTGAGATGCGTGGGGTCTGCAATGGCGGACCCCACTTCATTTTCCGGGAAATTGGTTCGTTCGGGGCAGGGAAAGCGCGCCTCGGGTGGCGAAGCCTGTGACCCTATGCAGTTCGACCTGGTGTGGCTGTTGGGGCCGGATCAGCGGAACAACCGGGGGAGCGGGTCGAGAACTGCGGTTTTATCAGGCTTTAGTCGCTCTCAGACAGGGTTGACTGGAGTGTTACAATGGGTGCAGGCTTGGGCAAGGCTTCTTTGTTTTTGCCCTCCCCGAGTTCGCACTCTCACTTGATCTGAAAGAGAGAGAAACCAAGCCAATGGCGTATCGGCCGTGCAGGTTCCGGAGTTCGGTGCTGGGTATCTTCCAGTGCGAAAAGCACATGTTTCAGCATTCCAGCCCGGAAATATACAACGAACTCTACGAGTTCTGCCTGGAGAATGTTCCGGATCGCTTCTGCAGTTACGTGGACTTTGGATTCAGCCTGGAGGGCGAGCGGCCCCGGATCTTCATCAACTGCACGCATCCCTACCAGTCCCGCCCTTTGAAGAGTTTCCGTGACTGCATCGAGGAGTGCGACTATCACGACAAGGAAGGCGAGTCGCTGGGTTAACCCGATTGCGGCACTTTCCTTCAGATCGGGAAGCCCGGGGTTGGCCCCGGGCTTCTGTCTCCAGGCAGGAGGAGGACGGGCCGGCCAGGGACCCGGGAGGGGCAGGAAGAATCTCTGGGAAAGTCTCGAACCGTTACAGAACCATCCTGGATGACAGTGATTGAACACCCGCTGACCTTTGCCACCGCTCCCTTCGTGGCCCGACGGGAGTACTTTGGTTGTCTGGTGTATGATCGCCGCCGGCGTGACTACATCCCCTTCGACCAGGACGCCTTGCATATCTTCCGCCGCAGCACGGAGGTTTCCCTGGACGAGTTGCATCGCGAGCTGGCCGAGAAGGTGACCCGCCAGTCCTTTGACACATTCGTCCAACTGTGCGCCAGCATCGACCTGATGAAGGATGGGCGTTTCCAAGGCGTCTTCCTGGGCAACGAGGTGGCCGACCGGACCATGCATCTGTCGGCACCGACCCGCCTCTTTCTGCAGTTGACGCGCTACTGCAACCTGGCCTGTCGGCATTGTTGGGCCGACGCCGGAACCGCCAGACCTCGCGAGTTGACGATCCTGGAGGTTCGTTCCCTGCTGGAACAGATGGCCGAGATGGGCACCTACAAGTTGCAACTCGGCGGGGGCGAGCCTCTGGGACGAGGAGATGTCTTCGAGATCCTCGAGCACGCCAACTCGCAGGGCATCAGCGTCGGAATCTCCACCAACGCCACCATGGCCACCCGGGCTGTGGCTCAGCGCCTGGGGGAGTTGGATATCGAGAGCTTCAAGGTCAGTATGGAGGCGGGGAGCGAGAAGAGTTACGACTATATCCGAAACGATCGGGCCTACCGCAAGGCCATCCGGGGAATCCGGAACCTCAAGGAATTCTGTTCCAAGGCGGAGCTCTACTTCCATGCGGTCTTGCAGCGCGATAACCTGACCGAGATCCCGGCGCTGATCAAGCAGGCCGAGAAGATGGAAGTGGGGCGCATCGTTTTCGACGTGGCCGTCCCGGTCGGTCGCACGCGGGAGAATCCCCGAATCCTGCTCTCCCAGGAAGAAGCCTTCCACGCCCTGGACCTGGCGCGTCGGATCGGAGCCTCCTCGCGCGTGGAGGTGGAGGTGATGGGCCAGGTCCCGCCTTTGGTGCGCAAGAAGCGTGTCTTTGAGGGGTTCGGCTGTGAATGCGGTCAGTTGCATTGTCACATTTCTTCGGAAGGGGTGGTGGCCGCCAGCGGCTTTGTCAGCAGCACCCTTCCGGCGGGCAACATCCGCGAGACCCCGTTGCAGGAAATCTGGAATTCTGGTCACGGGCTGAAGCTCTTGCGCAGCAACCCCGGGAACAACACCTGCAAGAATTGCGAGCAATTCCTCTCCTGTCGGGGAGGATGTCGCAGCCGGACCTACGCCACGCTCAGCGCCCTGACCGAGGCGGATCCCCTCTGCCGGATTGCGCGGGAGGCGCGTTAGAATGGATACCTCAGCAAATCCCGGGGTGCGGGCAGCCTTCCCGGAGTGCCCTGCTTGTGACGAACCGGTGGACTTCTCCAAGCTGGCCCTCAATGAGCAGACCACCTGTCCGCACTGCGGGGTATGCGTCCTCCTCGTCCGCCTGGATGGCATCCTCATGCTCCTGAAAGACGGGTGGACCTAGGCTTTGACGATGGGAAGGTCGGCAAGCCCGGCTTGGCAGGGAGGGATGAGGCTGATCCTGGTTCTGGGGGGAGGGCTGGTGGCGGTCTCCGCGATCATGACGGGGGACAAACAGGTCGGATCGATGCTGGGTTGGGGAGCCGCCGGAAGCGCCCTGGCCCTGTTGCTCCTGGCCCTGCTCTCCCTCAAGGACGGAACTTTCCCCCCCGGCTCGACTTCCTGGAAGATCCTCACCGGGTTGCAGCTTCTGGTTTGTGCCGGGTTGGCCTGGTGCTCGGGTGGGGCGACGAGCCCGGCTTTATTCCTGTTCCTCTACCTCTCGATAATCTCAGGCCTGCACTGCGAGCCCTGGCAGGGCTTGGCCACCGGCATCCTGGCCGCGGTGATCTGGTTTTTCATCGGCTTCCTGGGGCCTGTCCCTGTCCAGAATTTGTCGTTCTTCGGAGCCTCTGTCCTGGCCATGCCGGTCTTCGGCTGCTTCGGCCTCCTGGTGGCGGCCCTTCAGGGAGGCGCCTTGGCCGAGCTTCTGGGGGAAAACTCCCGGAAGCTCGAGCAGGCCTACGCCGCGACGCGTCAACAGGCCCAGGAACGTGAGCGTCGCGAACAGGAACTCTATGAGAACCAGCGCAAGTTGGCCGGGTTGATCAATCTCTCCCAGCAACTCTCGTCGATCCGACAGCCCGACCAATTACTCGCCATGGTCGCTCGAACCGCCAAGGAGGAGATGAATTCTGCCCTTTCCATGGTCCTTCTGGTCCACGGGCAGGAGTTGCGGGTCGTCTGTTCGCACGGAATTTCGCAGCTCTCCGTAGAGGCTTTTCGCCCTCGGGTCGGGGCCGGTCCGTTGGGTGGAATCGTGGTGTCGGGAAAGAGCCTCCGGTTCAGTGACGCGGACGGCGAGTCCTGGCGTGAGGGCCTGGAAGAGATCCGTGAACGCCTGCGGACTCTTCTGGCGGTTCCCATCCAGAGCCCTCATGAGAAGCTCCCTATGGGCGTCCTGGTGGTCGGGAACCTGCTGGTCGGCTCACGCTACGAGTCCGAGCACGAGGATTTCCTGAGCCTCCTGGCTACGGATGCTGCCATCGCCATCCGCAACCTCAGTCTGTATGCCGAGGTGGAGCGTTCCTACTTCGAGATCATCCAGGCTCTGGCACAGGCAATCGAGGCCAAGGACCCCTACACTTCCGGCCACGTAGCCCGAGTGCGTACCTACGCGACCCGCCTGGCCAAGGCCTTGGGCCTGCCTGCCGAGGAAGTGGAGCTGATTGCTAAAGCTGCGATCCTCCACGACGTGGGCAAGATCTCAATCCCCGACAAGGTGCTCATGAAACCAGGAGCATTGAGTGAGGAGGAGTTCGAGATCATGAAGTCCCACGTCGAGAACGCTCTCCATATCCTGAAGGACATCCGCTCCTTGCCACCACGCGTCTTCGAAATGGTGCTGTATCATCACGAGCGCTATGATGGTGGAGGCTATCCGCACGGTTTGAAGGGCGAGGAGATCCCGCTGGGAGCCCAGATCATCGGTCTGGCAGATACCTTTGATGCCATGACCTCTGATCGTCCCTATCGCAAGGGGTTCTCAGCGGATGAGGCGCTGAATCGCATGGAAGAGGCCATGGGCACGCAGTTCAATCCCCGCCTTCTGAAAGCGTTCTTCGGTTTGTTTGAATTTCGGGCCAAGAAGCCTTTGACATTGAATCTGCGACAGGAGAAGGGGGAGGGGGAGGGGTGAGACCACTTCATCTGCAGGCCTTGCAGACCCGGCTACAGAGCGCCCGGAGGATCCTGATCCACCCGTGCCCGGGAGCAGACGCCGAAGTGTTGGGCAGTGCTGTGGCGCTCCGGGATGCCCTCCGAGAGACGGGGCCCGGTGTGGTTCTGGCCATGCCGGAAAGTCCTCCCGAGCCGCTTGGGGAGCTCTTGGATCTGGACCCGGCGGAACAGGACGAGGCGGGGGATTTCGACCTGGCCCTGAGGCTTGAAGCCGATGGAGTCCTAGTAGTCTGCCCTGGGAGCGAGGACCTGCACCTGTCCTGCGGAGCGGGTCAGGATTCCCGGCCAACCGGTCCTCTCACCTTGGGCGAGATGGTCTTCGACCTGTTGGAAGGCCTGGGATCTCGGTTGGATGGCTCCGTCGCCCGGGCTCTATACGTGGCCATCGCCTGGGCCACCGATTCCTTCCAGAACGACCGGTTGACTCCGAGTACCCACTTGCGCGTGGGCCGTCTGATGGAGTCGGGGTTGCCTGCCGACCTGCTGGCCCGTCGCTTGTTCCGCGAGGATTCTTTGGAGTTCCTGCGCCTCCTGGGGAAGGTCCTGGCCGGTCTGATGGTTGCCCTGGAGGGGCGCGTGGTTTTCGGAGAGGTCTTCTGGCCTGAGCTCGGTTGCCTGGCCTCTGAAGAAGATCTGCCGAGGCGGCTGGCCCACCGAATCGATCTGGTTCGAAGAAGCGAGTTGGTCGTGCTGTCGTGTGAGCGGCGAGATCGGACCTTCCAGGTCCTCCTGAGGTCGCGTCACCTTCCGGCACATCAGTTGGCGGAGTTTTTCGGTGGGACTGGAGGGGCGCGGCAGGCGGGTTTCGTTTCCACGGGCCCCCCGGCCCGGGTCCGCGAGCGCCTGTTGGAAGCCCTGGCACACCTGGGAGCATGACTACCGTCGGCCATCCTTCGAGGGGGTCTACCCCTCGACGCCGAAGAAACCGGACGTGATGTCGGATTATAGCGAAGCAGTCCCGATCTTTCCCCTGGCAGGGCTGGTCTTCTTCCCGGGGACGGTCCTACCCCTGCATCTCTTTGAACCGCGTTATCGAGAGATGGCTCTGGAACTCCTGGAAGGCGAGGGCCTGCTGGCCGTAGCGCTCCTGGAGGAGGGATGGGAGGAGGATGTCACCGGGGAGACCCCGATCTTCCCCATCGTCACGGTGGGCCGCGCCCGCCGTTGGGAGCGCCAGGAGGATGGCAGTCTCAACGTTGAGCTGCTCGGATTGGCCCGTGCCCGGATCTTGGGCGAGGTCACCGGAAAGTTGTGGCGGCGCGCTCGTCTTCAGCCTCTGGAAGAGCTTCCGGTAGACCCCGAGGAGACGCGAGAGCTTAGCCAGAGCCTGCTTTGGGGGCTGCAACGCCTGGTTGGAGCCGAGAAGAGCAAGCCCTCCGAGATCAAGCTCGACCCCTCCTTGCATCTGGGGCGATTCTGCGACTCGCTCGCCTTCCTGTTGCCGATGGAACCATCCCGGAAGATGGGATTGCTGGCCGAGTTGGATCCGGCGGTCCGCGCACGGGCCCTGGTGGCCCACCTCGAAGAACTGCGCAACAAGGGAACGCTGCGTCGGGTGGTCCATATCCTGCCTGGCTTCAGCCTGAATTGAAGAAAATCCCGGTTGCCCGGGGCTGACCACTCGGCAACACCCAGGCAACAGTTCTTATGCCGCTTTGCTCTATCCTGGAAGGTGCCGGGGTCTATCCGGTAGATCGAGGTCCACTTCTGCATCTGGAGGTCCTTGCATGTCTCCTCGCGTCGGAGGTCCCAACCCCTTCACCGGGCTGGAGTCCCTGGTCCGCCCCTTCTCGGCTGAAGTCGGTTGTCTGCGCGATTCCGAGCAGATGACCCGCCCCGACCCTGCTTCGGATCGGGTGGACGGGCGTTCAGTGGACGCCGAGTGGACCTCGCTTCAGAATCTGCAGGCCATGGGGCGGACCTTGAAACAGGCCGTCCAACCGGACAAGACCCTCCAGGCAGCCCTGAATACCGTCAATGGCCGCCGAGGGGTGCCGGCCGCGGCCTCCGGGTTCCTCGCAGGCCTGGCACTGGATACCTGGGATGCAGTGAAGGCTCCTTGCGTTTTGGCCAAGGACGGTCTGGAGACCGTGGCCTGGGGCGCCGTCGCAGCCTCAAAGAGCCTGCACGAGGGGACTTCGTCTCCTCCGGTCCGTCCCGCCACACCTCCTCCTGATTTTCAGGAGGTCTCCGTGCGCGCCAAGGATCGGGGGCGCAGCGGCTACTTCCACTATGCCTTGAAGGATGGAAAGATCTGGAGCCGCTGGGACCCAGTACTTCCGAAGACATCCTTCTCGTTCCCATGTGGTCAACCCATGACTCCCCAGGAGGGGCAGGCCATGGTCGAGGACGGCGCCGGTCCCTACACCTATGCCTACGACGCTGAGAATAATCGGGTGCTGGTGGAACCCCGGCCGGACGCGGACCGACTGGGGTTCAAGATGGTTGCCGGGCGTCTGCAGGAGTCCCCCCGGCAAGAGGCGACGGCCTGGCATCTGCACGACGGCCTGGGTGGCCCGAACCTGCCCGAGGGTGAACACATCGTAGAGATCCAGGTGGCGGGCGACTTCATCGAAGCCAGATCCAACACCAACAAGATGTATTCCTATGACCCCACCAAACCGGATCCGGTGGGTTGGAAGGCCGAGAGGGGCTGTCCTTTCGGAGGCGATATATACCTTCCCGAGGGAATCCGCGACTGGACCTTGGGCGAGGCAGTGACCATCAAACCCCAACGAACCTGTATCAAGGCTATGAACCCCTGGACAGACGTGGTCGGCTATTACGAAGACCCCGCCGGTCGGAAGGGCGACTTCAACTTCGTGGCGACCACCGGGGTCCTGACTGGAGACGGGCGTGAGATCCGCTATCGCGACACGGGTCTGCCGGCCGACTTCACCCGAGGTTTCCTGACTCCGCACCACGGACGTTTTCAAGGCGAGAAACTGGCCTCGGCGGGTTCGACCTGGCTTCTCTATGGCCGTGAACCGGATGGTTCCCCGGGTCTGTACGTCCGCATGATGGACTACGAGATCAATGGGGCCTGCCCGGGCAAGCGCTACTCCTACAAAGATTCACCCTTCGACCCGGACAAGGTCTATTCGATGGCGGAGATGGTCGAGTTCCAGCCCCTGCAGCCCTGGGAACGCGTCTCCTTCCCGCAGCTTCATGGTCAGGCCACGCTGACGGATCGCATCGACATCCTGCCCGTGGGGCAGGGGAACCTGAGCCGGGAGATTCGCCTGGAAGGCTGCGACGCCCAGGGCCGGACCGGTTTCTACCACAAGCGTCTGGACCAGGAGGGTTGGGCCTTCCAGGTGACCGGAGAGCCCCTGCTCGGCAAGTCCGTTCAGGTAGGGGTGGCCGATCCCGAGCTCAGCACGCCGGGTGCGGTCACTTTGGATTATCCCCAGGCCACCTGGTCCCGCCAACTGAAGAAGGCTCCGCTGCGTGGCATCGAGCTGCTGGATTTCCATCCCTACCAGACCCAGGACCAGCCCAGCGTGATTCGATTCACCCTTGAATCGGGAAAGCAGGTGGAGGTCCTCCTGCGCACCGGCGACGGCTACACGATGTTCAATGCCAGCCCGGAAGAGGCGGCCCTGTTGGGCCAGGGGGCCGGGGTGCCCAAGGTCCTGGCGGGAACCCTGGAGGTCCCCGATTCGGTCTTGAATTCGGAAGACCCCGAGATTCGGGACTTCGCGCAGAAACATCTGGAGAAACTGCACCATCGCGAGAACCAGGTCATGGTCCTGGCCGATCGGGAGCAGTTGCGCCTGGTTTCCGGGTGGTACCATCGCAATTCGGACAAGGGGCTGGACTGGAGTCCGAACGCCCGCTGGGATGTTACCTTCACCCGAGACGCGCGCGGCGAAACGCCCTTCGAGAAGGTGGCCCTGGCACCCGAGTTGCGACCTGAACCGGGCATGACGCGCGAGGAGCTGCAAGGGCTCCTGGAGCGAAATCAGGCCACCGAGGCGCGTCTGACCGCCGATTTGAAGGCCCGCAAGAAGGAACACCGCCTGAAGTGGTTGCGAGCTCAAGGCGTCGAGCTGGCCATACGGGGGATCTCGCTGGCCGGATCTGCGTTGAATCTGACCCAGGTGATCCGCTACGCAGCGCCGATCACCCAGTTGATGCCTCCCCTGATGGATGCCCACGAGAAGGCACAGTGGGCGACGGCCTGGAGCACTCCTCAAGGGTACACCCGGGCTGTTGAAGCCCTTCAGGAGAATCAGGCCCGCGCCCGGGAACTCCTGGAATCCTGAGCTGCTTCGGCCTGGGCCCGGGTTGGGCCTCAGGGACAGCGGATGGCTTCCTCTGCGGGCAGTAGATCCTCCAGTAGGGGCAGCGGTCGGGTCGGGGCCGTCAGCTCGAAGGAGAGATGGATCACGGCCTGGGGCGTATTGGAGATCTCATAGCGGTAGATCCTCCAACCGGGAACAGTGAAGACCCGGGTGGGCTTCAAGTCGCTGGGAAGGACCGGGGCCGGGTTCTCGGGGATGGCCATGAGGACATCCTGGCGGGTGATCCCCTCCTGAGGTGAGAGGTTCAGGCTCAGGAGCCGTTTATTCCCTCCCAGCTTGTGCAGGTAGGGGAGTTCCTTGAACTTGATCTGGTAACGGGCGCGAAGGCGTTCTCCGACCTGGACGGACTTCTTGGGACACAGGACGTGCATCAGGACTTCATATTCCTGGTTCTCGGGGTAGGGGACCCGGTCCAGGGTGACCAGTTCCATGTCCGCGGCCCAACGGGCCATCGTGGCCTCTACTCCCTTGTGGACGGCCGTGTTCGAGAAGGCGATGGCCTCCTGCCCCGGTTTGAGGACTTCCACACAGCCCAGGAAGTCGTAGGTCACGCTGTCTGGACGAAACTCCCAGAGCTCGGCCGCCTGGTGCAGCCGATGAGGTGCATCGGCCTGGACAGACTCGGAAGCCGCCTCCGGCCGGCCGGGCGAGCCTGACGGTGCGGGTGGCATTCTTCTGGAAACGCAGGCCAGGCCGGAGAGAAGGAAAAAGCACAGGAGGCAGGCGGGGAGGAGTCTTCCGGGATGCATGGCAAGGGATTCTCCCATTCCAGGTGGATTCCCGCTATGCTGGACATGGCCTCGCAGAAAGTAGGGGCCGGAACTCCTGGTATCTGCCCGGATAGTCTGTTATCTTGGGCTCAGGAGCTCGGCCTTGTGGCCGGGGGCTTCAGTTGACTAAGAACTCCGAGGTTCTCTTGGAACAGCCGTCCTCTTCAGCGGGTTATGGTGGATCCCAGGCCTTTCGCGAAGCCATGAATGTCAACATGCGGATGGCCCCTGAATCCGCCGCCTGGACCCTGGCAACGGCGCGCAGGGAGTCCTCCGGGTGGGACAGGGGCCTCCCGAGCCCGGCTGAGGGGGTGTATGGGCGGCTGTTGATGGTAGCCCCAGGCCGCGGAGG
>JAAZKF010000062.1 GCA_012799975.1 Burkholderiales bacterium
CCTCTCGATTCGTCGGCTGACCAGGATCCGGAGGTCTGCTCGCCAACCCTGGGGCGGGCTTCGACACCCCCTATGGACTCCCTTGAGGAGGGGAAGGCCGGAATTGGGCCAGGATCCGCTCCGTGACCCGCCGAACGCCGGGACACCCATGGATGCCCGACTTCGCCTCTCCCCCTCGGCCAGCATCCTGGTCATGCTGGTCCTGGTGATCCTGCTGGGTTGGTACAGCTTTCCGAGACACCCCCTGCTGCTACGCGACCTGCCAGAGCAGGGGGGCTACGACTACTTCTACTTCTTCGCGACGACCCGAGCCCTGGAGGCCGGCCTGGAAGAGGTCTACCTCTCGGACGAGATGGGGCGTTTCAGCCTTGAACTGAGCCAGGGGCGCTGGGAGATCCGCGGCAACCACCCGCTGCCCTTCTACCTCTTGTATCGCCCCTTGGCCCGACTGGACTTCCAGACCGGCTACCTGGTCCACCTGTGGTTGGGCCTGGGTCTGTACGCCGTGGGGGTTGTGACCCTGACCCGAAACCTGATCCGCGAACCCCGGCTGGCCTGGGCGATATCCGCCCTGCTGACGGCGGGAGGGTTGCTCCTCGGCCCTGGAGTGGACAATATCTGGTTGGGACAGATCGGGCACCATCTGGCCTTTGCCCTGGCCATGACCTTCGTCCTGGGTTCCAGCGGGCGACCTGCCGGCGCCGGGTTCTTCCTGGCCCTGGCCGTGCTGTTCAAACTTTATCCGGCACTGCTGGCCCTGTACTACCTGCGCCGCGGGAACTGGCAGACGGTGGCCTGGATGGTGGGCACCCTGGTCATCCTCGGCCTGGTCTCCGGCCTGCTCTGGGGCTTCGGCCACTACGCGAACTTCCTGGAGTGGGCCACCCGCACCGGGTATCGCTCGGTGCTGAGCAACCAGTCCCTGATGGGGCTGCTGGCGCTGCTCTTCGGGGAGGACGCCAGCCCCCGGCTGAAGGTCCTCAACCTGCTGGCACTGGGCGGCGTGTCGGCCGGACTCCTGGCCGCCGGGCGGCGCTGGGGTGGAGATTCCCGGCCTCGGCAGGCCCTGGAATTCTCGGCATGGGTCCTGGCTTCCACGATTCTCGCTCCCCTCTCCTGGGCCCACCATCATCTGGTGCTTCTCCTGCCCTTGCTGGCCTTCGCGGCCTTGGCCTACGAAGACCCGGAAAATCGGAACTTCGGATTCCTGGGGATGGGCCTGGTCTGTCTGACCTGGTTCCTGGAGGGAGAGGTGGTCACCCGCGACTGGATCCGCACTTTGCATTATCAGGTCTGTCTGTGGCGGATCGGCCTGGCCATGCTGAGCCTGATCATGGGGGCCTGCCTGGTCGGAATGGCCCGAACGGCCCCCCGGGAAGATTCCGCCCCAGCCACCTGAGGAGACCCGCCGCGATCCGGGTTGCCGCCTTCTGGAGCGGATTGCGATCCTCCCGACCGGACTCTCGGGAGCCCTGAATCCCCCAAACGCCTGGAAGGATGCTAGAATGGGAGGGAACTCCTTCCCCATATATGTGGTGGTGGGACAAAGGTCGGAACAAGCCTTTCCGACCGGTGGGGGTGCTCGATGGGCTGCGGTTTCCGAATCGAAATCCGGCGCCAGGAGGGTCGACGGACCTTATACGTCAAAGGAGACCTGGACTTGGCCTCGGCTGAAGCCCTGGAACGCATTCTGCAGGACTCCCAGGGCAGCCCCGGTCTGGTGGTGGATGTCCGGGGGGTGGGCTGCGCGGATTCCTCGGGGATCCGGGTCCTGTTGGAAGGAGCCCGGCGGATGCAGGACCAGGGCTTCGAACTCCGCATCGTCGGAGCCTCCCCTCGGGTGGCCCGGGCCTTCCAGGTTCTGGGCCTGGAAAATCACCTCGACCCGCATCCGACGGCCCCCTTCCCGAAGGTCCCAACCCGGTATCGAGGGCGAAGGACCCGCCAGAGCAGACGTCCCCTGCCGGATTCCTGATTCCGGCCCTTCCCAGACGACCTCGGTAGGATACTCCCGGCTTCACCGGGAATCGGTTTTGTTCGAGCGGGTACTTCTTCAACTCAAGGCCCGCCGCAGGCCGAGCAGATACCCTCGTGCCCGAGGGGAAGCGAGCCTCACTGGAGGAGGAAGTTCCATGCCAGAACTGACCATCGAGGTTTTCGTCGAAGGCGAAGCCTGCTCGATCCGCCCCGGGACCCCGGTGCTGGAGGTCCTGGGCCGAGGCCAGGACCCGGACATCGTCGGAGCCCTGCTCAACCACGACGTGGTCAGCCTTGATACCCCCTTGACGGTGCCGGTCACGATCACCCCGGTTCGACGCCGCCAACGCGAAGGCCGCGAGATCATCCGCCGGACAGCTGCCCACATGCTGGAGTCGATCCTGGCCCGACACTTCCCCGACCTCCACTTCCGGATAGGCCAATCCCTGCACCAGGGCTACTACTACGAGCTGCTGGACTGGCGCGATGAGGCCCCCCTCCTGGAGGAAGTGGTGGCCCGGACGGACGCCCTGTTGCAGGAGATGGTCGACTCCGATCTCCGGCTGGAACGCCGCGATGTGACGGTCGAGGAGGCCTGCCTGTTGCTGGCGGATCCCAGCGGTTCCATGACCCGCCTTCTGGACGCCTGGCCCTTCCCCCATGTGCCCGTGGTAGAGCTGTGCGGCTTCGTCGCCATCCAACACGGCCCATTCGCTCCCTCGACCTCCTACGCCCGGGGCGTCCAAGTGGTCCCCTTCCCCCGCGGGATGATCCTGCAGTTCTCGCGGGATGCGCCTCGACCCGACCCCGCCCGCAGTCGCAGGCTGATGGCCGCCTACCGGGAGAGCCGGGAGTGGAACCAGATGATCGGCGTGGCCACGGTGGGCGACCTCAACGAAGCCATCCTGCAGGACCGCATCGACGAGGTGATCCGGGTCCAGGAGGCCCTGCACGAGAAGAAGATAGTCCAGATTGCCGACGCCATCGCCGAAGAGCGGGACCGCATCCGCCTGGTGTGCGTGGCCGGGCCCTCCTCTTCAGGAAAGACCACCTTCGTCCAACGGCTGTCGGTCCAATTGCAGGTGACCGGCATCCAACCCGTCATCGTGGGTATGGACGACTACTACCAGGACCGTTCCAAAACCCCCAAGGACAAGGATGGCAACTACGACTTCGAAGCCGTCGAGGCCCTGGACGTTCCCTTGCTTTCCCAACACCTGGAGGCCCTGGTGGAGGGTCGTGAGGTGATGATGCCCCGATTCGACTTCGAGGCTGGCCAACGTGCCCCCGAGTCGCGTTGGAGACCGCTGCGCCTGAAGCCCAATCAGATCCTGCTGATCGAAGGGATCCACGGCCTGAATCCCATGCTGACCGAGCTCATCGCTCCCGAGGCCAAGTACCGCATCTTCGTCAGCGCCCTGACGCAACTGGTCATCGACGAACACAACCGCATCCCCACCTCGGACGGCCGCCTGCTGCGGCGCATCGTGCGGGATCGCCGCTATCGGGGCACCCCGGCCGCCGGTTCCATCGAGATGTGGCCGCGGGTCCGGCGAGGCGAACAGCGCTACATATTCCCCTTCCAGGAGCAGTGCGACGTAATGTTCAACTCCGCCCTGGTGTACGAGGCTGCAGTGCTGAAGACCTTTGCCTGGCGCTACCTGCTGGAGGTCCCCCGCGAGAACCCCGCCCGGATCGAAGCCTATCCCCTGCTGCGCTTCCTGGACCTGTTCGTGCCGATCTTCCCCGACCACGTCCCTTCCAACTCGGTCCTGCGCGAGTTCATCGGAGGAAGTGGATTCA
>JAAZKF010000439.1 GCA_012799975.1 Burkholderiales bacterium
CTACTGCCCCCACCACCCCGACTACGGGCCTCCCCGCTACCGCAAGTCCTGTACCTGCCGCAAACCCGCTACGGGTATGATGGAAGCTGCCACGGCTCGACTCCAACTGAATCTGTCGGCCTCCTGGGCAGTAGGAGACAAATGGAGCGACCTGGAGGGCCCTTTGAAGATGGGGTGCCGCGCCATCCTGGTCCGCACGGGCCATGGACGGGAGCAGGAGGCCTTGCGGGTGGAAGTCCCGGTCGGGGTCCAGGTGGTCGAGGATTTCCCCGAGGCGGCCCGGAAAATCCTCGCCGAGACGAACCTCTCATAACCCCCCATACAAGCCGACTCCGACGCGCTCTCCGCGTGGCGACGGGCAAAAATCAAAGACCGAACCAGCCCCCCTCCGGTTCCTCCCTCTCCAGGTCCCACACGCTCCGAGGGGATTCGCACCAGGCCTGCCGGGCGGGGACCGAAACCAGTTCCTTCTCGGGCCAGCGCAGGGCGCTCAGGCGTCCCCCGAAGACGCATCCGGTGTCCAGGTTCATCGTGTTGTTCCGCCAGGCAGCGGTGGCGACCGGGGTATGCCCGTAGACCACAGTGGCCCGGCCCCGATATTCACGCACCCAGTCGCGACGCTCGGGCAGGCCGTCGGAATCCAGTCGACCAGTAGGGTCGCCATACAAGCAGAAGGCCCGCACCCGTTTGGAGTCGCGGTTCTGGAGGTCTGCACGCAGCCCCGCGTGGGCCGCTACCAGTTTCCCCGAATCCAGGACCAGATGGCTAGGAAGTCCTTTGAAGAAGCAGAGCACCCGCTCGCGGAAGCTCGATCCCTGGGCGTTGAGCTGTTCCAAGGTCGCCTCCAGGCCGTGCAGGGTCTGCACGGGACGCCCGAGCAGGGCCCGCATGAGGCGATCATCGTGATTCCCGGGCAAACACAGAGCGTGCCCGGCCTCCACCATGCCCATGACCAGCTCCAGGACCTGAACCACCTCCGGTCCCCGGTCCACCAGGTCTCCCAGGAAGAGCGCCCGCCGACCCGTAGGTGGGACGGCCTGCAGTCCGTCAGGGGCCACCTTATAACCCAGCTTCTCCAGAAGCTCGACCAGCTCGCCGTGGCAAGCATGGACATCCCCCACCAGGTCGAAGGGCCCGGGGTCCTGACGTCGGTCTACAGGCAGCGGTACCCGAGAAAGGGTGAGCGTCTCCACGACGTGGGGGTCCTCCAGGATATGGATGTAGCTGTATCCCTCCCCCTGCAAGGCGGGGAATTCCGCGTGGAAGCGGCCGAAATGAAGGTCCAGGACCTTCTGGGAGACCTGCCGGGAACGAGCCCGATTCCGCTCCCGGACCAGCGACAGGGGGAAATGCAACACCAGGGCTACCGTCTCGGCGTGATGGGCTCGGGCGATGGCCAGCCACTGCTGGCGGTGGGCCGACTCGAGGTTGGTGGCGTCCACCACCGTCAGGCGACGCCAGGCCAAGCGCAGGTCGGCCATTCGATGCAGCAAGGCGAAGGCATCCGCGGTAGCCTCCTGTTCGGCCTCATCGTCGGTGATCCAGGCCCGGGCACGATCCGAAGAGAGAATCTCGGTGGGACGGAAGTGACGGGCGGCCAGACTGGACTTGCCCGAACCAGCCGGTCCCACCAGCAGGACCAGGCAGAAGTCGGGAATCTGGAGCACCAGGCCCGATTCCCCTGGAGAGGACGGACCGGAAGCGTTTGACTCCGGGGCAGGAAGGTCCGGGGATTCAGGCATCTCGAGCACTTCAGGAGCAGTGCCCGGGATGCCTGCCCAAGGGTTGGTACTGACCGCCTGTGCTATCCTCATGGCATGTTCGAACCGCTCAAGTTCCCTGAGACCGGTTCCCTCCTGGCTCCCCATGTTGCAGGATCTCCACCGTTCCGCCTGGTCTGGAACCAGGAGCGGGTCCTGTTGCATCGAGGTCCAGACATGTGCGCCTTCGATCTGGCAGGGCGTCCGGTTTCCTGGACCCGGCATGGGGTTATTCATCGCCGGGGGCTGGACGGTACGGTCCTGGAATTGGTTCGGAAGCCGGGTCGGGAGGCCTGGGAGCAGGGGGTACGTCGGCTCACTCCGGAGGAACTGGCCGCCTGTTTGGGACACGTGCGCTCGTTCCTGAAGGAGGGGTGGCGGCTCCTGGGAAAACCGGAGCCCTTGCGCCGGGCTGTGGAACTGGACCCGAACCAGGACGCCGCTCGCTTCAGGAGCATCTGGAGCCCGGTCATGATCCTGCCCCCGGATCAGTACCGGTCGCTGGTCCTGCAATTGACGGAGGGTTGCAGCTACAACCTCTGCTCTTTCTGCACCTTTTACAAAAAGCGCCCCTACCGGGTGCTCTCCCAGGAGGAGTTCACCCGGCACGTCGAGGAGGCCCTGGCCTTCATGGGGGCGGGACTGGCCTGGCGCCGCGGCGTCTTCCTGGCAGATGCCAACGCGGCCAGCCTCCCGGACTCCCATCTGCTGGCGGCCCTGAGCTGGCTGCACCGTCGCCTGGAGGCGCCTCGCCCGACGGACTCCTTCTTCCAACCCGAACACCTGGCAGGATTCTCTTCCTTCCTGGACACCTTCAGCACCTTACGCCGCAGCCTCCAGTGCTGGCGCGAACTGGCCGAACGGGGTCTGAATTCCCTGCACCTGGGGATCGAGACGGGGAGCGACCGGGTCCTGCGAGTGCTGCGCAAGCCTGGCAGCGCCGCCCAGGCGGAGGAACTGGTGGGCCTCCTCAAAGCCGCCGGGATCCGGGTCGGGGTGATCGTCATGACCGGGGTGGGTGGACCGTCCCTGGCCGAGGAACATGTCGAGAAGACGGCAGATCTGCTCAACCGGCTTCCCTTGGACGCGGGAGACCGGATAAGCCTCTCGGAATTCGAACCTGATCCCGGTTCGCCCTACGTTCTGGAGGAGATGGCCGAACTGCTGGACCGCCGGGCCTGCCGCGAGCAGAGCCGGGCGCTGCGCTCCAGACTGCGCTTCCCAGCTCATCCCCAGGGCCCGGTGGTCAGCCATTACGACGTCCGGCAATTCGTCTACTGAACTGACTGGTACCCCCTGTGCACCGATACCAAAGGGGCCGACCCGGTGGGCCGACCCCTTGTTCACACCCCCCAGCGAGGCGACCGAGGGGTTACCATTCGAATTCCTATGTTCGCTCGACCAGCATGGCGGTTCCCATGCCTCCTCCCACGCACAAGGCGGCCAGCCCTCGGGTCTTTCCGGAGCGTTGCAGCTCGTGGAGCAGGGTCACCAGGATGCGGGCACCGGAGGCCCCGATAGGATGCCCCAGGGCGATGGCGCCGCCGTTGACGTTGGTGATGGCAGGGTCGATCCCCAGCTCGCGCATCACCGCCAGGGACTGGGAGGCGAAGGCCTCATTGAGCTCCGCGCGCTCGACGTCTTCCAACTTCCAGCCGGCACGGGCCAAGGCCTTGCGGGTCGCCTCGATCGGACCCAGGCCCATGAACCAAGGGTCCAGGGCGGTGGTGGAGTGGGATACGATCCGAGCCAGGGGCTTGAGATCGTGGCTTTTGACGAAATCCTCACCAGCTAGCAGGACGGCTGCTCCGCCGTCGTTGATTCCCGAGGCGTTGCCCGCCGTTACCGTGCCATCAGGCTTGAAGGCAGGACGCAGGCGAGCCAGCGTGGCCACCGTCGTATCGGGGCGCGGGTGCTCGTCACGCTGGATCACGACCGGGTCTCCCTTGCGTTGGGGGACGGAAACCGGGACGATCTCGGCCTCGAAGGCTCCGGTTTCCCAGGCTCGGGCCACCCGGGCCTGACTCTCTGCGGCGAAGGCGTCCTGTTCCTCTCGACTCAGCGCGAAACGCTCGGCGATGGCTTCGGCCGTCAACCCCATGTGCTTGTTCGAGAACACGTCGGTGAGACCATCATGAACCATCGCGTCGACCATCTCGACGGGCCCCATCTTGCGTCCCTCCCGAACGAAGTTGGCGACGTAGGGGGCACGAGACATGTTCTCCATCCCTCCCGCCACGATGCACTCGGCGTCACCGGCCGCGATCATGGTGGAGGCCAGGGCTACGGCCTTCAGGCCAGAACCGCAGATCTGGTTGACCGTCCAGGCCGGAGTGGTCTGGGGAATCCCGGCCTGGATGGCAGCCTGCCTTCCGGCCCCCTGCCCCAGACCGGCCTGCAGCACGCAACCCATCAAGACCTCATCCACCTTTTCGGCGAGGACGCCAGCCCGTTCAAGCGCCTCCCGGATACAGATGGCTCCCAAAGCCGGTGCAGGAACCTCGCGAAACCCTCCCAGGAATGAGCCGATGGCAGTACGAGCAGCAGATACGATATAGACCGACTTCACGACGCCTACCTTTCTCGCCCCTGAAAGGGACTCGGAGCCTGTCTTGAATCGGCCCTTGAAACCCGGCGAGAGGGGACGGGGACGACTTCCACCCCCCACCTGAAGCAGCGTTCTGGCCCCAGGTCGGCCCCGAGGCCGAAGGCCACGCCTTTCTAATTCTTCTTCCAGCGCAGGACGACGCGATCGGCCAGGGTGATCTCTTCTTCATCCTGCAGGGGATGACGGCTGCGGACCACATTGCGACCCACCTTGGTCGTACTGGTCTTGCTCTCGTGGACCAGGATGAAGCGGTCACCTTCGACCACCAGGCTGCAGTGCTTCCGGGAGACCTGGGAGTCGGGAAGGGAAACCCCGCACTCCGGACTGCGCCCGATGGAGGTATCTCCCAAGAC
Organism: Burkholderiales bacterium; assembly: GCA_012799975.1. Classification (GTDB taxonomy): domain Bacteria; phylum Vulcanimicrobiota; class Xenobia; order Xenobiales; family Xenobiaceae; genus Xenobium. Next base: position 4,722 of record JAAZKF010000439.1, read on the forward strand.
CTGGAACTTCCTGCCTTTGGACATACCTTTGAGCACCTCGATGAAACCGGTCATCCGCTTGGTTTCCATGGGAGCCTCGAAGGCGGGGGGCACGGCCGCTTTGACGGGTTCGGGTTCGGGCTTGGGCTTGGGCTCAGGCTTGGGTTCAGGCTTGGGCTTGGGAGCTGGCTCCGAGGGTGAGGCAGTCTCCTCGGCATCCTTCTTCTTGCGCGCCTTCTTGCCCGTCTCTGGCGGCTGGGGTGCTGCTTGCGGACTGGAGACCGCTGCGCCCGCAACCGGGGTCTGGGGTAGCAACCAGGCAGGACGTCTTACCTTCTCCTCGACGGGCTTCTCGCCCAGGAAACCAGACTCCAGCGGCACGACGGAAACCAGGCGAGGGTCCGAATCCGCAGGAGCGCTCCCTTCCCGTCCGACCACCTTCACGACCAACTGCCCCATCTGCAGAGAAAGACCAGGAACCAGGCGACCACTGGCAGCCGGGGTCCCGTTGGCCATCAGCGGGCTGATGGGCGAGCGGTTGGAGAAGGAATAGACGCGCTCTTCGTCATCCCATTGGAGGATGGCATGTACCCGGGCAACGCTGGGTTCCTCGAACTGAATGGCGCCGGCGCTGGCATTGAAACTCCCCGAGCTCCGCCCCAACGTGATGCTGGAACCTTCGAGCGGGATCACCTTCCCTTTGTCCTTGCCAGCGACAACTTTCAGTTCGTACAGAGCCTCTTGATCCATGAAAACGACCTCATCCAAGGGATGTCGGGAGCCTTTCCCGCAAACGCCCCAGATTCCCCCGCCGGGCTTCGGGGCTCGGCCCGAGAAATGTGGCGATGCTCCGGGAAGTTCCCGACCGGTGCAGGAATTCCTGGAACGCTACCTCAGAAACCAGAATTATTCACGGTAGACGCCGATAGCGATGATACCCGCCAGGAGCAGGTGAACAGTCGGGCTGCAGGATCAGGACCTCACGAGCCGGGACCGACACCTCCACCCCTCCTGCGTAGACCGTCCATTCCCGCCCGGTCAAGGCATCCCGCAGGATCGTCAGGTCCTGGATCCTGCTATCGCGCAACTGCACGAACCGGGTCACCTCATGCTCTCCCGGGTTGGCCACCACGACGACGGTCTCGCGTGCCGAGCCGGTCCGACGCAGGAAGGCAAAGAGGTCGTCGGCGTGCAGGCGGCGGAAGTCCCCCCAACGCAGAGCTGGGCAGTTCCTGCGCAGGGAGAGCAGACGTCGATGCAATTGAAGAGTGGGATTCTCGTCACCTACCAGGTCCCAACGCATGGGGGCTCGACTGGCGGGCTCGGGTCCACCTTCCATTCCCAGCTCGCCTCCATAATACAAACAGACGGTTCCGGGCAAGGTGAATTGCAGGATTCGGGCCAGACGCTGTTGTCGGGAATCGGGAAGCTCGTGCGAGAGTCGGGGCGTATCGTGATTTTCCAGGACTAGCCATGCCTTCAACATGTGGTCCAGACCGGCGTCCCCGACCATGGTCTCCCACATGTCTGCCGCGACACCGGGAGAGAGATTTTCGCGGACCAGGTGCAGAAGGATGGCGCGGCCGTGCATGTTCATGACCCCATCCACCGCAGGGTGCCAATCCTCGGGATAGTTCCAGATCTCCCCGATGATGGCGGACCCGGGCCGGGCCTCGTGCGCGCACAAGGTCAGTTCGTGCAGGATTCGAAAGCCCAGATCGAAGGCGACGTCCAGACGCCAACCGTCGATCTGTTCTTCACGCAGATAGGACTGAACCACCGAATCCGCGCGCCGGAAGACGAAGTCCTGAACCTGGGGGTGTTCCAGGTTCAACTCCGGCAGATTCTCGATATCCAACCAGCTTATGGCCTGCTCAGGTGCCTCCGGTCGGAAGCGGAAGAAGTTCCGCCAGGGGCTCTCAGGATCCGCCTGGGCCGAGATGAACATGGGACTGCGGCGTCCCATGTGATTGAATACCCCGTCCAGCATAAGGCGCATCCCACGCCTGTGCAGCTCGGCCGCCAGGGCCGCCACCTCTGCCCGGCTTCCCAGGGTCGGATCGACCTGGTGGTAATCCCAGGTATCGTACTTATGATTCGTCAGGGACGAGAAGATCGGGTTGAGGTAGAGCACATCGATCCCCAGATCCTGGAGATAGTCCAGGCGCTGAGACAGGCTGTGCAGGTCTCCTCCCCAGAAGTCCACCTCGTGGCTCCAGACCCGGGCAGTTTCATCCCAGGTCCCCTGTAGGGGCAGCTCATCCCAGCGCCGCAATCTCCGGGGCGACCGGTACAGGTGGGTCTTTTCGTCCAAGCGGAGGGAGGGAGCGAAACGGTCTACCATGACCTGATAGACCACAGCTCCGTTCCGCCAGTCCCGGCTGCGCAAGACCATCGCCTCACGTCGGGCCAGGTCCCGCTCATTCCATAGATTCAGGTTTTCCATCCCGCTTCTCCCTCTCCGATGTCCTCAGGTTGGCCGCGCTCTTCGCTGGAAGTCTCCAGACCCATTCCATCTGACCGGGGTGGCCTTTCGCCCTTGGCCAGCAGCGACCCTGGAAGGGCAACCCTCTGCCCATGTGAATATCGCGCTGGTCGCCTTGTCGTTCGATGGTATGCACCTGGTCGGAGCAGGTTGTGTCTCGTCAAGTGGTGTAATTTCCCTGAATCCGCCGCCTACCGTGGCATTCGGCCATCGATCCGGGCCCGTCTGCGTCGTCAGGCGCACCTCTGCGGTGCTCACGTAGTTTCCAACTACGCTCCGCTCCTCGATGCACGCCTTCCTGGCA